>DASYBX010000196.1:0-7293 GCA_036500495.1 Caulobacteraceae bacterium
TCGGCCGCCAAGGTCCGGGCCAATGGCCCCGCGCCGATGCGGCCATCGGCCTCCAGCTTCAAGGCGCCCGCGACGATCAAGGCGGCCGGCGGACCCCAGACGAACGGCCGCAGGAAGTCGTCCCTGAGGCCGCTGAGCTGGCAGGCGGCGAGCACGGCGAGGCCCGTTGCGATCATCAGGGGACCGCAGACGCGCGGCAGGCGCGCGATGTCCCCCTTGGCCCAGGCCCGCGCCAGGGCGATCCCGGCCAGGAACTCCAGAAGCAGCGGGTTGGCCAGCAGGGTGTACCAGCCGTGATAGCCGAACCCGACCAGGGACGCGGCCAGGAGCAGGCCCGACACGATCTGCAGCCGCCGGTCCCGGGGCGACGCCAGGGCCAGGGCCATGACCAGGTAGAAGAACGCTTCGTAGGTCAGGGTCCAGCCGGTGGGCAGTAGCGGGAACGGGCCGCCGGCGGGGTCGGTGTGCGGCAGGAGCAACAGCGACAGGACCAGGTGGCGACCCTCGGGCAGCACGATCGGCAGGGCCATGGGAGCCAGAAGGGCGGCGGCGAAGACCACGAGGGTGACGATCAAGTAGAGCGGGAGGATGCGGCCGGCCCGCGCCAGGAGGAAGGCTGCGGAGCCCGGCGGGCGCGCCTCACAAGCGGTCCACAGGACAAAGCCCGAGATGACGAAGAACACGTCCACCCCGGCGGCGGCTACCGCGAAATCCAGATGCGACCCCAGATGAGACCACTGCGCGGCGTGGAACAGGGCCACGGACAGGGCCGCGGCGGCGCGCAATATCTGGATCGAGGCGAACTTGTGGGAGCCGGCGGTGTTCACCGGGCTGGTTTACCAGCCCTCCGGGCCGGCGTCAGCGGTGGGCGGCGGTTTCGCGGCCGAACAGGGCGTCGGTGATGATGCCGATGAACGAGCGGCGGCCATGCGCTTCGAACGAGCGCGCTTCGCCCGCAGTCTCCGCGGCGGCTTCGGGCCACACGCCGTGCAGGCGATAGACGCTCCAGCCCTCGCCCTGGGGCGTGCGGCCGCCCGGCTCCAGCAGGCTGTATTCCCACGGCGCGCCGTGGGCCGGCAGGTCGATGGCGAGATCGCGGAAAGCCAGGTCCTTGTGGCCGGCGTGCGCCTCTTCGATGCGGCTGGAGAGCCAGCAATCAAAGGCCTTCAGGTGCTCCTGGATGTTCATCGACGAGGTCTTTCCGAGACTTGGCCATTCATAGTGAACCCGGCTGCTTAATGGCCGCCTGCCAAACACGGTGAATGGATCATTGCCTTGGACAGCCCACGGAAACCCCAATGCAACGCTTGCCCCGTTTCCGTCGTTTTCCTCTGTGACCTGGGTTACCGACAGGGACCCGCTTGGAGATCCGGCATGACCACCGACCGCGTCGATCACCCCCACGCCCCCGCCGCCCGCCTCGGCCTCGCGCCGGTGACTCGCGCCTTCATCGGCGGCGCCGCGGTGGGACTGATCGTGGGTCTGGCCCTGGGCTTCGTCCTGGCCGGGGCGTTCAAGGGTCAGCCCAAGTGGGCCGATTCATCCGTCGCCTTCGTGCGCCTGCCCGAGCAGGCCGCGCTCGGCGCGCCGCCGCAGACCGTCACCCTGCCGGCCTCGTCGTTCGACTTCGGCGGCGTCGGCGCGCCCCTGGACCAGACCGCCATCGACGCCGGCTCGATCGTCAAGGTCGAGGTCAAGGCCACCGCCGGCCGGGTCGGTGTGTCCCTGGCGCGGCCTGACGGCGGCGACCTGGTGTCGAAGGAGATCGTGGTCACGCCGCAGCAGGGCAAGACCACCGTCTATTTCCGCACCGGCCCGGGCATGGGCCCGGTCGACGTGCTGCTGCGCAGCGCCGACAACACCCCCGCCGGCGCCTCGGCCGAGATCGGCAAGGTCCAGACCGCCCGCCAAGCCGACATCGGCCAGGGCGAGATGGACAAGATCAACCGCGCAGGGCTGAACTAAGGAGCGTGATCAGGCGGAGGCGGCAGCCTTCGGCTGGACCAGCAGCCGGAGGCGGCGCTCCAGTTCGGGCAGGCCGTAGGGCTTGTTGATCACCGGGAAGCCACGGGCGTGGGCCTCGGCGACCCGTTCGCTGAAGCCGGACACCAACAACACCGGCAGATGCGGCCAGTCGGCGCGGATGGCTTCGGCCAGGCCAATGCCGTCGAGTTCGCCGGGCATGGCGATGTCGCTGACCACCGCATCGGTCTCGCCCCTCTCGAGCATCCGCAGGGCCGCGGCGGCGTCGCCCGCCTCCAGCACCGCCAGGCCCACCTCGCGCAGATAGGCGGCGGCGGTGGACCGCACCGCTTCATTGTCGTCCACCAGCAGGATCACCGCCTCGCCCAGATTGTGGGCATTGGGTCCGAGGGGCTGGACGCTGACGACGGACTTGACCTCGGGCTCGGCGGCCGGCTCGGCCACGTCCGCCGGCGGGAAGAACAGGCAGATGAGAGCCCCGCCGCCCGGCGCATTGCCCGCTTCCACGCGCCCGCCCGCGCCCTTGACCAGGCCATAGACCTGCGAAAGACCCAGGCCCGTGCCCTCGCCGATCGGCTTGGTGGTGAAGAAGGGATCGAAAACCCGGGGCAGGACGGCCGGATCGAAGCCGGTTCCTTCATCGCGCACCTGCAGGGCGACCCAGTCGCCGTCGCGGCGCAGCCTCAAGTACAGCATGCCCTGTCCGCCCATGGCGTCGCGGGCGTTGGCGGCGAGGTTGAGCAGGGCCGCCTCGAGTTGCAGGGGGTCGACGGAGACCTGCGGCAAGCCGGGCTCGAAGTCGGTCTCGATCACCACCCCCGCGCCGACCAGTTGGGACATGGCGCCCAGGAGATCGAGCACCCGCCGCGCCAGGTCCACCGGCGTGGACTCGGCCGGACCGCCGCGGGCGAACACCAGGAGCTGGCGGGTGAGCTTGGCGGCGCGCTCGGTGGCGGCGCGAATTGCGGCGATCGGGCGCTCGGCGGCGGCCTGGCCCTTCACCCGCCGGGACAGGATGTCGGTGTTGCCCTGGATCACGGTCAGCAGGTTGTTGAAATCGTGGGCCACGCCACCGGTCAGCCGGCCGAGCGCATCGATGCGGGTGGCGAGCTCGACCGCTGCGCCTTGGCGTCGGCCCTGTTCGAAGTCGCGCAGCCACAGGACGCCCAGAAGCAGCGCCACGAACAGGCAGGCCAGGAAGCCGGCCATCATGGTGACCAACATCTGGCGCAGGGGCGCCTCCCACAGGGCGCGGGCCTCCGCCGTATGGGCCGACCAGTGCGACTGGGGCGATATCCAGTAGAAGGCTTGGCTCTCCGCCCCGCTCAGCAGATGCCCGTGATAGCCGCCGCCGCCGCCGCGGGCCCGCGCGGCCTGGCCCTCGGCGCTGACCACTGCGCCGAGCGAGCGGCCGCCGTCGTCGGGCAGGCGGGCCACCAGATGGCCTTGGGCGTTGACCACGAAGGTGACCCACGGGCCTGGCATGCGCAGGGTCGACAGGGTCTGGCGTATGAGCCTGGGGTCGACCACAACGGTCACGACGTAGGCCACCTTGCCGTCGCGCACGACCGGGGCGCGCAGCGCGATGCCCCATTTGCCGTGCTTGCCGCGCACGATGTCGCCGACCACCGGTTGGCCGGTGCTGACGGCGCGTTCGAAACTGGGCCGGTCCTCGACCTGGCGATCCCCCACGTCGTTGTCGGGCCGAGTGCTGAACATCCAGCGACCATCAGGAGCCAGCAACACCACGGTCAGCCATTCGGGATGGCGCAGGGTTGTGCGGCGGGCGACCTCCTCGAACACCTGCAGATTGGCCGGGCGCCCGTTCACCTGGTCCAGGGCCGGGGCTTCGGCCAGGGTCTCGGCGTCGGCCAGGCCGGTGGCGATCTGTCGGTCGATGTTCTCGACCAGCGCCCTGACCCCCGCCACCGACTGCTGGGTCTGGCCGGCCTGACGCCGGTCCAGCGCCAGCCACGCGTTGAATCCCGCATAGATGGCCAGCGGCGCCAGGACGCACAGCGCCAGGAATGCCGCCGGCCGGGCCAGGGCTGATTTACGAAGGCGGTCGAGATGCAAGGTCTGCTCCTGGCGCCCAGAATGCGCCCGCGGCGCCCCCGGCGGAAGTGCGACCCAGGCGCGCGCCACCTCTCCTCTGGAAGAGGTGCGGGCGGACGTCCGCCCTGCGCCTTTCCCGGGGGCCACCCTATTTGGCGGCGGAGGCCGTGGCCTGGGGCATGGCCCGGGCGACCAGGGGCTTGGGCGCCAGCCACTTGCGGGCCGCCGCCTTGACCTCGTCGAGGGTGATGGTGCGCATGTCCTCGTCGTAGGTCAGCAGGTTCTTCAGCTCCTCGCCGTCGTGCGCCGATCCGTCCATGGCCGCCAGCCACCAGCCTTCGTTCTCGCGCCGTTCGCCGGACTTGCTGACGATGGGGATGCGTACGCGGTCGAGATCCTGCTTGGTAATCTGGCCGGACGCCAGGCGCTCGGCGATCTTGGCGGCGCTGTCGGAGATCCCGCCGAGGTCGGCCGGCGCGGACTGGACCACGAGGTTGAGGCTGCCCTGGTCGCCTTCCTGGAACGACAGGGCGACGGACGGGGTGTAGCTCTTGCCGAGCTTCTCGCGGATCTCGTCGAAGGCGGCGTTCTGGAAGATGCCCGCCACCAGGGCGAGGACGTGCTGCTCGCGGGTGCGGTCAGCGGCCGGGGTGAACAGCGGCCAGGTCAAGAGCAGGGCGGCGCGGTCCTTGGCCCCCAGGTGATAAGCCTGGACCGAAGCGGCCTTGACCTTGTCGTAGGACAGGTGCTCGGCCTTGACGTTGGCGGCGGCCGAAGCGGTGCGCGGCGGCAGGGCGCCCAGGGTGCGGCTCAGGGCCGCGGTCACCTGGATCTCGGTCAGGTCGCCGACCAGGGTCAGCTCGATCGGCTCGTGGGTGAGCACCGGCCGCAGGATGCGGTCGAAGTCGGCGGCGGTGTAGTGCGACAGCACATCGCGCGAGGGCGGCGTCGCATCGGGCATGGCGGCCTCCAGCCGGGCTTGGTCGGCCATGCGCACGGGATCGAGGGTCATGCCGCGGACATAGGCGTCGGCCAGCACCGGCACGCGGGCGTTCAGCTCAGGGCGGAAGCCGGGGTCGCTGAGGAAGGCGGCCATCAGTTGCAGCTCCATCTGCAGGTCGCCGGGCTTGGAGGCGCCCAGCAGCGAGTAGGCCGAGGGAGCGGCGGTCAGGCCCACGAAACAGCCACGCTGGCGGCAGTAGTCGGCAACCTCCTGGCCGCTGAGCTTGCCCAACCCGCCCACGCTGAGGGCCGCGGCGCCGAGAGTGGCCTTGAAGCGGTCCCCCGCCGGCAGCACCCGGAGCCCGTCGCCGATGCGGGCGAGGGCCATGTAGCGGTCCTTGACCAGGGCCGACTGCTTGAAGTTGACCACCAGACCATTGGCGAAGGTGAGCCGGACGAAGCCGGGGTCCGCTATGAGTTCGCGCTTCACCACCTTGCCGGGCTGGCTGGCCAAGGCATAGGGCCAATCCTTGGCCGTGGGGCCGGTGATGGGCTCGGCCGCCACGGTCTGCTGCTCGCGCCAGGCCGAGGCCACCTGGCTCCGGTCGATGGCCGTGGGCGCGGTGACGAAGATCAGGGGCGGAGCGCCGCTGGACCAGCGTGCGTGGAAGGCGGCGTTGACCTTGTCGCGGGTCAGGCGGCTCAGGGCCGTCAGCTGCATCCGGCGGTCTTCCCCGGCCGTGTCGAAGGTGTCACCGCTGATCAGATTGGCCAGGATGGTCTCGGTGATGTCGTGCGGACCGCGCTTGTCGACGTTGTCGACCGAGGCGGTGGCCCGGTTGATCACGCCGATCTGGAACTGGGCGTACTCGGCGTCGGTGACGCCGAAGGCGTCGAGCGAACGCAGCTGCCGGGAAAGCTCGGCCAGGGCCTTGCTCCAGTCCCCCGCCGTCGGCGGCTGGGCGCTGACGCAGGCTTCGTCGAGCGTGTAGTAGACTTGGCTCGACTCGGCCACCGAGGCGCGACTGAAGGGCGCGGCTTCGCTTTCCGCGGCCCGCGACAGGCGCTGACTCAGGGCGAAGGACCAGGCGTCGTTGGCATGCCGGTCTATCCAGGATTCCAGCCCCTCGGGGAGGTGCGGCTTGGCCGGGGTGAAGCGGCAGACCTCCACCGCGCTCTGGGCCTGGGGATCGACGAACACCTGGACGTCGGTCTGGCGCTTGAAGTCGAAGGCGCCGGCCGACGGACGCGGTGCGATCGGCGTCTTGTTGGTCCAGGACGAGAACTGCTTCTCGATCAGGGCCTTGAAAACCTCCGGTGGCCGGTTGCCGGTGATCACCAGGATGGCGTTCTCCGGCCGGTACCAGCGCTCGTAGAAGGCGCGCAGAAGGGCCGGGTTGGCGGCCTTGACCACGTCCACCGATCCGCCGGCCGAACGCGCCGCGCCGCGCATGCCCGGCGCGAAGAAGCTCTCGGAAGCCTCCGCCCCGGTGCGGCCGATGCTCTGGCGCTCGGCCAGTTCCGACAGCACCGCGCCCCGCTCGCCGTCCACGTCCTCGGGTTTCAGCAGCAGGCCGTCGGCCACGTCGCGCAGCCAGGTCGAGCTGAGGTCGAGCGCGGGATCCGTGGCCTTGGGCAGGTCGATGAAGAAGGTGGTGCCGTAAAGGGCCGTGCCGGCGTTCTGGTCACGCCCGGCGGCGATGCCCTGTTGCGCCAGCTTTGGGAACAGGGTCCCGGCCGGGAAATGGGCGGTGCCGCGGAAGGCCATGTGCTCGATGAAGTGGGCGATGCCCCTCTCGCCGGCCTGCTCGTCGAAAGCGCCGGCCTTCATGTAGAGCACCATCGAGGCGCCCTCGTTGGCCTTGATCTGCTTGACCGCATAGGTCAGCCCGTTGGGCAGTTTGCCGAAGATGACCTCAGGGTCCGGCTGGGCATAGTCGCTCGGCGTGTCCACATGAACGATGGGCTGCGCGTGCGACGCCGGCGCGGCGCAGGTCGCCGCCAGCAGGGCCACGCAGCCGGCCAAGGCAAGCACGATCGATCGCCCCGACGCCCGGCCATTCTTCACAAACATCTTCAAGAGGTCCTCCCCCGCCGCGCGGGCAAAGGCCCAGGGCCGCCTCCGGCCAGCGCGAACGGCGATACGCGTCACGGGAACAATGGCGCCGCGTCACCGCAAATTGCAACGGCGGCCGCCCTTCGATCGCGTGTCAAAAGGAAGCGATCCGGCCCGCGCCCAAACAGCACTATTCGGCGCGCTTGGCGGCGGCGATGGCGGCTTCGGTCTGGGGGTTGCCGAGCGACAGGGTCTGG
>DASYBX010000197.1:0-71765 GCA_036500495.1 Caulobacteraceae bacterium
GCGCGACCTGACCGACAACGTCAACGAACTGGCCGCCAACCTGACCACCCAGGTGCGCGCCATCGCCGAGGTGTCCACCGCCGTGACCAAGGGCGACCTGACCCGGTCGATCACCGTGGAGGCGTCGGGCGAAGTGGCCGCGCTGAAGGACAACATCAACGAGATGATCCGCAACCTGAAGGATCAGACGTTGAAGAACACCGAGCAGGACTGGCTGAAGACCAACCTCGCCCGCTTCACCCGCATGCTGCAGGGCGAGCGGGACCTGTCGACGGTGTCGAACCTGGTGCTGTCGGAACTGGCCCCGCTGATCAACGCCCAGCACGGGGTGTTCTACGTCTCGGACCGCGACGAGGACGCCCAGATGGTGCTGAACCTGGCCGCCAGCTACGCCTTCAACAACCGCAAGCACCTGGCCAACCAGTTCCGCCTGCGCGAGGGCCTGGTCGGGCAGTGCGCGCACGAGAAGTCGCGCATCCTGCTGACCAACGTGCCCAAGGACTACGTCCAGATCTCCTCGGGCCTGGGGGAGGCGGCGCCGCTGAACATCATCGTCCTGCCGGCCCTGTTCGAGGGCGAGGTGAAGGCGGTGATCGAGCTGGCCACCTTCGGCGAGTTCTCGGAGACCCACCAGAGCTTCCTCGACCAGCTGATGGAATCCATCGGCATCGTGCTCAACACCATCGCCGCCAACATGCGGACGGAAGGCCTGCTCAAGCAGTCGCAGTTGCTGACCTCCGAGTTGCAGGCGCAGCAGGAGGAGCTGAAGAAGACCAACGACCGGCTGGAGCAGCAGGCCGCGTCGCTTCGCCAGTCCGAGGAGTTGCTGCGCACCAAGCAGGACGAGCTGCAGACCACCAACGCCGAACTGGAGGACAAGGCCAAGCTGCTGTCGGTGCAGAACCAGCAGGTGGAAGCCAAGAACCGCGAGGTCGAGCAGGCCAAGATGGCGCTGGAGGAGAAGGCCGAGCAACTGGCCCTGACCTCGAAGTACAAGTCGGAGTTCCTGGCCAACATGAGCCACGAGCTGCGCACGCCGCTCAACAGCCTCTTGATCCTGTCGAAGATGCTGTCGGAGAACAGCCACGGCAACCTGACCGACAAACAGGTGGAGTTCGCCCGCAACATCCACAGCGCGGGTTCCGATCTGCTCGGCCTGATCAACGACATCCTCGACCTGTCGAAGATCGAGTCCGGCACCGTCACCCTGGACATCGGCGAGATGTCGTTCTCGGGCCTGCGCGACCAGATGGACCGCACCTTCGCCCAGATCGCCCAGAATAAGCGGCTGGATTTCACGATCGACGTCGATGCCGAACTGCCGCACGCCATGTACACCGACGACAAACGGCTGCAGCAGATCATCAAGAACCTGCTGTCCAACGCCTTCAAGTTCACCGAACAGGGCGGGGTGTCGCTGTCGGTGAAGCGGGCGCAACGCGGTTGGAGCCCGGCCAACGACCACCTGAACAATGCCGGCCAGGTGCTGGCGTTCAGCGTCAGCGACTCGGGCATCGGCATTCCCGAGGACAAGCAGCGCCTGATCTTCGAGGCCTTCCAGCAGGCCGACGGCACCACCAGCCGCAAGTACGGCGGCACGGGCCTGGGCCTGTCGATCAGCCGCGAGATCACCCGCATGCTGGGCGGCGAACTGACCGTGGTGAGCAAGAGCGGCGAGGGCTCGACCTTCTCGCTCTACCTGCCGCTCAACTTCAGCCCGGGCGCGCCCCAGGCCGTTCTGCCCATGCGCCCCGCGCCCAACTCGCCGGTGTTTCGCATCACCACCGCCACCGCCTCGGCCGAGGCCATCGAGGCGGTGCAGGACGATCGCGACGAGATCGAGCGCGACGACCGGGTGGTGCTGCTGGTCGAGGACGACCCGCGCTTCGCCGCCATCCTGCTGTCGCTGGTGCGCGACGGCGGCTTCAAGGGCGTGGTCACCGGCGAAGGCATGGCGGTGCTGTCGCTGGCCCGCCGCTTCCAGCCCGACGCCATCATGCTCGACATCGGCCTGCCGGACATGGACGGCCTGGCCCTGCTCGACATGCTCAAGCGCACGCCCGAGACGCGGCACATCCCGGTGCAGGTGATGTCGGCGGACGACCAGGCGGCGCTCGGCCTGTCGCTGGGCGCCTACGGCTTCACCTCCAAGCCGGTGGAGCGCGAGGCGGTGGTCTCGACCCTCGACCACGTCAAGAAGTTCGTCTCGGCCGAGAGCCGCCGGGTGGTGTTCGCCGGCCAGGACGGCGAGGCGGCCGGGGCCCTGCGTGACGCGTTCGGCGAGATCGAGATCGCGCCCGGCCTGGCCGAGGCCGCCGCGATCGCCACCCAGGCCGGCGTGCAGGCCTGTGTCATCGCGGACGCCCGCCAGTCGACGGTGAGCGCGCTCATCGACCTGCTGCGCGAGCACCAGGCCGCGGTCTGCCCGACGGTGATCTATGCGCCCGAGGAGCTGGAGGCCGAGGACGACCGCCGCCTGCGCCTGGCGGTGTTCAACGGCCAGGCCCGCCTGTCGCGCAGCCTGGAGCAACTGGTCGACCAGACCAGTCTTCTGATGCACGCCCCGATCGAGGGCCTGTCCGACCCGGCCAAGGCCATCGTCGCCAGGACCCGCCACGCCGACGCCCTGCTGCAGGGCCGCACCGCGGTGGTGATCGACGACGACATCCGCAACATCTTCTCCCTGGCCAGCGCGCTCGAGGAGTACGGCATCACCCTGCAATACGCCGAAAGCGGCCGGGCGGGCCTGGAGCTGATGGACAGCCTGTCCCAGGTGGATATGGTGCTGGTCGACATCATGATGCCTGACATGGATGGGTACGAAACCATTCGCGAGATCCGCTCGCGGGGACGCTTCGGAGACCTTCCGGTGATCGCGGTCACGGCCAAGGCGATGAAGGGCGACCGGCAGAAGTGCATCCAGGCCGGAGCGTCGGACTATGTTTCCAAGCCGGTCGACGTGGACCAGCTGGTGTCGGTGTTGCGCGTGTCGCTGCAGCGGGTCGATGCGCTGCGCCTGGCGTCCGAACCGGTCTCGGCTCCCAGCGCGGGCTGACGGATGGGCGTGATCCAAGCGGTCTCAGCAGCGGTGCCGGCAAAGGCGTCGGCCCCGGCCCCCGAGGCGCGGGTGCTGATCGTCGACGACGACGAGCGCAACGCCTTTGCCGCGGTCCAGGCCCTGGAGGACCTGGGGCACGAGCTGGTGGTCGCCCAATCGGGCAAGGAAGCCCTGCGCCAGCTGCTCGATGGCGACTTCGCGGTCATCCTGCTCGATCTGCACATGCCCGAGATGGACGGCTACGAGACCGCCCGCTTCATCCGCGGCCATCCGCGCACCAAGCACATCCCGATCGTCTTCGTGACGGCGGTGTTCCGCGACGAGGCGCACCTGTTCCAGGCCTACACCGCCGGCGCCGTGGACGTGGTGTTCAAGCCGGTAGACCCGTTCATCCTGAGGTCCAAGGTCGGGGTGCTGGTCGACTTGCATCTGAAGACGATGGAGGTCAGCCGCCAGGCCGAGCGGCTCAAGGCCCTCATCGACGAGAACGCCAAGGTCCACGCCGAGAAGCTGGAGGCCGAGCGTGCCCTGCGCCGGGCCCAGGAACGGCAGGACGCGATCTTCAAGTCCCTGCCGATCGTGATCCACGCCCGCGCCGCCGAGCCGCCGTTCGCACCCCTGTTCGTGTCCGAACAGGCCGTGACGGTGTGTGGCTTTGCCCCCAGCCGCTTCGTCGACGAACCCGGCTTCGGCTTCGGCCGGGTGCATCCGGAGGACTCGGGCCGCGTGGCCGAGGCCCTGCGTGGCGCGCTGGAGACCGGGACCTATGCCTGCGAGTACCGCTGGCAGGGGGCCGATGGCGCCTACCGCAGCTTCCTCGACCGCGGCATCGCCGCTTCGTCCGACGATGGCCCCGTGCTGTTCGGCAGCCTGCAGGACGTGACCGAGCACAAGGCGCTCGAGGAGCAGCTCGCCCAGGCCCAGAAGATGGAGGCTGTCGGCCAGCTTACCGGCGGGGTGGCCCACGACTTCAACAACCTTTTGACCATCGTCATGGGCAATGCCGACATGATGATACGCCGGGCCGAGGCCGGCAGCCCCATGCTGCTCAAGCTGCAGGCGATCCGCCAGGCCGCCGAGCGTGGCCAGGCGCTCAACCGCCAGCTTCTGGCCTTCGCCCGTCGCGACCGGCTGCGGTCGGAGGTGACCAACGTCGACACCCTGATCGCCGACTTCCTGTCGCTGATCGTCCAGGCGGTGGGCGAGGCGGTGACCGTGGTCTCCGAGCCGGCGGGGGAGGAACTGAGGGTCGAGGTCGATCCGGCTCACCTGGAGACGGCGTTGCTGAACCTGGCGGTCAACGCCCGCGACGCCATGGCCGAAGGCGGCCGGCTGACCATTCGCGCTTCACGCGTCTCCGGGCGCGCCTCCGGGCGCCTCTCCGGCCGCGCGGCGGCTGGCGCCATCGCCGATGGCGACTTCGCGGTGATCGAGGTCGAGGACACCGGCTGCGGCATGCCCGAGGAGGTCGCCAAGCACGTGTTCGAGCCGTTCTTCACGACCAAGGAGGTGGGCAAGGGCTCGGGCCTGGGCCTGGCCCAGGTCTATGGCTTCATGCAGCAGTCGGGCGGCGAGGTGCGGGTGCAGAGCCGGGAGGGGCAGGGCACCTTGTTCCAGCTCTACCTGCCGCTCACCGACCGGACGGCGCTCTCGGCTCCCGCGCCTCCCGTGGTCGCCAAGACGGTGGTCGGCGGCTCGGAGGAGCTGCTGGTGGTCGAGGACGACGAACAGGTGCGCGCTCTCGTCGTGGAGATGCTGAGCGGCCTGGGCTACGCCGTGGTGGTCGCCCCCAACGCCAAGGCTGCGCTCGCCCTGCTCAAGAGCAAGAAGATCTTCGGCGCCCTGATGACCGACGTGGTCATGCCCGGCGGCATGAGCGGAATCCAGCTCGCCAAGTCGGCGCGCAAGCTCAGGCCCGACCTGCCGATCCTGCTCACCTCGGGCTATGCCGGCGGGCAGGGCGCGGCTGACGACGAGTTCGCCTTCCTGTCCAAGCCCTATGAGCTGGGCGTGCTGGCCTCACGGCTGCGCGATCTGATCGGCGCGGCCGAAGCGGCCTCCTGACCGTCAAGAACCAATATAAGCTTCACTATAACTAGTCGGTGCGGGCGAAGCGACGCTGTGACCGGCAAAGATGAATATAAGCTTCACTATATCAAGACAAGCTTGACTGTTACGATTCGTAAGTGCCGTGTTCTGGGCCGGAGTGTGGCGGGATCGGTATAGATTTATTGAATTTTGGTAACCTTTTACTATATTCATCCTGGGACAGTTCAGTAACAAATTCCGGCTTGGGTGAAACGAACCTCCGACTTGGCTGTTAATCCCGTCGGTCCGGCGCGTCGGACACGGGAGACAGTTCATGATTGGACCCGATCGGGGGACGAGCGGGGACGAGTACGACCGGCAGCCGGAGCCGGAACAAAGGAGTTGGCGCGTCGTCGAACGGCGCAGCTTCC
The DNA here is from genome assembly GCA_036500495.1 of Caulobacteraceae bacterium. Taxonomy (GTDB): domain Bacteria; phylum Pseudomonadota; class Alphaproteobacteria; order Caulobacterales; family Caulobacteraceae; genus BOG-938. Next base: position 5,518 of record DASYBX010000197.1, read on the forward strand.
GGTCCTACGATTCCGAGACCTTCGCCTTCGCGCGGCCCGAGCCGCGCAGCCGGACGCCGTTGGAGCCCGACCGCGCCTTCGCCGTGATCCCGTGCCTGAACGAGGCCCGGCACATCGAGGGTCTGATCCGCCACCTGCTCGACGATCCCGACTGGCGCGATCCCCTGGTGGTGGTGGCCGACGGCGGCTCGACCGACGGCACGGTCCAGATCGTGCGCGCCATGGCCTGCGAGGACCGTCGCGTGCGCCTGCTCGATAATCCGCGAACGCTGCAGGCCAGCGCCGTGAACTTGGCGGCGGCCCGCCACGGCCGGGGCCGGCGCTTCATGGTGCGGGTCGACGCCCACGCCGGCTATCCCAAGGCCTATGTCTCGCGCCTTGTCGCAGAAGCGCGCCGCACCAGCGCCGCCTCGGTGGTGGTGGCCATGGACACTGTGGGCGGGGGCGGCTTCCAGAGCGCCGCGGCGGCGGCGCAGAACTCCGTGCTGGGCGTGGGCGGCTCGGCCCACCGCATGGGCAACGCCTCGGGGTGGGTCGACCACGGTCACCACGCCCTGTTCGACCTCGAGCACTTCTTCGGCGCTGGCGGCTACGACGAAAGCTTCCGCGCCAACGAGGACGCCGAATACGACGTGCGCCTGAACCAGCACGGCGGCCGGGTGTGGCTGTCGGGCGAGGTGAGGGTGACCTACTATCCCCGCACAACGGCGACGTCCCTGTTCCGCCAATACCTGAACTATGGCCAGGGCCGGGCGCGCACCCTGCTGCGCCACCGGCAGAAACCCCGGCTGCGCCAGCTCGTGCCGGCGGCGGTGTTCCCGGCGGCGGTGCTCGCGCCGCTCGGCCTGATGGGGCCCGTCTTCGCCCTGCCGGCGGCGGCCTGGCTCGGAGCCTGCTTCCTGGGCGGCGTGATCCTGGGACTCAAGACCGGTCGGCGCGAGGCGTTCGGCGCGGGGGCCGCCGCGGCGGTGATGCACCTGGCCTGGTCGATCGGCTTCTGGCGCCAGCTGCTGTCCGGGCCCGAGGCCGGGCCGTGGCGGCCCAGCCTGCTGGCGCGGGAGGGGTTCAACTGATGACGGCCCCGCCCTCAGCCGCCTCGCCCAGGGTCTCCCTGGTCATGGCCAACTACAACGGCGCGCGCCATCTGACACAGGCCGTGGAGTCGGCCCAGCGCCAGACCCTGGAGGACTGGGAGCTGATCCTGGTCGACGACGCCTCCACCGACGGCAGCCTGGCCATGGCCGTGGTGCTGGCCCAGGCCGATCCGCGCATCAAGGTCCTCGCCCAGGCGCGCAACCGGGGCCCAGCCGCCGCCCGCAACCGCGCCCTGGCCGCCGCCCGCGGCGCCTGGATCGCCATCGTCGACAGCGACGACGTGATGTTGCCGGAGCGCCTGGAGCGCCTGGTTGCCCGCGCCGAGGCGCAGGGCGCCGAGATCGTGGCCGACGACCAGCTCATCTGCGGCGGCGACGTGTTCGCCGGCGGCGCGCCGTTCATCGGCAAGGCCATGGCGCAGCGCCTGGGCAGCGTGGACCTGGCGACCTTCATCGAATCCGGCCGTCTCTATTCCCGCCTGCCCGACCTCGGCTTCGTCAAACCCCTGGTGCGCGCGGACCTGATCGCCCGCACCGGCGTGCGCTACGACGAGAGCCTGCGCACCGGCGAGGACTTCCACCTGCTGGTCGCGCTGCTCGCCTCGGGCGCCCGCTTGCATCTGGAGCCGGAGGCGCTCTACCTCTACCGCAAGCACGACGCGTCCATTTCCGCCCGCTTCAAGCCCGAGGTGCTGAAAGCGATGATCGCCGCCGACACCAAGGTCCGCGCCGGCCTTGCCGACCGCGCCGCCGTCCGCGCCATGTCCCGACGCATCGAGGGCCTGGTGTCGTGGGGGGTCTATGAGCAGGTGATCGCCGAGGCCAAGGCCGGGCGCTGGCTGAGCGGCGTTAGCCGGGCCGTGAAGCGTCCGCACGCCTGGCGCCTGATCAGCCGGCCGCTGCGCGAGCGGGTCGCCAAGGCCCTGCGCGGCCGCGGCCGGGCGCAGCCGGCCCGTCCGCTGCAATTTTCAACCGAAGAAGGAGCCTGACATGGGCGCAGCGGCCCATCCGGGTGTGGTGTGCGTGATCATCGCCGCGAAGAACGCGCGCGCGACCATAGCACGGGCGGTGTCCTCGGCCCTGGCCGAGGTCGCCGTGGGCGAGGTGGTGGTGGTGGACGACGGGTCGACCGACGACACCGCGGCCTTAGCCCGCTCGGTCGACGACGGCACGGACCGCCTGCAGGTGCTGCACCTGCCGCGCAACCTCGGTCCCGCCGCGGCGCGCAACCGCGGCATCCGGGCGTCCTCGGCCCCCTACATCACCGTGCTCGACGCCGACGACTACTGGCTGCCGGGCCGCCTGCAGACGCTGCTGGCCGAGATGAAGGACCACGACTTCGTGGCCGACGATCTGCTGCGTGTGGTCGAGGGCCGCGAGGACGAGCCGCCCGCCACCCTGACCGGCGGCGCCCTGACCTTGCCGGCCGATATCAGCCTCGCCGACTTCGCCCTCGCCAACGTAAGCCGCAAGGGCCGCGACCGCCAGGAACTCGGCTTCCTGAAGCCGGTGATGCGCCGCGCCTTCCTGCAGGACCACAACCTGGCCTACGACGAGACCCTGAGGCTGGGCGAGGACTATGTGCTCTACGCCCAGGCCCTGGCGCGCGGCGCGCGCTTCCGCCTGATCCCGGCCTGCGGCTATGTGGCGGTGGAGCGGGCGGCCTCGATCAGCGGCTCGCACGGGGCCGCCGAACTCGGACCCTACGCCAAGGCCAGCCGGGCCCTGCTCGACGAGCCCGGTCTGTCGCCGAAGGAGCGCGCCGCCCTGGCCGGCCACGCCCGTCAGGTCCGCTCCAAGCTGCACTTCCAGAAGGTGCTGGCGGTGCGCCGGCGCCGCGGGATGGCCCCGGCCCTCGGCGTGATGATCGGCGACCCGCTGGGCGCCGCCTATGTGCTGTCCCAGGCCCTCGCCGCCCGCCTCGCCCGATGGCGCACGCGACGCTCCATGGCAGAGGCTGCTTACTGATAAACCCTTGTAAAGCTGTCGCGAGCTGGAACGCGATCGGGAAAGGGACGTTGATAGGCGAAGTTTGGATGAGCTGCATCGCTCCGCGGAGCTGAGCTATTCTCTAGGGGATTTTGGGATGAACGGTCGTGTGGTGACGGCGGCTGTGGGGGCCCTGATGTTGACGACGCCCGTGATCGCCACGGGCGCGCACGCCCAGGCCCTGGCGGCTGCAGCGCTGCGGGAGCAGGCGGCCACGGCCGCCCCCGCGACGGGCGACTACAAAATTGGGCCGCAGGACACGCTGGAGATCGACGTCTTCCAGCTCAACGACCTGAACCGCACAGTGCAGGTCGATTCCAGCGGCCGGATCCTGCTGCCCCTGCTCGGCCAGATGCCGGCGGCCGGCAAGACCTCGCGGGAGTTGTCCGACGACATCGCCGCCCAGCTCGGCCAGAAGTACCTGAACAACCCGCAGGTGACCGTGGTGGTCAAGGACGCCCAGGGCCAGCGGATCACCGTCGACGGCGCGGTGACCCAGCCGGGCGTCTACAACCTGACCGGGCCCACGACCCTCATGCAGGCGGTGGCCCTGGCCAAGGGCCCGGACACCAAGATGGCCAACCTGCACAAGGTGATCGTCTATCGGATGGCCCCCGCCGGCCGCTCCCAGCAGCTCTACGACCTGCAGTCGATCCGCGACGGCAAGACGCCCGACCCCCTGATCTACGGCAAGGACGTGATCGTGGTCGACCAGTCCGGCGGGCGCAGCTTCCTGCGCGACCTCGGCACGGTGGCTCCCATCATCTCCATGCTGCGCTGGGGTTGGTGAGGCCGCCCATGCCTTTGCATGCACGAGTCGTGTGGCCGATCAACAGTATTAATCGGTCGGATGAGCCGTTATGCGCCGCGATATACAATAACGAAATTCACAAATTCACGGGCCGGGAACACTTGAGAGCGGGCTACGTTTACGACGGGGCTGACTTGTATTGGGAATGGGGGACGAGCCTTTGGCGGCGGACCTCACTTGATCTGATGGCCTGCACAGCGCATGCGGCCGCGTCCGTGGGAACCACGGTGGCGGCGCACGCCGATCTCGAAGGCGCCTACCGATGAACAGTCTCATGCCTATCACGCACGACCTTCCGGCCGCGGCCATGGGCGGAGGAGGGATGCGTCCCTATGAAACCGAACGCATTGACCTGAGGGAGCTGATCGGCACCCTGCTGCGCCGGGCCTGGCTGGCGATCGGCGTGGGCGTGGTTCTGTTCGCCCTGGTGATCGCGGTGGTGATGAACATCACGCCCAAATACACCGCGGTCGGCTCGGTGCTGATCGACCCACACCACACCAACCTGGCCAATACCGAGCAGCGCCAGGACGGCCTGCCGGCGGACACCAGCGCGGTGGACACCCAGGTGGAGGTGCTGCGCTCGCGCGCCCTGGCCGAGGCGGTGGTGCGCAACATGGCGCTCTACAACGTCCCGGAGTTCAATCCCGAGCTCAAGGGCAAGCCCGGCCACATCACCAATCCCGACCAGTGGACGGTCTCGCGGGTGACCGAGCAGGTCATGGGCCACTCCCTGGCCAAGCGCGAGGGCCTGACCTACGTGATCGCGATGATGGTCACCTCGAGGTCCCCGGCCCGGGCCGCGGCGATCGTGAACACCTTCATGGCGCTCTACATGCAGCGCCAGCTCGACGCGAAGTCGGCCGCGATCGTCAAGGCCAACCATGACCTCGGGCCCAACATCGAGCGCCTGCGCTCAGACGCCGAGGTCGCCCAGGCCAGGGTCCAGCAGTACAAGGCCGCCCACAACCTGATGAGCGTCGAGGGCGGCACCATGGCCGAACAGGAGGTCTCGACCCTCAACGAACAGATCGCCAAGGCCAAGGCCGACGCGGCCGAGCACCAGGCGCGCCTGGAAACGGCCCTCGACCAGGTCAAGCGCGGCGGTGGCGGCCAGGACGTTGGCGCGGCGCTGGGTTCGGCGACCATCGGCGACCTGCGCAAGCGCGAGTCCGACCTGTCGACCCGCCTGGCCCAGCTGAAGACCGACTTCAAGGAAGGCTACCCCGACGTCCAGCGCACCCAGAACGAGCTGAACGACGTGCGCACCCAGATCCAGGCTGAGATCAACCGCGTGATCTCCAACCTCAGGGCCGAGGCCGCCGCCGCCGCCCAGCGCGAACAATCGCTGCTGGCCAGCCGCTCGACCTCGCAGGGCCGGCTGACGGCCAACACCGAGGCCCAGGTCGGCCTGTTCGGCCTGCAGCAGCGGGCCGACGCCGCCAAGACCATCTACGAAGGCTATCTGAACCGCGCCAAGGAAGTGGCCGCCGAGAGCGGGCTGCAGCAGCCTGACGCCACGGTCGCCTCGGCCGCCGTCGCCCCGCTGCATGCGTCCTCGCCCAACATGCGCCTGGGCATCGCCGCCGGCGCTGTGCTGGCCCTGATCGGGGGCGCTCTGGCCGCGGTGTTCGCCGAGATGTGGGACAACAGCCTGCGCAGCCGCCAGGACGTGGAGCGCGAGCTGGGCCTGCCGTTGGCCGGCGCCCTGCCGGACTTCGCCTCGGTGCGCGGCCGCAAGAGCCGTCACGCCAAGCCCGGCGACTATCTCGTCAGCCACCCGCTCTCGAGCTTCGCCGAGGCCTACCGCAACGTGCGCGCCTTCATGCTGCTGGCCTCGGCCGACCGTGAGGCCAAGATGATCGCCGTCACCTCCTCGGTGCCGCGCGAGGGCAAGAGCCTGACCTCACTTTGCCTGGCCCGCACCCTGGCCATGGCCGGCTCGCGGGTGGTCCTGGTGGACTGCGACATGCGCCAGCGCGGCGTGACCAAGCTGGTCGGCGACACCGACATCGGCCTGGCCGAGGTGATCGAAGGCCGCAGCACCCTGTCGGAGGCGATGGTGCCCGACGCCAAGTCCAGCGCCTGGATCCTGCCGTCCACCAGCGCCACCTCGGCCGATCATCACGACATCTTCGGCCGCCCCAACGTGGACGAGATCTTCAAGGAGCTGCGCGACACCTTCGACTACGTGATCCTCGACACCCCGCCGGTGCTGGGCGTGGCCGACGCCCGCGTGGTCTCGGCCCGGGCCGACCAGGTTCTGTACGTGGTGCGCTGGAACAAGACGCCGCGGCGGGCCGCCCAGTCGGGCCTCGACATCCTGCAGGAGTCCGGCGCCAACGTGGCCGGGGTGCTGCTGAGCCGGGTCAACGTCAAGAAGCAGGCGGCCTATGGCTACGGCGATAGCAGCGACTACTTCCAGTACTTCCGCAACTACTACATCGCCAACGCGTGACGGCGTGGGCCGGGCGGCGGCGCACGCCGTCGCCCGGCCTGTCCCTCAAGGACGGAACCCGAAATCGACCGATGGCGCGATCCCTGATCCATTCCGCATTGGCAGTTGGCCTGGCTCTCGGCGTCCTGAGCTGGGCGGTCCCCGGCCGGGCCCCGGCTGCGCCTGCCGACGACGCGCCCCTGACCAAGGCGCCCGACGGCCGCCGGCTTGCGATGAGCTTCTCCTCCGACTTCACCCGCCTCAGCCGCGTGAAGGGCGGGGCAGGGGCCAGCGGCGGGATCTGGCGCACCGCCTACAAGGAAGGCTCCCACGGCGGCATCCAGAACCGCACCCTGGAGAACAACAAGGAATTGGAGGTCTATGTCGACCCCGAGATGCCGGGCCGCGACGGCCAGCCCCTGGGGGTGGATCCGTTCCAGGTCCACGACGGCCAGCTCGACCTGATCGCCCAGCCGGCCACGCCCAAGGTGCAGGCCGACATCGGCGGCCGGCCCTACACCTCGGGCCTGATCTCCAACCAGCCGTCCTTCTCCCAGACCTACGGCTACTTCGAGGCCCGGGTGAAGCTGCCCAAGGGCAAGGGCCTGTGGCCCGCCGTGTGGATGCTGCCGTCCGACTTCGGCTGGCCGCCCGAGATCGACATCATGGAGAGCATCGGCAACCCACTGCAGGCCTTCATGACCGTGCACAGCGGGCCGGTGCCGACCAAGGGCGTGGAGGTCCATCCCACCTCTGACGGCTTCCACACCTACGCCGTGGCCTGGGACGCGCAGAACGTCGTCTTCTACCTGGACGGGATGGAGACCCAGCGCATGGCCACCCCGTCCGACATGCACAAGCCCATGTACGTGGTCGCAAATCTGGCCCTCGGCGGCGACTGGGCGGGAACCCCGGACGCCTCCACCGCCTTTCCCGCCAGGTTCACCATCCAATACATCCGCGCCTACCGGTTCGCCCAATGACCACTTCCCACGCCGGCCCGGTTCCAAATGGCCCCCTTGATCGGAGCGACGTGTTCATCGATCTGCGCCGCCAGCGCGTGTCCCGCGGCGTCGGCGGCGGCCAGGCAGGCGTGCGCGACGCGGCCTTCGAGACCGTGCGGCTCGGCCGTGCGCGGCGCCGGCCGATCTGGATCGACCTGAACCTGTTCTCGCTCGACGGCGCCTACGCCTTCGTCCTGTTTTCGGCCATGCTGTTCGTACAGCAGGCCGGATCGCTGTCGGGCCTGGTGATGGCCGCCCTGCCGCTGCTCTACCTCGGGATCCGGCGCCGGCAGGCGCGCGACATCCTCAAGACCCGCTGGGTCTTGCTGGCGGTCCCGGCCTTCGCGCTCATTTCCGTCCTGTGGTCCGAAGCGCCGGACGTCAGCGCCAAGTACGGCGTCGAGATGTGGCTGACGGCGGCGGCGGGCATAGGCCTATCGGCCGCCCTGCGGCCCACCGGCATGCTCAAGGGCGCCTGCCTGGCCTTCGCCGTCTACATGGGCCTGGCCCTGGTCGCGGGCCGCTACACCATGATGGGCGAGGCCGACGGCGGCGCGGCAAGCGCCTTCACTGGCCTCGGCGACGGCAAGAACCTGGTGGCCGACATCGCCTCCACCGGGACCCTGATCGCCATCACCACCCTGCTGGTCAGCCTGCGCCAGAAGAAGCCGATGTGGGCGGCCATCGCTTTCGGGACCCTCGTGGTCGCCGTGCGCATCGTCATCATGGCCCGGTCGGCGGGCGCGATGCTGGCGGTGGCCGGCGCGGCGACGGCCCTGATCATCCTGGCGGTGCTCAGCCTGATGCCGCGGCTCGGCCGGATCGGCGCGATCGTCCTGACCTTCGCCAGCGTCGGCATCTTCGCCGCGGCCTTCCAGAACCTCGGCAACTTCCTGCTCGGCCTTGGCCTGCAGATGTTCGACAAGGACTCCACCCTGACCGGCCGCACCTACCTCTGGTATCGGGCGCACGACCTGATCGCCGAGAAGCCCTGGTTCGGACGCGGCCTCTACGCCTTCTGGCGCCAGGGCAACACCGACGCCGAAGGCCTGTGGCAGTACGCCGGCATCCTCGGCCGCAGCGGCTTCAACTTCCACAACACCCTGGTCGAGCTGATGGTGCAACTGGGCATCGTCGGCGCCGCGATCTTCGTGCTGGTGGGCCTGATCGGCTTGCTCGGCCTGGTCCGCCATTTCGTCCAGCGGCCCAGCCTGATGATGTGCTTCTGGCTGGCCTACATGCTGTACGTGATCGTGCGCGCGCCGGTGGAGGCGGTGGGTTACGCCCCGTTCTACTTCTCCACCTGCCTGTTGTTCGGCGCCGCTGGCGCGGGCCTGCAGCGTCTGCCGCGCCGGGTGATGGTGAGGCCGCGCTTCCAGTCCCAGGCCCTGCGCCTCAAGCACTACTACGCCGCCCAGCAGACCCGGGCGGGGGCCGTGGCGGGCGCGCCGTAGGGCCGTTCGACGCCTGTGCGGGGCGGGCGATCTTCCATCGAGGGGAGGAGGCGCGCCTCCGGCCGACGCCGCGTCCGCCGACAGCGGCGATGGGCCCCGAGGCGTCTATTTCGCGGGTGAGGCCTGGGCCGCCGGCTGGGCCGGCTGGTCCGCCACCGGCCCCGTGGGCGGCGGCGGCAGCTTGCGCAGCGACGGGGCTGTGAGGTGGTCCAGGGCGTCCGGCAGGAACTCCCACGGCACGGCGCCGGCCCACTTGACCCGGTTGAAGGCCTTGGCCGGGTCATACAGGTCGACCCCGCCCGGGACCAGGATGCCGGCTTCCAGGAGGCCCATGTTGCCCAGCAGGTTGGCCTGGGAGACGTAGGCGTCGTGCACGGCGCCGGCGCGCGACACCTCGGCCTGGCGCAGGCTCTGTTCGATGTAGAGCACCTCCAGGGTCGAGCGCAGATCGGCCTGGCGCTCCTTGCGCACGCCGTCGTAGGCGACCTGGTTGGCCTGCACGCCCTCGTCGGCGTTGGTCACGTTCTCATGCGCCGCGAGGTAGCCGCTCCAGGCCTGGCTGATCTGCTGCGCCATGGTGCGGCGCGCGTTCTCGGTCTGGGCGCGGGCGCTGGTCTCGCGTTCGATCTGCTGGCGGATCTGGGAGTCGATCACCCCGCCGGCGAACAGCGGCTGGGTCAGGCTGACGGTGGCCGCGAAGTCCTTGGGATAGACGTTCGGGCTGGAGCCGAAGAACGACTGCTGCGGCCCGGAGTAGCCGTATTGCAGCTTCAGGGCCACGTTGGGCAGGCGCTGGTCGCGGGCCTCGGCGGTGCGCAGGCGCGCGCCCTGCTCGGCGTATTGCGCGGACCGCAGCGAGGGGTTGCCCTGCTCGCCGGTGGCCAGGGCCTGGTCGAGGGTGGCGGGGACGCCGGGCAGGGGAGGCAGTGGGTCCAGCGCGCCGGGGCGCTCGCCAACCACCGCCGCATAGTTGGAGCGGCTGACCTCGAGCTGGGCCTTGGCGCTGGCCAGGTCGACCCTGGCCTGGAACACATAGCCCTGGGTCTGGGCCAGGTCGGTGCGGGTCAGGTCGCCGACCTTCTGCCGCGCGCTCGTCTCGTCGAGGATGGCCTGCAGTTCCCTGAGGTTGGCCTCGCGGATGGTCACGCCTTCCTGGTCGCGCAGCACGTCGGCATAGGCCTGGACCACCTGCTGCAGGACGTTGGCCTCGGTCCCCCGCAGGGTCTCGCGGCCGGACAGGATGTCGGCCTCGGCCGCGTTGACCGCCGATGTGGTGCGCCCGCCGGTGTAGAGCGGCTGCTGGGCGGTGATGTAGGCCGTGCCGGAATTGGTGGTCTGCTGAACGTAGTCCTGGCGCGTGGCGTCGACCTGGATGTTGACCTGCGGCCGGAAGCCGGCGCGGGCCTGGACGTAGGCTTCGTCGGTGATACGCAACTGGGCGCGCTGGTTCAGCAGGGTCGGATTGCTCTTGTAGGCGAGCGCAATCGCGTCCGCGAGGCTCTCCGCATGCGCCGCCGACGCCGTCGCCAAGCCCACCAGGCTCGCGGCGCACAGCAGTCCATTCAGGGTTCTGACCGCCAAGATTTCAGCCTTCGATTCCATGAAGGACGGCCCTGTGTCGCCACGGCCGTAGCCCCCTGCCAACGGGAACGGGCGATGCGATTGGGAGTTCCTTGCACGCTGCCAGTGGTTGGGGAGGACGACGGATCATGCCGGGATCGAGCATCCAGGGGGAGCCTGGTAACGGGGCCGGCATGCGTAGCGACTTCCTGTCGATCCAATACCTGCGAGGTTTCGCGGCCGTGGGGGTCCTGCTGTTCCACGCGAGCCAGAGGGCGGGCGCCGCCTTCGGGGCGGGCGCGGCCGGGGTCGATGTGTTCTTCATCATCAGCGGCTTCATCATGTGGACGATCAGCGCTCGCCGTGCAGCGGGGCCGGGTGACTTCCTGGTTCGGCGCGCCGGCCGTATCGCGCCGCTCTACTGGACCGTGACCCTGCTGATCGTGGGGCTCGATCTGCTGCGCCCGTCGCTGTTCCCTAACATGCGCCTGAATGCGCCGCACGTGGTGCAGTCCCTGCTGTTCCTGCCCCACCACGATCCCACGGGGGCGATCGCCCCCGTGATCGTCCCAGGGTGGACTCTCAACTATGAAGCTTTCTTCTACCTTGCATTCGCCCTGACCCTGCTGCTGCCGGCGGGACGCCGGGCCTGGGCCCTGACCATCGGCCTCGGCGGGCTGTGCCTGATCGGCCTGTTCCTGCCGCGCGGCCGCTGGGCCGCCGTCGACACCTACTGCGATCCCCTGGTGCTGGAGTTCGTGGCGGGGGCCTGGCTGGCCAAGGCCGCCGCCGCCGGAAGGCTGGGGCGCGAGGGCGCGGCCTTGGCCGCCATCGGCGCGGGCCTCGTGATCCTGGCCGTGGTGGCCGTGACCGGGGCCGACGTTCGGGGCTGGGCGCGGCTGGCCGAGTGGGGCCTGCCGGCGCTGCTGATCGTGTGGGGCGCGCTGAGCCTCGAGGGCGCGGGGTGCGTGTCGAAGATCGCCCCGCTGAAGCTATTGGGTGACGCCTCCTACTCGATCTACCTCGCCCACGGCCTGGCCATCTCCCTGGCGTTCAAACTGCTCGGCGGGCGCGGCCTGCCGGCCGCGGCCGAGGTCGCCGTCGCCGTCCCCTTCGGCCTCGCGGCCGGGCTCGGCTGCTATTGGCTGCTGGAGCGGCCCCTGCTGAAGCTGTTCCACAACCGCCGCCGCCCGTCCCCCGCCGGCCGGGAAGCACCAGCTTGGCCTTTTCTCAGGGCCAAGGCGTCGTCGTGAGCAACCCGAGCGCTGTTGCTGCGTATAGCGCTGTGTCCACTGCGGAGGTTGACTGAATGAGTGAGCGGCGGGCCTTTTTCGGCGCCCTGGCCCTGTCCGGGGCCCAGCTGGTCAAGCTGGGGCTGCAGTTCGCCGTGCTGCCCGTCCTGGCCCGCATACTGGGCCCTTCGGACTACGGTCTGGTGGCCCTGGCGATGCCCTTCATCCTCCTCGCCAACATGGTTTCCGACGCGGGGCTGGGCAACGCGCTGGTGCGCACGCCCAATCCCTCGCGCGAGTTGGAATCGACGGTGTTCTGGCTGTCGGTGCTCGTATGCGGCGCGCTCACCCTGGTGATCTGGGTCCTGGCCTGGCCGGCGTCGAGCATGCTGCATGAGCCGCGCCTGCCGCCGATCCTGATGGCCCTGTCGTCCCTGCTGGTGGTGTCCGGCAGCCTGTCGGTGGCCAATGCGCGGATCATGCGCGAGCGGCGCTTCTCGGTGTTCGCCGCTGGCGAGATCTGCGCCAGCGCCGCGTCCGCCGCCGCCGCCATCGCCGCGGCCCTGGCCGGCTTCGGACCCTGGAGCCTGGTGGTCCAGCAGCTGTTCCTGTGGACGGTCAAGGCCGTGTGGGTGACCACCGCCGCGCGCTTCCGCCCGGCCCTGGTGTGCCGCCCCTCCCTGGCCGGGCCCCACCTGTCGTTCGGCCTGCACGCCGCCGCCTCCAACGTCACCGACTTCATCGGCAAGAACGCGCCCACGGTGATCGTCGGCGCCGTCCTGGGCGTGACCGAGGTTGGCCGCTACTCCCTGGCCTTCCAGCTGATCCGCCTGCCCGACAGCCTGATCTCCGGGCCCATCTACCTGGCCGTGTTCACTGCCGTGGCGCGCCTGGGCGACGACCTGCCGGGCGCCGCCGCCCTGGCGTCGCGCAGCCTGCGCGGGGTGGCCAGCGCCGTGGCCCCGATCTTCGGCGGGCTGCTGATGGTGGCGGATCTGATCGTCAAGCTGCTGCTCGGGCCCAAGTGGGCCGGCGCCGACGCCGTGCTCGCCCAGCTGGCCCCGGCCGGCTTCTTCATCTGCTTCTATTCGATCGTCAGCTCGGTGCTGATGGGGCTCGGCCATTCCAAGTCGCAGTTCCGTCTCACCGTCCTGGGCGCGCTCGCCACCGGCGGAGCGGCCCTGATCGGCAGCCGCTTCGGCCTGACCGGCGTCGCCACGGCCCTCAGCATCGCCTTCTTCCTCCTGTCGCCGGCCTATATCGGAGTGCTCGCGGGCCGGCTCGGCCTGAAGCCGCTCGACCTGGCCTCCGAGATCGCCCCGCCGCTGGCCTCCACCGGCGTGATGATGCTGGCGGTGGGCCTGGTGCGCAGCCAGGTCACCCATTGGAGCGACGTGGGCCAGCTGGCGGCGGCGGTCGCCGCCGGCGTGGCGGCCTTCGCCACGGCCTTGTTCGTTCTGTCGGGCCGCCGTCTGCTTGCCGACCTCCGAGGCGTGTTGCCGCAGGGGGCGCCGGCCGCGCCCAAGCCCTGGTCGCCCGCCGGAACCTGATCTGCCGAGACAAGATGTGCTCAACAGTAAAGCTTTGCTGGGCTGACCTCGTGATCTAGCTTAACTTGAACTTAGCGAAAACAGGCCTGATTTCCGACACAACCCGCGATACAACGGGCGTCGTCCTCAAGCGGCCGATATTTACGGGGGACAGAATGCCCACGCTTGTACGCATCGAAGGAACGCCCACTTGAGGCTCGCTACTCTGCCGACGGATCATCCACTGGTCGCGGCTTTCCGCAATTGCCGGACCCATTTCTTTTGGGCCGCAGTGTTCAGCGCCCTGCTGAACCTGCTGTATCTGGCCCCGACGCTGTACATGCTGCAGGTCTACGACCGGGTGGTGCCCTCGCGCGGCGGGATGACCCTGCTGTTCCTCACCGTGGTGCTGGCGTTCGCCCTGGGAACCCTGTCGGCGCTGGACGCGGTGCGCTCACGCCTGTTCACCCGCGCCAGCATGCGGCTCGACCGTCAGCTGGCCGGGGTGATCCTCGACGCCACCCTGGCGCAGCCGCGCCAAGGCGGCGAGGTCATGACCCGTCAGGCCATGCGCGACTTCGACACCCTGCGCGCCACCCTGACCGGCGGCGCCCTGATGTCGCTGTTCGACGCGCCCTGGATCCCGATCTACCTGCTGGTCTGCTTCCTGCTGAACCCGCTGCTGGGCCTGGTCGTCCTGGTCGGCGGCGCCCTGCTGCTGCTGGTCACCTGGCGCAACGACCGCGTCACAAAGGGCCGCCTGCAGCGCGCCACCGAGGCGGCCAACTACGCCTACGTCAGCCAGGAGCAGTCGGCCGGCGGCGCCGACGTGATCCGCGCGCTCGGCATGCGCCGGGCGATGGTCTCGCGCCACCTGTCCGAGCGGTCGGCGGCGGCGACCCTGCAGGCCGAGGCCAGCTTCGCCACCGGCGGCTACATGGCCGTGACACGCTTCGTGCGCCTGTTCCTGCAATCCCTGGCGCTCGGCGTCGGGGCCTGGCTGGCGATCGAGGGCAAGCTCTCGGCCGGCGCCATCTTCGCCGCTTCGTTCCTGGTGGCCCGCGCGCTCGCGCCGCTGGAAGCCATGCTGGGCGCCTGGAAGGGCCTCGGCCAGGCCCGCGTCGCCTGGCGCTCGCTCGACACCCTGATGCAGCGCCCGGCGGCCACCGACCTCACCGTGCTGCCCCAGCCCGAAGGGTCACTGGAGGTCGAGCGGCTGGTCGTGATGAAGCCGCGCGGCGAAGGCGCCATCCTGCAGGGCCTGGCCTTCCGCCTGGCCCCGGGCGAGGTGGTGGCCATCATCGGCCCCTCAGGCGCCGGCAAGTCGACCCTGCTGCGCACCATCGCCGGCGCCGGCGGCCCCTATTCGGGGGCAGTCCGCTTCGACGGCGCGGAGATGAAGGACTATGACCTGGAGCGCCTGGCCCAGCGGCTGGGATACCTGCCCCAGGAAACCGGCCTGTTCTCTGGCACCGTCAAGGACAACATCGCCCGCTTCGCCCCCTATCTGGGCGAGGACCCGGCGACGGTGGACGAGAAGGTGATCTCGGCGGCCAAGGTCTGCGGCGTGCACGACATGATCCTGCGCCTGCAGGACGGCTACGACACCATGCTCGGCCTCGGCGGCAGGGGCCTGTCGGCCGGGCAGGCCCAGGGCGTGGCCCTGGCCCGGGCCCTCTACGGCGAGCCGCGCCTGCTGCTGCTGGACGAGCCCAACGCCCACCTCGACAGCGACGGCGAGGTCCGGCTGCTGGAGACCCTGCGCCAGCAGAAGGCCGCCGGCGTCTCGGCCCTGATCGTCGCCCACCGCACCGGCATCCTCGCCGCCGTCGACCGCCTGATGGTCATGCGCGAGGGCCGCATCGAACTCTACGGCCCGCGTGACGAAGTGCTCGCGCGCCTGACTTCCGCCAATGTCACGGCTCATCCCACGAGCCCCGCCAGCCGAGCCGCCTCATGAGTAACGCCGTCATCCCAGGCCGCGCCCACTATCCGGTGCCCACCGGCGACGCCGCCCCCGAGAGCCACGACGACGGCCATCGGGAAATCATGGCCGGCTGGATCATCGCCGGCGCCTTCTTCGTCCTGTTCATGGGCTGGGCCTCCTTCGCCCGCCTCGACCAAGCCGCCTACGCCCAGGGCGAGGTGACCGTCGAAGGCCACCGCCAGAGCGTCCAGCACAAGGAGGGGGGCATCATCTCGGCCCTCAATGTGAAGGAAGGCCAGAAGGTGCAGGATGGCGAGGTGCTGATCGCGCTCGCCGGCGCCGAGGCTCGGGCCCAGGAATCCTCCCTGGCGGCCCAGGTCTATGGCCTGAAGGCCGAGCAGGCGCGCCTGCGGGCCGAACAGTTCGGCGCCGCCAAGGTCACCTGGCCGACGGAGTTCGCCACCTTGAAAGGCGATGACCTGGCCGCCGCCCAGAGCGCGCAGCAGGTCCAGCAGACCCAGTTCGAGACCCGCGCCGCAGCCCTCACCTCGCAGAAGCGGGTGCTGGCGCAGAAGGCCGCCGAGCTGAAGGAGCAGGTGTCCGGCTACCAGCGCCAGATCGAGGCCACCGACGAACAGAACCGCCTGATCGGCGAAGAGCTCACTGGGGTCAAGGACCTGGCCGCCCAGGGCTTCGCGCCCCAGACCCGGGTGCGTTCGCTCCAGCGCAACCAGGCCGAACTCTCCGGCCAGCGCGGCCAGTACGCCGCCGGCATCGCCCAGGCCCAGGAGCAGGTGGGCGAGACCCAGCTGCAGTCCCTGCAACTCGACAAGCAGCACGCCGACGATGTGGCCACGCGCCTGCGCGACGTGGAGTTCCAGCTCAACGACGCCGAGCCCAAGCTGCGGGCGGCCCAGGACGCCCTGGCCCGCGAGCAGGTGCGCGCCCCGGCCAGCGGCACGGTGGTGGGCCTTTCCGTGTTCACCGTCGGCGGCGTCATCGCCCCCGGCCAGAAGCTGATGGACATCGTGCCGACCAACGCGGGCCTGGTGATCGAGGCGAGGGTCAATCCGGCGGACGCCGACGACATCCACGTGGGCCAGGAGGTGGAAGTGAAGTTCCCCTCGCTGCACGACCGCACCCTGCCGGTGCTGAAGGGGACCATGACCAAGCTCTCGGCCGACAGCTTTGCCGACGAGAAGACCGGCCAGCGCTACTTCACCGCCGAGGCCACGGTGCCGGAAGCCACCCTGGAGCGCCTGAAGCTGGCTGAGAACGGCCAGTTCCGGCTGAAGCCCGGCCTGCCGGCCCAGGTGCTGATCCCGCTGCGCAAGCGCACCGCCCTGCAGTACATGACCCAGCCCTTGACCGAGGCCATCTGGCGCTCGTTCCGGGAGAAATAGGGACCTAGGCTCTGAGAAGCGTGGAGGCGGGCGGCGCGAGACGTCGTCCGGCCTCGGCTTCGGGGCCGCAGATCGCCGCCAGCAAGCGTTCGCAGTCCTCCGGACCCATCACGAACAGGGCCTGCGGCGCCGCAGCGTGGCGCGCCCTCATGGCGGCGTAGGCATCGGGTGTCAGGGCGTCGAGGAAGGCTTCGAGCTCCGCTTCCGGGCGCTCGAACAGGGCGCCGAGGCTGTGGGCCTGCAGCCAGCGGCCGGTCTCGGAGTCGGTGCGGGCGATCGGCGGCACGCCGAACCGCCCGCCTTCGTAGAGCCGGTTGGGCAGGAGCCAGCGCGAATTGCCCTCGTCCTGGAAGTAGTCCACCGACCAGTTGAAGTGCAGGGCGCCGTAGAGGGCCGGCAGTTCCTCGGGGCGGTAGGGTCCGCCGAAGGTCACGCCGGGAACCTCGGCCGTCTGTCGGTCGAAATCGTCGAACTCGGTGTAGGACGGCTTGCCGCGGATATCGACCTGCACCAAGTCGGGCCGCCGTCGGGCCAGGCCGCACAGGAAGTCGAGGCTGCGGCGGCAGCGGACCATGCCGTACCAGCCGATGCGCCAGGGCGCCTTTTGGGGTGTTTTCCGGGTGGCGACGAGGGCAGGGGCCGCGCCCGCATCCGGATAGGCCTTGTTCTCCACCACCAGGGCGGTCAGGCCCTGGCGCTGCGACAGCCGCTGGAACGGCCCGAAATATTCCGACAGGAAGGCCGGCGAGGAGACGATCAGGGCGCCGCTGCGGGCCAGCAGCCTGCTCTCCAGGCCGCGCAGGGCGCGCCCGGCCAGACCCTGGCTCAGCATCAGGCGGTGCACGTCGAGGCATTCGTAGGCCAGCTTGGCCCGCGGCGCGTGCAGGGCGCGGGCGAAAGCGGCCACCGCATAGACCTCGAGGTTTCGGGCCAGCACCACGTCCGCCCCGGCCAGGAAGCGGCCCCGCATCGGGGCCAAGGCCAGGTTGCCCAGCACTGAGCCCGCCCGGCTCAATAGGCGCGCGTCTTGGGTGCGGCCGAGGTCCAGGGGCGCGATCCCGGCCACCGAGGCGGGGGGTTCGGCCGTGCGGCGGAAACCGGCCAGGCACACCTCCGCGCCGGCCGCCCGCAGCATCCACACCCGCTTGGCGACGGCCGCGTCGCCCAGGTCATGTACGAAATAGGCGACCTTCAACCCATCCTCCAGACGCAGCCGATCCGCCCGGCTAACGCGCGGGCGCGGCTTTAGAGCCCGGGCGAGCTTGGCTTTTTGATGTGCTGCGGTGCGCAATGCGACGGAGCCAAAGCCGGGCCTTGGCGTTTGTCAGCCGGGTGTGCCGGTTCTCCGCCGGCGCTTTGGGTTGCGCCGGGAGTGTGCCGTGCAGGATGTTGCCGACCATTCGACCCAAGGTTTCCATTCCCTGGCCATCGGAGTGTGCACCTTCCGCCGCGAGGCCGTGGACCAGACCCTGGAGTCGATCGCCCGCCAGGGCGCGGGCAAGGTCAGGGTGGTGGTGGCCGACAACGACGAAACGCCCGCCGCCGAGGCCCGTATCCGCGCGCTGGGCGCAAGGCTCGGCCTCGATCTCGACTATCGCCATGCGCCCGCGCGCAACATCTCCGTGGCCCGCAACGCCTGCCTCGACGCCGCCGGCGGCGACTGGCTCCTGTTCATCGACGACGACGAGGTGGCCGAGCCCGGCTGGCTGGCGGCCATGGCGCGCGAAGCGGCGAAGGGGCGCTGGGACGTGGTGCTCGGGCCGGTCGACGCGGTCTATTCCGATGCGGCGCCCGAGTGGATGCGGCGCGGGGACTTCCATTCCACCCGGCCAGTGGTGCGCCAGGGGAGCATCGACACCGGCTACTCCGGAAACGCCCTGATCCGGCTGGGGTTCGTGCGCCGGCACGGCCTGCGCTTCGACCCGGCGCTCGGCCGTTCGGGGGGCGAGGACCTCGACTTCTTCTACCGCCTGCGTGACGCCGGCGGCCGCATCGGCTTCGCCGAGGACGCCCGGGCCCTGGAGCCGGTGCCCGACGGCCGCGCCAGCCTGCGCTGGCTGCTCACGCGCACCTTCCGCGCCGGCCAGAGCCACGGCGCCCGGCTCACCCAGGTCAAGCCCGGGCCGGTCCAGCGCGCGCTGCAGGCCGGCCTCGCCGCCGGCAAGGCCCTGGTCTGCGCCTCAGCAGCCCTGGTCACCCTGCCTCGGACCACGCTCCGCAACCGGTTCATCACCCGCGGCGCCCTGCATCTGGGCGTGATGGCGCGGGTGGCGGGCTTCAAGGAAATCCGACTCTATTGAGCGCCCAGCCGCTTCAGCCAGACGAACCGAGGCCTGAGGAGGTCCAGGATCCACCGGCCGAGCCGCCGCCGCGCGCGACGCTGCTCAACATCCAGGCGCTGAGGGCCGTGGCGGCGCTGATGGTGGTCTGTGTCCACCTGCAGGTGCTGGCGGTGATGGGCGGGGCGCCGGCCAGGGCCACCGAGGCCGGCAATGCCGGGGTCGACCTGTTCTTCGTCATCAGCGGCTTCATCATGGTGTTCACCACCAGCCGCAAGCCGCAGGGGCCACTGGCCTTCCTGATCTCGCGCCTGCGCCGCATCGCGCCGCTCTACTGGAGCGTGACCCTGGCGGTGTTCGCCATCGCCCGCTTAGCGCCGGCTCTGATCCAGAACACGCCCTCGGACCTGCGCCATCTGACCCAATCCCTGTTGTTCATCCCCGCGCCGAGGCTCGACGGGACCATGCGCCCGGTGGTGTTCGTCGGCTGGACCCTGAACTTCGAGATGGCCTTCTACGTCCTGTTCGCCCTGGGCCTGCTGGCGCCCCGGCGCTGGATCGGCGCCCTGGCCACGGTGGGCCTGTTGCTGCTGGCGGTGCTGTGGGGCTGGGCGTCCAAGCCCGCTTCACCCGTGCTGGGCTTCTACACCACGCCCATGGTGCTGGAATTCGGGCTCGGCATGCTGCTGGGCCTGGTCTGGCCGCGCCTGAAGCCGCCCCAGGCCCTGGCTTGGCCGCTCGCGGCGGCGGCCGCCGCCGCCTTCGCCCTGATGCTGGCGGCGCCCTGGCTGTGGCCGGACGTCGACCGGCTGTTCATCTTCGGCCTGCCGGCGATGGTGATCGTGACCGCGGGCCTCGCGCTGGAGCGGCGAGGCTGGACGGCGGGCTGGCCCTGGCTGCAGGCTCTGGGCGCGGCCAGCTACGCCATCTACCTCAGCCATTTCTTCGTGACGCAGGCAGTGATGCTCGTGGTCCGAAAGGCCGGGCTGCACGGCCCTTGGGAGGCGTTTGCCGCCGCCGCGGCGGCCTTCGTAGGCGTCGCCCTGGCGGGCGTGGCCCTGCACCGCACCGTCGAACAGGGCGCCGACCGGTTGATCGGCCGCCTGCTGGCGGCCAAGGCGGCCCCGTCCACGTCCGCGCCCAGCTTCGCCAAGATCAAGTCGGCTTCCTGATTGAGTGAAGCCTGACTGCTGTGCTCGACGGCTGCTCCAGAGCTTGCCGTAACGTTGCCGTACGATTCGACAAATAAAGTATAACCTTAGCTATGGATCGGTATGGGAGGCGGCCCGAAACACAAAAAACGGGGTTCGCTTGGAACCATGGGCGGGGCAGATCGCTAGGGTTACCGGGTTGTTACTCAGGGCTGCCGCGCATGTATGACATTGCTCAAGCTGCGAGTGCCGAGGTGAACAGCGAAGTTTCCACGCGTGCCGCCGGCCTCGACATCCATCAAGCAGCCAACCGCGGCATGAACGTCAGCGTGGCGGTGCTCGCCCTGTTGTTCTTCCTGCCGGTGATGATCCTGGTGGCTCTGGCGATCTGGTGCCAGGACCGCGGCCCGGTGTTCTTCGCCCATCGCCGCATCGGGCGCGACGGGCGCAAGTTCCCCTGCCTGAAGTTCCGCAGCATGGCCATCGACGCCCAGGAGCGCCTGCAGGACCTGTTGGCCTCCGATCCCCAAGCGCGCCTGGAATGGGAACGAGACCATAAGCTGCGCAACGATCCCCGGGTGACGCGGCTGGGCGAGTTCCTGCGCAAGTCGAGCCTCGACGAGCTGCCCCAGCTGCTCAACGTGATCCGTGGCGAGATGGACCTGGTCGGTCCGCGCCCGATCGTCGATGGCGAGGTCTGCAAGTACGGGTCCCGCTTCAAGCACTACTGCGCGGTCAATCCGGGCATCACCGGCCTGTGGCAGGTGTCCGGCCGCAACGACACCAGCTATCGCAGCCGCGTGGCCATGGACTGCGTCTACGCCAAGTCCAAGAGCCTGCCGCTCGACCTGTGGATCCTGGTCGCCACCGTGCCGGCGGTGCTGCTGCGCAAAGGTTCCTACTGAGCGCGCCGCGGATCAGCCACCCTTGCTGCGCCGCAACCGAATGCCGCCTGAGCAGTTGATGAGGCGGGCTGCCAGTGAGGGTCGGGTATGAAGGAAACGGCCGACCGCAACGCCGGGATCGTCGCCTTGACCCTGCCGGCCGACGCCCTGGCCGGGTTCGTCGAGACGCGTGAGGCCACCGCGGCGCGCACCGTGATGGTGTGGGGCGAGCACTGCACCGAATGCGCTTTTCCCGCCTGCTATTCCGCCTGCAGCTTCTATGCCCCGCGCGAGGATCACCATTGCCGCCGCTTCGAGCGCGGCATCGAGCGCGCCAGAGACGGCCGCCGGCCGGAGCTGGCCTTCACCCGCATCGCCTTCCGCCGCTGGGGAAAGCTGGAAAGCCAGGGCCGGGCGGCCCTGACGCCCGTGGCCGCCGCCCTGCGCCGCGAGCGGCGGGACCAGGGCCTCGACGGCCTGCTCGCCGGGCCGGTTCCGGCCGCGGTCGCCGACAAGCTGCGTTGGCGGCTGAACGCGGCCAAACGCGCCGCGAGCGGCCGGGGCGAGGCCATCGGCGAGGGTGATGTGTTCGTGCTGGAGGCCTTCCACGAGGGCGTCGAGACGTGGCCCTTCACCGTCTCGATCATGACCGCGCAGAAGGAGGCCTCGGGCCTGTTCCAGGCCGCCGCGCCGCTTCAGCCCGGCTACACCCGCCTGGTGATCCCGGCGCGCGACATCGCCGCCCTGGTCGACCTCGCCGGACCGTTGACCGTGCAGGTCGAACCGGTGCGCGAGGGCGCCCCGGAGGTGACCTTCGGCCTGGTCGACTTCGCCCGCCTGTCGCGCCCGCTGCCGTCGCTGCCGGCGGCCAAGCCGGCCCAGCAGGCCCCAGCCCAAAAGTCGAAGGGCCCGCCCAAGTTCAAGTGCCTGGTCTGGGACCTGGACAACACCCTGTGGCGCGGGGTGCTGGTGGAGGACGGCATCGAGGGCGTGGTCCTGAACGAGCAGGCCGTGGCCCTGATCCGGGAGTTCGACCGGCGCGGGATCATCAACTCGATCGCCTCCAAGAACGACACCGAGCTGGCCTTGCGCGCGCTGGACGCGTTCAGCCTGCGCGACCTGTTCGTATTCCCCAAGATCAGCTGGGGACCCAAGAGCGAGGCGATCCGCGAGATCATCGCCGAGATGGACGTGGGCGCCGACACCTTCGCCTTCATCGACGACCAGCCGTTCGAGCGCGGCGAGGTGGCCGAGCTGCTGCCCGAGGTCACGGTGTTCGCCGACACCGAGATGGCGGCCCTGCCGGATCACCCGCGCTTCGATGTGCCTGTCACCCCCGAGAGCGGCAAGCGGCGGTCGATGTACCAGACCGAGGAGAAGCGTCAGGCGGCGCGGCAGGGGTCGGCCCTCGACTACGCCGAGTTCCTGCGCGCGTGCGGCATCGCCCTGACCGTCGGCCGCCTGACCCCGCGCAACCTGCTGCGCATGTACGAGCTCAGCCAGCGCACCAACCAGCTCAACTTCTCGGGCCTGCGCTATGGCCAGGCAGAGCTCGAGGCCCTGATGGCCCGCCGGCCCGACGACGCCTTCGTGCTGTCGTGCGCCGACCGCTTCGGCGACTACGGGGCGATCGGCTTCTGCGTCCTGGCCGAGGGCCGGCCGCAGGTGGAATCCTTCTTCATGAGCTGCCGGGTGCAGAGGAAGCGGGTTGAGAACGCCTTCTTCCACCGCCTCGCCGCCGAACTGGCCGCCCGCGGCGCCGAGCGGCTGGAGGTGCGCTACAAGCCCACCGCCAAGAACGGCGCCTCCGCCCAGATGCTGGCCGAGCTCGGATTCACCTTCGAGCCTGACGGGCCGGACGGGGAGGGGCTCTATGTACGCCCGCTCGGCGAGGCCTTCGCCGACACCGACGTGGTGCAACTCGTGGCCGAGCTCGACCTGCAGCCGGCCGAGGCGGCCGAATGAACGGCCTGCTGCCCCGAGCCGCCAAGGCGGCCCAGGTGCGCCTGGCGCGCAACATCAAGATCAACGGTCTGGATACCCGTCTCGACGAACCGGTGGTCAGCTTCACCTTCGACGACTTCCCCCGTTCGGCCCTGACCGAGGGCGGGCGCATCCTGCGGGAGCGCGGCTGGGCGGGCGCCTATTTCGCGGCCGGCGGTTTCTGCGGCCGGCGCGTCGACGGGCTCGACTACTTCGACCGCGACGACCTGGTCCAGGCGGCGGAGGAGGGGCACGAGATCGGCTGCCACACCTTCAGCCACCTGAGGCTGCCCGACACCAGCGCCCGCGAGATCCAGGCGGACCTGGAGCGCAACGCGGCTTTCATCGCCGACGTGCTGCCGGACCATAGGCTGTCGAGCTTCGCCTATCCCTATGGCGACCTCGACCTCGGCAAGAAGGCGCTGCTTGGCCGCCGCTTCCCGATCTGCCGCGGCATCTGGCCCGGGATCAACGCCGGGCGCATGGATTTCGCCCAGCTCAAGGCCGTGCCGCTGGAGCGCCGCTCGTTGGCGAACCTGGACGTGGAGGCCTGGCTCGACCGCGTGCAGGCCGAGCGCGGCTGGCTGATCTTCTTCACCCATGACGTGTCGGACGACCCCAGCGACTACGGCTGCTCCCGCCAGGCCTTCGAGGCGGCCGCCGACGCAGTCGCGCGGCGGGGCATCCGCGTGCTGCCGGTCAAGAACGCCGTGGGGCTCGCCCGCTTCGCCGCCTGACGAAATTCGCCTGTAGGGTAAATTGACAAGGGTTGCGAAACCTCCAACCGTGGCCTTGATCCCACTCCCGTAAGGACCCGCTTGTTGTCGCGCCAGGACCCGCCCCGCGATTCGGACGAGCCTGATGTCGGACGCTGGCCGCGAGCCTGGCGGTTGCTTTTCCTGCTGCTGGCGGGCGTCGCTGGTTGGGTCCTGGTGGTTGTAATCGCCGTTTATGTACGCCGGCGGTTGGGCTTCTAGGTCGCCTATCCGACACGACTTAAAGTATCGAGCATCGATCGAAAGCGTCAAAGCTCATTGCTAAGCTTTGAGAGTCGACTTTGTGCCAAAATGCAACACGCATACGCAAATATATTTTCGGCAGCTTTGCTATTGGAACGGCTACCTTTTCGCCTGATTTCAGATATTTGGCTGGGTTCTAGCCAGAAGGGCTGAATTCAATTCTGAAAGCTGGACAATGAGTGGCGCCATTCTTACTGCTGACGGGCCGGAAATCTCGCTCGCGACTGGTACAACCCCCAATACCCCTACTGGCGCCGCCTTCACAGACGTGGCCGACACATCGCTGACGGGTGGCGGGGCCGCCGTTCTACGGGAATGGAGCGCCTCCGGCGCCCAGGGCCTGGTGCTCGACCTCTATGACGCCACGGGCGCCCTGGTGGTCAGCAAGGACGTGGGGCACGACCCCACGCTCCTGGCCATGACCCTGATCCCCTTGGAGAACGGGGGCGTCGTGGCGGCCTACACCGGCCAGGCTGCCGCCGGCCAGCAGACCGTCTATTCCGTGTTCGGCGCCAATGGATCGCTTGTGGGCCAGGCCTCGCCGTCGGCGGCCGTTTCCGACCTGACCGGCTAGGCCCTGCCGAACGGCGGCTTCCAGATCGGCGGCCAAGTCTATGACGCCCAGGGCCACCTCACCAGCCAGACGGCCGCGTCAGGGGTGGTCGCCTACGCCCCGGGCGCGGGCGGCGCCTATCTCGAACTGACCGACAACCAGCTCCTGTGGTTCGACGGCTCGACCTTCGGCGCCCTCCAGACCCTGGCCGGCGAAGCGGCGCATGCGGTGACGAGCGCCGCCATGGCGACGCTGAGCGGCGGCGGCATGGGCCTGGCCTGGACCGACGCCAAGGGCGCCTACATCGCCACCTACAATCCCACCACCCACGCCCTGTCGTCGCCGACCCTGATCGACGGGGCCGGCGCGGCCGGCGCGCACATGGTCAAGCTGTCGGACGGCGGCTTCGCGGTGACCTGGACCAACGGCGGTTCGACCATCAGCGAGGCCTTCGGCGCGGACGGTTCGGAGGGCCCCTCGTTCTACAGCGACGGCGCGGTGGTCGGCGGGACGTCCACCGGCGACCTGACCACGCTGCATCCCACCGCGTCAGGCGCGGCCGAACAGCACTATGCGCTGACCTACGCGCCCCCGGCTGCCCCTCAGCCGCAGTACTACAACTATCTCGGCCAGCTGATGCCCCAGAGCGCCGGCAACTGGGACGACGTCACCCACTCCTACCATAGCCCTGCGCAGGGCGGGCAGACCTTCACCGCCCCCGCAGCGGGCCCCTCGGGCGTGGCGTCCAACGGCGGCGACAACACCATCATCGCCAGCAACGGCGACAACTCCTACTGGATCAGCCCGACCGACAACATCGTGGTGCCGGCCGGCGAGACCGGGACCAAGACCATCTACACCTGGGCGCCCGAGGTGATGCCGGCCGGGGTCAACAACCTCACCTTCTACGGCGCCGGCAACTGGGGCATCGGCAACGCCTCCGACAACCTCATCGTCATGGGCGGCAACGACTACAACTACATGGACGGCGGGCCGGGCAACGACGTGCTGGTCGGCGGCCTGGGCCGCAACACCTTCGGGGTGGACGCCGGCAACGGCAACGACGTGATCTACAACTTCCACACCTGGCAGGATCTGGTCCGCCTCACCGGGACCAGCTTCACCAGCTTCAACCAGGTGCAGTCGGCGATGACCCAGGTCGGCAACGACGTGGTGTTGAAGATCGACCCGACGGAGACCCTGACCTTCCGCGACCACCAGATCGCGGACTTCACGGCCCAGAGCTTCCTGCTGCCGCTGGATACCTCCAAGCTTGGGCCGATGACCTTCGACGACGAGTTCAACAGCCTGCAGCTGCTGAACACCAGCGACGGCTCGGGGCTGTGGCGCCCGAACTTCAACGGCGACCCCAATTCGGTCAACGACTACGCGCTCACCGGCAACGGCGAGCAGGAGCTCTACACCGCGCCGGGCTTCAAGGGACAGGGCGGCTGGGACCTGTCCGCCTACAACCCCTTCTCGATCGAGACCGGCGGGGTGCTCGACATCACCGCGCAGAAATTCAGCTACCAGGACTCCCAGTACACCTGGGGCCAGTCCTACGCCTCGGGCATGCTCAACACCCAGGGCATCTTCGAGCAGAAGTACGGCTACTTCGAGATGAAGGCCCAGCTGCCCACCGACCTGGGCTCCTGGCCGGCCCTGTGGATGGTGCAGGACCCGAACAACCCGGGCACCGAGGCGGACGTCCTCGAGCACCTGGGCATGTATCCCAACACCTCGTTCGCCCGCGCCGACGACAACGGCTACGTCAACGGCCAGGCGTTCTACATGCCCAACCCGAACGGCTTCCACACCTACGGCATGCTGTGGACGCCGACCGAGACCACCTTCTACGTCGACGGGCTGGCGACCATGCAGCTGCCTACGCCGCAGAGCTGGAACTCGCCGATGTACATGATCATGAACCTCGCCCTGGGCGGCTGGGGCGGGTACATCGACGAGAACGGCCTGCCGGCCCAGATGAAGATCGACTACGTCCACGTCTACGCCCTGGCCGACGGCTCGTCGGTGGTCGACAACATGACCGCCGCCAACGGCTACGTGGAGATCGGCGACGCGACCTATACGGCCGTCGCCGGGGTCAACACCGTCGACCTGGTCGGCTCGCACCAGACCATCACCGCCAATGACGCCGGCGACACCCTCATCTCCAACGACGGCGGCAACGCCCTGATCGGCGGGGCGGGCGCCGACTACTTCGATATCGGGCGGGGCGGGGACACCGTCACCGGCAACGGCGGCGCCGACACCTTCGCCTTCAGCCAGACGCCCTGGGCCCCGGCGACCATCGTCGACTTCCACTCCGGCCAGGACAAGATCGACCTGACGGGCCTGGTCGCCCACCTGAACTACACCGGCTCCAACCCTGTGGCCGACGGCTACATCAAGATCGTCGACGACGCTTCCGGCGACGCCCAGATCTACTCCGACCTCGAAAAGGTGACCCCGGGCGCCGGCTGGTACCTGGTGGCGACCCTGGACGGCGTGTCGAGCGCCGGCCTCAAGCCCGGCGACATCATCTACAGCGGCGGCGGCAACCCGCCCTCGCACAGCTCGAACGGCCTGGGCGGTACGGGTGGAACGGGAGGCACAGGAGGGACTGGCGGGACCGGTGGGACCGGCGGAACCGGCACGTCCGCCTCCACCGGCGACGCCGACTACAACGTCCCCGCCGGGATCACCGACGTCACCCTGACCGGGTCGCAGCAGACGATCCATGGCAACAACCTGGGCGACACCTTCCACTCCAACGACACCGGCAACACCTTCTACGGCGGGACGGGCTCCGACGTGTTCGACCTCGGCCGCGGCGGCGACTCGGCCACCGGGGGCGGCGGGACCGACACCTTCGCCTTCGCCGCAACGCCTTGGGCGGCCGGCCACATCACCGACTTCTCGGGTGCCGACAAGATCGACCTGACCGGTCTGCTTTCCGCCTCGAACTACACCGGCTCCGACCCGGTCGGCGCCGGCTACATCAAGATCACCGACGACGGCGCCGGCGACGCTCAGATCTGGTCCGACCTCGACAAGGTCCAGCAGGGCTACGGCTGGTACCTGGTGACCACCCTCGACCATGTGGCGCCGTCCCAGGTCCAGGTGCAGGGCGATCTGGTCGTCCTGACGGGCTCAGGCGGGACCGGTGGAACCGGCGGCACGGGTGGAACCGGCGGAACGGGCGGGGGGACGACCGCCTCCAGCAGCGACGCCAGCTACAACGTCCCCGCCGGGATCACCGACGTCACCCTGACCGGCTCGCAGCAGACGGTGCATGCCAACGACCTCGGAGACACCATCCACTCCAACAACACCGGCAACACCCTCTTCGGCGGCGCGGGCGCGGATGTGTTCGACATGGGCCGCGGCGGCGACTGGGCCACCGGCGGGGCGGGGAACGACACCTTCGCCTTCGCCGCGACGCCCTGGGCGGCGGGCGGGATCACCGACTTCGCCGCGGGCGACAAGGTCGATCTGACGGGCCTGCTGTCGGCCTCGGGCTACACCGGCTCGGACCCGGTCGGCGCCGGCTACATCAAGGTCACCGACGACGGTTCGGGCGACTCCCAGATCTGGTCGAACCTGAGTTCCACCTGGTGGCTGGTGACGACGCTGGAGCACGTGGCTCCGTCCCAGGTCCAGCTGCAGGGCGATATCGTCGCCATGGCCGGTTCGACCGGGACCGGCGGGACGGGGGGTACGGGCGGAACCGGCGGTACGGGGGGAACAGGCGGGACTGGGGGCACGGGCGGGGCGGGCAGCGCCTCGGCTTCCACCACGGCTTCGCCCTACACCGCACCGGCCGGCGTCACCGACGTCGCCCTGACCGGGTCGCAGCAGACCATCCACGGCAACGACCTGGGCGACACCTTCCACTCCAACAACACCGGCAATACCTTCTATGGCGGCGCGGGGAACGACGTGTTCGACCTCGGCCGGGGCGGGGATTGGGCCAGCGGCGGGGCGGGGAACGACACCTTCGCCTTCGCCGAGACGCCCTGGGCCGGCGCCACCATCACCGACTTCGCCCCAGGCCAGGACAAGGTCGACCTGACCGGCCTGCTGGCCATGTCCAGCTACACCGGGGCTAACGCCATCGCCGACGGCTACGTCAAGATCACCGACGACGGCGCCGGCGACGCCCAGATCTGGTCGAACCTCGGCAAGGTCAATCCCGGCCTCGGCTGGTATGTGGTGGCCACCCTGGACCACGTCTCGTCGGCCAACCTGCACATGAGCGGCGCTTTCATCACTGGGTGACCGGCATCACCGGGTGACCGGCGCTGGATGAGGCGCGCCGAAAGGGCCCGGATCGCTCCGGGCCCTTTCACCTTCACCGGCTCGGCGCCGATGAAGGCCCCGCCTAGGCGTGGATGCGACGTAGCGGCCGCAGGTCTGCCGCCGCCTGGGTCCCGAGGACGGGATTGCCGCCGAGCGGCGCACGAATGACGACCCTGCCGCCGCCATCGATGGGGCGACGGCAGGGAACAGGTCAGCCGGTGATGAAGGCGCCGTTGACGTGCAGGTTCGACGGATTGAAGTGGTCCAGTTCGAGCAACTGCCAGTTGCCGCTGCCAGAACCCCCGGCCAGGCCGTCCATGTCGAACCAGATCTGGCTGCCGTCGCTGCCGTCGGAGACGATCTTCAGGTGGCCGTCGCCCACCGGATCGGAGCTCGAATAGCCGTAGCGCTGGAACATGCCCGACAGGTCGATGGTGTCGCCCGAGTGGAAATCGTAGATCTCCGTGGGGGACCAGGGGACTTCGGCGAACTTGAAGGTGTCGTTGCCGCCGCCGCCGGTCACGTGGTCGCCGCCGCGGCCGAGGTTGAAGGTGTCGTCGCCCGCGGTGCCGGTCACCCAGTCCCCGTTGTTGTCGGAAGTGAAGGTCTGGCCGGAGCCGCCGGAGGAGCCGGTCGAGCCGGAACCGCCGCTCGAACCGCCCGAACTCCCGCCTTCGGTGATCACGCCGTTGCTGATGCTGAGGCTGGAAGGGTCGACGCCGTCCAGGGTGGTGACCAGCCAGGTTCCCGAGCCGGTCGACAGGCCCTCCATGTCGAACCAGATCTGGGTCCCGCCCACGCCGTCGGAGGTCAGCCACAGGTGGCCGTCGCCGAAGCTGTTGTTGTTCCAGTAGCCGACACTGGAGAACATGCCCGACAGGTCGAGCTGGTCGTCGGCGCCGAAGTCGGTGATGTGGCCGCCGGCGTTCCACGGCACACCGGCGAACTTGAACACGTCCGCCCCGCCGCCGCCGGTCACGTGGTCGCCGCCGCGGCCGAGGTTGAACACGTCGTTGCCCGAAGTGCCCTGCACCCAGTCGCCATTGTTGTCCGACGTGAACACCTGGCCGCCGTTCGAGGGCGTGCCGCCCGAGCCGCCCGAGGGCGGGGCCGAGCTGCCGCCGCCGCTGCTGGAGCCGCCGCCCGGCGGGTCGACCAGGTGGCCGTTCTGCCAGGTCAGGTTGGAGGGGTTGATGCCGTCCAGGGTGGTCACCAGCCAGGTGCCGGAAACCCCGGACAGGCCGTCGAGATCGGCCCACACCTGGGTGCCGCCGGCGCCGTCGGAGACCAGTTGCACCCGGCCGTCGGCGATCGGGTCCGAGCCCCCGTAGCCGTAGGCCTGCAGGAAGGCGAGGTCGAGCACGTCGGCGCCGCCGAAGCCGGAGATGTGGCCGGACGCCCACGGAACCTGGCTGAACACGAAGGTGTCGGTCCCGCCGCCCGAAGAGGCGCTGTCGCCGCCGCGGCCCATGTAGAAGATGTCGTTGCCGGCCCCGCCCAGGAGCACGTTCTGGGCGTCGGTCGAGTAGATGGTGTCGCCCTGGTCGTTGGCCTGGACGGTCTGGTTCCAGCCGGACAGGACCACGTTGGTGACGTCCGAAGGCGCGGCGAACCAGGCGTCCGGCGTCGTCGCCCAGGCGCCCGAGATCACGTCGCCGCCGGAGCCGGAATCGCCGGAACTGGAGCCGCTGGAGCCGGTGTCGCCCGAACTCGCGCCGCCCGAGGTCGAGCCGCTGCTGCCGGAGCTGGAGGAGCCGCCGCTCGGCGGCGGGGAACTGCCGTCGCCCCCGGAGGCGTAGGCGCGGATGTAGTCGATGTTCAGCTGAGCCGAGGAGGTGCCGTCGGCCGCGCCCTGCCAGTAGCCGCCCACCGCCAGGTTGGCGATCATGTACATGGGGCTGTTCATGTCGGCCGGGGTCGGCAGCTGGTAGACCTGCTGGCCATCGAAGTACCAGGTGATGTAGTCCGGCTCCCAATCCACGCCGTAGGTGTGATACCCGGCCGAGCTGTCGGGGATCTGGGTCCAGGTGTTCTGGGTGCCGGAGTCGTTGGAGTGCAGCGTGGTGATCAGGCCGCTCGGGTTCGCGCCCAGGGTCTCGACCACGTCAAGTTCAGGCGGCCAGGCCCCGTCGGTGGGCATCAGCCAGAAGGCCGGCCAGAAGCCCTGGCCCGCGGGCAGTTCGGCCCGCATCTCGAAATAGCCGTAGGTCTGGGCGAACGAGTGGGCCGTGTTGATCTCGCCGGAAGTGTAGGCGTAGTTGTTGACTTGGCCCGACAGCCAGGACGGCGTCGGCGTAGCGGTGATGGTCAGCACACCGTTGTTGGTGGTCCACGGCGTATAGCCCGCGGTCGGGCCATAGCTGGAGTTGATGTACCACTCCTCTTCACCGTTGGAGGGCAGGGAGCTGCCGTTCGAACTGATGTCCTGGTAGGGCCATATGGTCGCCCAGGTGCCGGACGAGCCGTTCCACAAGCTCAGATTATTGAAATCGTCGTCGAACGTAATATGAGCCGTGCCGGCAAGGTTATTCGGATCGATGGACAAAAGACACCCCCTAGCTTGCTTGAACAAGCTTGGCTTTAGAGCTGGTTACGCGGATGATCCGCCCGAACGGCCGGCAAAAGGGTGGTCAATTCCGGCAAAAAGGGGGCGGTAATCAGTCGCTAAATTGGACGGCCGTTCACGAAAGCGTCGTTCCTGGGGCAAGAACTCTAGAGGCAGATTGTCGCAGGTGGCCGATTTCAGGCTGAAAGCTGTCCAACAAGCGTAGCTAAGCCGCTGTCGCCATGCCTAAGCTTTCCCGTATCCGAAGCTGAGTCGCCGGGGGGCTGGCGCTCTGAGCATGGGGAACCGACGCGTGACAACGCGTCGAAGGCCGGATTCTGCATCCGGCTGAAAGTAAGCGGTCCGCCCGCAGCTTTAACTCCTCGGTTAAGTACCCAATACCGACTGTTAAGTGTTTAGACCGCACATAGCCGAAGATCCTAGCCGATCTCCGTGGGGGCGTTAATGTATCTTAAGTATGATGGCGCCGTCGCGCTCGAAAGCGGAGCGAACGACGGTGTGAATCTGTGGGGTAGTGGGCCCAATCAGACGCTCCAGGGGTCTGCTCTGAATGATGTGCTTGGCGGAGCCGGACAAGACACGTTGATCGGTGGTCTAGGCGACAATCAGTACTATCTGTCGGGATGGGGCAACGTCATCGTCCAGGGCGCCACGGGGGTGAACACCGTCACCACCTGGATGGACTACACCCTGCCGGAAAACATCCAGAACCTCTATGTCGCCGGCGACAACCTGTACGCCGCGGGCAACAGCCTCGATAACATCATCACGGTCGGCGACAACAACGGCCAGCAGCTCTACGGCGCGGCCGGGAACAACGTCCTGGTCGGCGGCGCGGGGACCGATACCTTCATCATCGACGGCACGGCCGGCAGCAACGCCATCTACAACTGGCACGCGGGCGACCAGCTGCGCCTGATGGGCGGCGCCTTCACCACCTTCGCCCAGGTGCAGGCGGCCATGACCCAGCAGGGGTCCGACGTGATCCTGCACAATGGCCAGAACGACGTGGTGATCCGCGACGCCACGATCTCGCAGTTCCAGGCCTCCGATTTCCTGCTGTCGCTGGACCACGCCAAGCTCGGCGCGGCGACCTTCGACGACGAGTTCAACAGCCTGAGCCTCTACAACGGTACGTCCGGGACCTGGACCCCGCATTACTGGTACGGCGGCGTGGGCGCCTACACCCTGACGGGCAACGGGGAGCTACAGCTCTACACGGCGCCCGGATTCACCGGGACGGGGTCGACCGATCTCGGTCTCAATCCGTTCTCGGTCAGCAACGGCGTGCTCGACATCCACGCCCAGACCGTGACGCCCGACCAGTCCGCGGCCATGTGGAACTACGGCTACTCGTCCGGCGTGATCACCACCAAGGACACCTTCGCCCAGACCTACGGTTACTTCGAGATGCGAGCGGAGTTGCCGACCAATGTTTCGGGCGCGTGGCCGGCGTTCTGGCTGGTGCCCGCCGACGGCTCCTGGCCGCCGGAGCTCGACGTGATGGAGACCCTGACCGGCTCCTCCAGCATCGACTACACCACCGTGCACAGCGAAGCGACGGGCACGCACACCGCGGTCGGCTCGCCCAACCTCGTCACCGACGTTGGCGGCTTCCACACCTATGGCGTGCTGTGGACCCCCACCGACCTGACCTGGTACCTCGACGGCCAGGCGGTGTTCCACACCGCGACCCCCGCCGACATGAACCAGCCGATGTACATGATCGCCAACATGGCGATCGGCGGCTGGGCGGGCACGCCGGATTTCACCTCGACCGACATGTACGTCGACTACATCCGCGCCTACTCGCTGTCGGACGGGTCGAGCACCTGGACGTCCAGCGTGACGCCCGACACGCCGTCCGGCGCCGATGCGAGCGCGCCGATCACGAGCGGATCGTCCTCGTCGACCTCGACCGCCCCGGCTGGTCCGGTCGTGTCGACTCCCACCGGCGGCTCGACGACGACCACGGACGGTTCCGATGTCACGAGCACGGACGGATCCGGCGCGGTCGCCGCGGCGGTGTCGACCGCCCATTCCACCTACAACGCTGCGGCGGGCGTCACCTCCATCACCCTGACCGGCGCCTTGCAGACGGTGCACGCCAACGACGCCGGCGACACCATCGTGGTCGCCAACAATACCGGCAACGTCCTCTTCGGCGGCGCGGGCAACGACACCTTCGTGCTCGGCCGCGGCGGAGACTGGGCGACCGGCGGCGGCGGCTCCAACACCTATGTGTTCAACGAAACGCCCTGGGCCGCCGGCCACATCGCCGACTTCAACCCAGCGCACGACACCGTCGACCTGACGGGCCTCCTGGCGCGCTCGGGCTATTTCGGCTCGAATCCGATCGGCGACGGCTACATCAAGATCGTGGGCGACGCCGGCGGCAATGCGCAGATCTGGTCCGACCTCGACCAGATCGCCCACGCCGGCTGGTGGCTGGTGACCACGCTCGACGGGGTCGCGCCGTCCAGCCTGGCGATGCAGGGCGACATCGTCGCCGGCGCCCAGGCGGGGAGCCCGCAGGTTTCGGGGAATTCGCATGTCACGGCGAGCCCGCAGGTCACGGTGTCGGACGCCGCCTACGCGGCGCCGGCCGACGTCACCAGCATCACCCTGTCGGGCGTCTCGCAGACCATCACAGGCAACAACCTCGGCGACATCTTCGTCTCCAACGACAGCGGCAACATCCTGGTCGGGGGGACGGGTAACGACACCTTCTACATGGGCCGCGGCGGCGATACGGCGACCGGCGGCGGCGGCTCGGACACCTTCGCGTTCCAGGCCACCCCCTGGGCGTCAGGCCACATCACCGACTTCGCGGCGGGCGACAAGATCGACCTCACCGGCCTGCTGTCGGCGTCCGGCTACACCGGCGCGGACCCGGTCGGGGCCGGCTACATCAAGATCGTCGACGACGTTTCCGGCAACGCCCAGGTGTGGTCGAACATGGACAAGGTGGTGGTCGGCTACGGCTGGTACCTCGTGACCACGGTCGATCACGTGGCGGCCGCCAGCCTGCACGCCAACGGAGCCTTCATCACCGGCTAGGGGGAGATGGAGAGTTTGGGGGCCCCGGCGTCGTGGGTTGGGGGGCTGCTTCGACGCCGGGGCCGTGAACACCAGGGGCGTTCGTGCAAAGAAAGACTTTTTCTCGTCTGTCGTTCCCATGGTGGAGCTGGTAATCGGAAAAAAGCAGGCTGAATTCTGATTTCGATCCCATGGCGGAGCTCGTTGGCAAGAATTCCTGGCCGATTTACAGATAAATCCTGAGCTTATTGCTTGGGCCGTCCGGCGCTTGGCCCGCGCGGCGGACGGGCACAAAATCGCGCCTGAGCCGTTTGGCCGCTGTCGCTGCTCGGGTTAAGGGTGTCCACATGAAACCATCGCTCAAGGCTGCGGTCCTGGCCCCGCTGCTCCTGGCCCCGTTGCTGTTGGCCGGATGCGCCGACGCGGACAACTTCATCACCCACGGCGCCTTCGGCGAGGCCCGTGGCCGCGCCGTCAACGCCCGCCAGTACAGCGCCGACATGAAGGCCTGCGACGGCGGGGCGGGCGCCGAATGGTGCAAGCTCGCCGCGGGCGACGGCCGGATGAGCCGCGAGTTCCCCCTGGACCAGAAGCCGCTGCCCAAGGGCGTCACCTACGCCTACGACGCCAGCCAGTGCCAGGGGACCTTCGCGCACGGCCTGTGCCAGGGCGTCTCGCGGCCGCAGGCCGCGGCCATGCCCGTCTGCCACGGCGAGACCATCGACGGCGTCTGCGCCGGCCCCGTGTACTGAGGTCCGAGTTGGCCATGAGTGACGCCGGCCTCACGCCTTTCCGCGTGGTCCAGACCCGCCCCTATGCCGACCAGAAGCCCGGCACCTCGGGCCTGCGCAAGAAGGTCGTGGTGTTTCAGCAGCCGCACTACGCGGCCAACTTCATCCAGTCGGTCTTCGACGTCGCGCCGGAGCTGAAGGGTGCGGCCCTGGTGGTGGGCGGCGACGGCCGCTTCTTCAACCGCGAGGTCACCGACCTGATCCTGCGCATGGCCGCCGCCAACGGCGTGGACCGGGCCATCGTCGGCCGGGGCGGGTTGCTGTCGACGCCGGCGGTCAGCCACCTGATCCGCAGCCGCGGCGCGGCGGGCGGCCTGGTGCTGACGGCCAGCCACAACCCGGGCGGTCCCACCGAGGACTTCGGCCTGAAGTTCAACATCGCCAACGGCGGGCCGGCGCCGGAAGGCGTGACGGACGCCATCTACGCCCGCTCGCGCGAGATCGACCGCTACACCATCCTCGAAGCGCCGCCCGTCGACATCGACCGCGAAGGCGTCAGCGCCCTGGGCGCCATGACGGTGGAGGTGGTCGATCCGGTCGGCGCCTACGCCGAGCTGATGGAGTCGTTATTCGACTTCGCCGCCATCCGCGCCCTGGCCGCGGGCGGCTTCACCCTCAGCTTCGACGCCATGAACGCGATCACCGGTCCCTATGCGGTCGAAATCCTCGAGCGCCGGCTCGGCTTCGCTGCCGGATCGGTGGTGAACGCGGAGCCCCTGGAGGACTTCGGCGGCCATCACCCCGATCCCAACCTGGTGCACGCCCACGCCCTGCACGAGCGCATGATGGGGCCGGACGCGCCCGACTTCGGCGCGGCTTCCGACGGTGACGGCGACCGCAACCTGATCATCGGCCGCGGGCGCTTCGTGACCCCGTCGGACTCCCTGGCCATCCTCGCCGCCAACGCCCATCTCGCGCCCGCCTATGCCGAGGGCCTCGCCGGCCTGGCGCGCTCCATGCCCACCAGCGCGGCGGTCGACCGGGTGGGCGAGGCGCTCGGCGTCGCGGTCTACGAGACCCCCACCGGCTGGAAGTTCTTCGGCAACTTGCTCGATGCGGGGAGGGCGACCCTGTGCGGCGAGGAAAGCGCCGGCACGGGTTCCAGCCACGTGCGTGAGAAGGACGGTTTGTGGGCCGTGCTGCTGTGGCTCAACGTCCTGGCGGCGCGGCGGCTGTCGGTCGACGAGATCGTAAAGGATCACTGGGCCCGGTTCGGCCGCAACTACTATGCCCGCCACGACTACGAGGGCGTCGACCTCGACGCTGCCAACGGCCTCGTCCGCGACCTGAGGTCCGTGCTGCCGACGCTCCCGGGTCGCGGCTTTGGTGCTCTCGTTGTCCGCACGGCCGACGATTTCGCCTACACCGACCCGGTGGATGGAGGGGTCACCTCGGCCCAGGGGGTGCGAATCCTGTTCGAGGGCGGCTCGCGCATCGTCATGCGCCTGTCGGGCACCGGCACGGTGGGGGCGACGCTCCGCGTCTATATGGAGCGGTTCGAGCCGCCCACGGGCGACCTGACCCGCGATCCGGCCGAGGCCCTGGCGGAGCTGGTCCAGGCGGCCGATGACATCGCCCAGATCCGCGCGCGCACTGGCCGCGTGGCGCCGGACGTGATCACCTAGGGCTCTTTTGGCGTCAGAGGATCGGATGGGGCAGGGCGTGGCCGAGCCACAGCGCCGCCTCGCCGGTCAGCCAGAGCGCGCCCGCGAAGGCGCCGGCGACGAACAGGCCGGAAGCCGCGAGCAGACTATAGGCGGCGAAAGTCCCAGGGATGGCCTTGCGCACAGGAGTGTTCCTTCTGGAAGAAGAGGCTTTTGGGGCCTCTTCCCGTGTGTCCTTGAGAACGCACCCACGGCGCTTTCGCTGCGGTGGCGGTACAAGATCGTGACGCCGGGAACCGCAGGTTGTTTCATTGCGGTGCAGCACGTCATCAAATGAGGCGGGCGGGATCAAAGTGAAGGTTTGGCCGTTAAGAGGGCGGTATCACCCTCCAAGACGGTCTTGGGGCGCTGGAGTGTGTGGCGATGCCTGGCGGCGAGCTTGAGCCCATTGTCCGTTCGGGCCCGGCACTGGCCGAGGTTGCGGCGGAAATGACCGAGGTCTTCGATCGGGCCGGCGTGAGCCAGCCCGCGGGCGGCCTACGCCGTCCGCCGGCCGTCGCCGCGCTGAGGCCTGACCGCGGGAGCGGCGCACTCACCACCGTGATGATCGCCGCCGCAGCGGGCCTGGTCGGTCTGGGCGCCGGCGCCCTGGTGATCCGCGCTCCGGCGCTGGCGGCCCGGACCGAGGCTAGGGTCGCCGTCCAGTCCCCCGTCAAGTCGCAGCCCCAGCGGCCGACGCCAGCCGCGCCGCCGATCGTCCTGGCCCAGGCGGCTCCGGCACCGTTGAGCGCCAAGACGGCGGAGGCGGTTCCGGGCGGCCGGGTTTACGCCGATCAACCCTCGATCAAGGTCGCACCCGCCCACACGCCGGCCAAGCTTGGGCCGGGGTCTCGCGCGCGGTTCAGGGCCAAGCTGGCCAGGCTCGGCGACGCCAGGCCGGCCTCCGCCAGGAACACCATCCGTCTGCCCGAGCCCAGACCGGTCGCCCAGCCTGCCAGTTGCGAGCAGGATTCGGCGGGCGACGACTGCCGCCGTGCCGTGATCCAGGCCGACCGGCACCTGCGCGCCGTCTATCAGAGCGCCATCGAGCGGGGCGTGGGGCGCTCCACCCTGGTCGACTACCGCGACCGATGGGCCGACCTCAGGGACCGCCAGACCGAAGATCCCACGCGGCTGATCGAAAGCTACGGCGCTTTGGCCTATGATCTCGGGCGTGAGACGTCGGATTCGAACGATCAGGACGACGCGGCGCGGCCGAGGGGCCGCTCGGGGTTGAGGGCCCTGGCGGACCTTCTGCTGCCCTGGCGGTGAGGGGCAGGATGCTGAGAGAACTGCGCGGCAAGGCGTTCGGGCGCCGGCGCGCCGGCGCCGATCCCACGTCGGGTGAACTGGTCTATGCCATCGGTGACGTGCACGGTCGTTACGACCTGCTCAAGCAGCTGATATCGATGATCCTGGACGACTGGAAGGTCCAGGGCGCCGACCGCCGGCCGCTGGTGATCTTCTGCGGCGACTATGTGGACCGCGGCCCGGAGTCCGCGGCGGTGCTCGAGGCCCTCATCTGGCTGCAGCAGCGCACCGACATCCAGGCCTGTTTCCTCAAGGGCAACCACGAGGCGGGCATGATGCGCTTCCTCGACAATCCCCCCGACTGCGCCGGCTGGCTGAGGTTCGGCGGAGTCGAGACCTTGAAGTCCTATGGCGTCGTCGCCCCATCGCCAGAGGATCCGTCCTCGTGCTTCCGCGCCCGGGACCTGCTGCTGCAGCGCATGCCGTCCTCGCACCTGCGGTTCCTGGAGCGCCTGGAACTGATGCTGGTGGTGGGCGACTACGCCTTCGTCCACGCCGGGGTGCAGCCGGGCGTCGACCTGCGCGGCCAGAGGGAGGAGGATCTCCTGTGGATCCGCCAGGAGTTCCTCACCGACGAAGGGCCGTTCGAGAAGATCATCGTCCACGGCCATAGCTGGACCGACGACAAGCCCCAGGTTCTGCCGCACCGCATCGGCATCGACACCGGCGCCTACGCCACCGGCGTGCTCACCGCGGTCCGCCTCGATGGCGCGGACGTCGGCCTGCTGCAGGCCCGGGCGGGCGGCTGGACCGAGGCCGACGGCGCGCTGCAGACGGTGTCCGCGGGCTAGCTCTCCAGGCCCATCCAGCGCCACAGCACCTTTCCGGCGGGGGTCTCGACGAGGCCCAGAGCCAGTTCGGCGAGGATCAGCACCACCACCAGGATCTCGAGCCTCAGGAAGCGCGAGGTGTCGAGCATGTCGAGCAGGGCCTCGGCGGTGGACCCGATCACCGACAGCTTGCGGTCGAGGTCTTCGGCCCGCTCGATCAGCTCGTACTCGTCCTCCAGGCGGGCGTAGAAGCGCTCCAGGGCTGGCCGGTCCCACAGGATGTCGGGCTTCTCGCGCACGGCCACGCGGCCCGCCAGGCGATGCTGGGCCAGCAGCGACTGGCCGATCAGGCGGATCACCGCGGCGCGCCCTCCGGACGGCCAGCGGCCGCCGGAGGCGAGGCTCTGAGCGAACGGCTCGACCCGCTCGAACACCTGCGCCATCTGCCGCTCGTCCTGGGCCAGGGCCACGCTCTTGGCCAGGGCGTCGGCGACGATCAGCTGGTGCTCGATGGTGGCGGCCTTCACCTGGATCGCGCCGGCGGCAGTGATCTGCTCCTCGTGATCGGGGTCGATCAGGATGTGGGCGATCTCCTCCTCGGGCGGGCTGTCGCCGCCGGTCACATGGTTGGAGACCTCGGTCAGCACCTGCATCTCGTCGGCTTCGTCCAGGCCGATCAGCACGGCCGCCCCGTAGCGGAACAGCACCGCCAGGCCGCGTTCGCCGACCCGGAAGGCCAGGGGCGTGGTCGAGACCAGCTGTTCCCGCCGAAGCTGGGTGGTGGCGAGCCGGTCGCCGAGAAGCACGGCGCGCACCCGCAGGCGTGTCGGGGCGGAGGTCTGCATGGGGCCGATAGTGGCCCGGCGACGGTCGTTAAGCCAGCCTAGCCGGCGGTCTCGGCGCTGTAGCGCGCGATCAGGCCGGTGCGCATGGCGTAGCGGTAGACGCGGGTGAAGATCAGGAAGGCCAGCAGCAGGTAGACCACCACCAGGGCCGCGGCGGCGCCCAGCCGGGCCCAGTCCGGCCCCTGGCCGGCCAGGATGCGGCGCATGCCGTCGAACACATAGGACGGCGGCAATGCCTTGCCGACCGCCTGCATCCACAGCGGCAGGGTCGACAGCGGATAGAACACGCCGACGAACGGCGAGATCACGCTGGGGATCGGCCAGATCAGCCACTCCGACGCCGGGCCGAACCGCATCACGATCGCCGTGCCGAGGATGCCGAGCGCGATGCCCGACAGGAACAACACGAACACGAACGGGACCAGGGCGGCGCCGTAGGCGAAGAACGACAGGCCGAACACCGTGGTCGCCAGCGTCAGCATGGCGACCAGGCCGAGCAGGCTGGTCAGCACCCCGGTGATCACCAGGCCGGTCAGGTATTCGAGCACCGTCAGCGACGTGGCGAACAGGTTGAGGAAGTTTCGGCTCCAGACGTCCTCGAAGAAGGCGGTGGTCACCCCCTGCATCACCCGCGTCAGGAAATCCCACAGCAGCACCGCGCCCAGCAGGGCGGCGGTGAAGTTGAACTTCTGCCCGGTCAGCTGGGTCAGGTAGCGGCTGAGGAAGCCCCACAGCACGATGTCGATGGCCACCCAGGCGATCATGGGCAGCAGGCGCACGGGGCTGCCGCGCAGCAGGTAGAACTGTCGCACGACGATGGCGAACACGCGTCCCGGGTTCATTGGGCGTGGCCCCCGTTGGCGAGGCCTTCGTGCGCCACCTCGATGAACAGGTCTTCCAGGGTCGCCGCCCCGTGCTCGCGCACCAGGGCCTCCGGCTCGCCGTCCATCAGGATCTTGCCGCGCGACAGGAACAGCACCCGGTCGCACACCTCGGTCACCTCGTACATGTTGTGGCTGGTCCACAGCACGCCGCAGCCGTCGGCCTCGGCCGCGGCGACGATGTGGTTGCGGATCTCGCGGGCGGTGGCCGGGTCGATCGAGGCGGTCGGCTCGTCGAGCAGCAGCAGCTTGGGGTGGTTGAGCATGGCCTTGGCCAGGGTCACGCGGGTCTGCTCGCCGGAGGACAAGAGCCCGGCCTTGGTCTTGCGGTGGTCCTTCAGGTCGTAGTCGGCCAGCAGCTGCTCGATGCGCGCCTTCAGGTCCTTCACGGCGTAGATCAGGCCGAACACCTGCAGGTTCTGCTCCACGGTCAGATTGCCGGGCAGGGGAGCATAGGCGGTGCCGAAGTTGGTGTGGGCCAGGGCCTTGCCGCGCTGCCTGGCCAGGTCGACGCCGTCCACCCGGATCTCGCCCGACGATGGCTGCAGCACGCCCAGCACCATGCTGATGGTGGTGGTCTTGCCCGCGCCGTTCGGCCCCACCAGCCCGACGATCTCGCCCGGATGCACCTGGAACGACACCCCGTCCACGGCGACGAAGTCGCCGTAGGTCTTGCGCAGGTTCGAGACGGTCAGGACGGGCGCGGTCACGCCTGGATGGATAGGGGAGGCGAAGCCGGCCGTCTACGCCGCCGCTCTACCCCGCCATCCGCCTCCGCCCGAACCGCCACACCAGCGACGGCAGCAGGAACAGGCTCATCACCGTCGAGGTGACTAGGCCGCCGAGGATGACGATGGCCATCGGCCCCTGGATCTCGCGCCCCGCCTGGCCGGTCTGGATGGCGAGGGGCAGAAGGCCCAGCGCCGTGACCAGGGCTGTCATCAGGATCGGCGTCACGCGCTCGCGGGTGGCGCGGATCACGGTGTCGAGCGACCAGGCCTGGCCCTCCGCCTCCACCAGGTGCTCGGCGTGCGAGACCAGCAGGATGGCGTTGCGCGCGGCGATGCCGAACAGGGTCACGAAGCCCACCAGCGAGCCCAGCGACAGGCTGGCGCCGGTGACGGCCACCGCGATCACCCCGCCCACCAGGGCGAAGGGCGCCGAGCCCAGGATCAGCATCACCTGCCGCCCGCTGGAGAAGGCCAGCAGCAGCAGGGCGATGATGCCGCCGCCCGCCAGGGCCAGATTGAACAGCAGTTCCTGCTGAGCCTTGGCGGTTCCCTCGGCCGTGCCCGTGTAGGTGACGTAGGTCCCGGGCGGCAGTTTCACCTTCTGGGAGATGGCGGCTTCCACGGCCTTGGTCACCTTGGCCACGTTCTCCGGATCGGGATTGGTGGTCACCACGCGCCGGCGCAGGCCGCCCTCGTGGCTGATGCTGGTGCGGCCCTCGGCCAGGTAGACCTTGGCCACCTGCCGCAGGGGCACGGCCACGCCCGAGGCGCCGCGCAGCATCAGGTCGCCGACCGCCTCCGGATCCTGGCGCACGGCGGCAGGCGTGGTCACCGCGACGTCGATGGTGCGGGCATTGTCGTAGATCTGGGCCGCCACCGCGCCCTGATAGGCCGCCTGGATCGCGTCGAGCGCCTCGGCCGGCGAGATGCCGTAGCGCGAGAGCCTGGTGGGATCGAGGTCGGCCTGCACCACCGGCGTCTTGGGCGGCGACTGGGCCTGCACGTCCTTGGCGCCGGGGACGGTCTTCATCACGGCCGTGACCTGGTCGGCGATGGTGTCGAGCGGGTCGAGGTCCGGGCCATAGACGTTCACCGCCAGGGCCGCCGTCTCGCCGGTCAGGGTCTCGCCGATGCGGTCGCCGAGGAA
Source organism: Caulobacteraceae bacterium (assembly GCA_036500495.1). Taxonomy (GTDB): domain Bacteria; phylum Pseudomonadota; class Alphaproteobacteria; order Caulobacterales; family Caulobacteraceae; genus BOG-938. Next base: position 47,853 of record DASYBX010000197.1, read on the forward strand.
GGTGACCACTTCGCTGGTCAGGCCCGGATAGCTGTCGAGCACCGTGTGGATGCCCTTTTCGACCCGGTCCTGGTCGGCCGCCTTCAGCTTGGGCTTCAGCTCGACGTGGAACTCGGTCTTCTCCGGCCCCCAGGTGTCCTCGCCCCCTTCCGAGCGGCCGATCTGCTGTTCGATGCTCTGCACCCCGGGGATGGCCAGGATGTCCTTGCTGATCGCCTCGCCGTAGGTGCGCATGGCGCCGATCGAGGTCCCCGGCGGTCCCGAAACGCCGAGCACGAAGTGGCTTTCCTTGAACGCGGGGAGTAGTTCGGACTTGAACAGCAGCAGTCCCCCCGCCGCGGCGATCGCCGCCAGGGCCGCGATGCCCACCGCCAGCCAGGGTGCGCCGCAGATGCGCTCCAGCAGCCGGTCATGCCAGTCCTTGGCGCCCGTCAGCAGCCGCGGCTCGTCGTGCAGCCGCGCGTTCCTCAGCAGCAGCAGGGTGAGGGGCGGGGTGACCACGATGGCCACGCCCAGCGAGGCCAGGGTGGCGATGATGAAGGCCGCCGCCAGGGGCGAGAAGAACGCCCCTTGCAGGCCGTGCAGCAGCAGCACGGGCAGCAGGGTGAAGGCCACCACCAGGGTGGCGTAGATCACCGGCGCCCGCACCTCGACCGAGGCGTGCAGGATCGTCTCCTCGGGAGCCGCGCCGTCTTCGGCGGCCCGCAGGCGCCGCACGATGTTCTCGACGTCGATCACAGCGTCGTCGACCACCACCCCCAGCGCCACGGCCAGGCCGCCGAGCGTCATGGTGTTGATGGCCCAGCCCAGGCGGTCCATCACGATCACCGCCGCCAGCAGGGACAGCGGGATCGAGACGAACGACACCAGCACGGTGCGCAGGTCGCGCATGAAGGCGAACAGCACCAGGGCGATCAGCACGGCGCCGATCATCAGGTCGTCGGCGATGCCGCCGAGCGCGGTGGTGATGAAGTTGGCCGGCCGGTGCAGGCCGCCGGTCAGCACCACGCCCTGGGCGGCCAGCGCCGGCTTCAGCTCGTCGAGCGTCGCCTCGACCGCCTCGGTGGCGCGCAGGGTGTTGGCGCCGTACTGGCTGGCCATGGCCACCATGACTCCGGGCCGGCCCATGATCAGGGCGTCGCCGGTCTGGGGCGCGGCGGCGTTCTTCACCTCGGCCACGTCGCCGATGTGGATGCTGGCGCCGTCGGGCATGGCGATGGGCGCGGCGGCGACGTCGGCCGGCGTGCGCGCCTGGCCCTTGGGCGTCACCAGCACCCGCTGCTGCTCGGTGTCGATGTAGCCGCCGCCCGACACGCCGGTGGAGGCCTTCACCGCATTGATCAGGTCGCTGAACGCCAGGCCGCGGGCGGCCAGGTCTTCGGGCCGGGCGATCACCTCGATCCGCTGGATCTGGCCGCCGAACACCGTCGCCTTGGCCACGCCGGGCGTCGACAGCAGGCGCGGACGCACCCGGGTGTCGACCAGGGCGCGCAGGTCCATCGGGCTCAGCTTGTCGCTGGTGAAGCCGATCTTCAGCAGGTCCATGGTCGAGGAGGTGAGCGGCTGCACCGCCGGCGCCTTGACCCCGACCGGCAGCTCGGAGCCCGTCTCGGCCACCGCCTCGGACACCACCTGGCGGGCGCGGTAGGGATCGGTGCCCTCGGCGAACAGCACCTGGACGATCGACAGGCCGGCGATCGACTCCGAGCGCACGGTGGTGACGCCCGCGGCCCCGTTGACCGCCTGCTCCACCACACGGGTGACCAGCTGTTCGACCTGTCCGGCGTCGAGGCCGGGCGACTCGGTCTGGATTTCGGCCTGGGCCGGCACGAAGTCGGGGAACACGTCGAACTTCGCGCCCTTGAGCACGATGCCGCCGTAGATCAGCAGGAGGATGGCGAAGGCCGCGACGAGCCGGGGACGGCCCAGCGACCAGCGGACGATGGCGCTCAGCATGGATCAGTCAGCGCCCTTGTCGGCGCCCTTGTCCCCTTCGTCGGAGACATTGGTCTCGGCGGCGAACAGGGCCGCCGCGCCCTGGGTCACCACCTGCTCGCCGCCTTTGAACCCCTCGGGCGCGAACATCCCTCCCGCGTCGCTGCGCCCGTGGTCCACTGCCTTGCGCAGGAAGGTGTCGGCCCCTGTGCGCACATAGACCCAGGTCTCGCCCTGGCTGCGCAGGAGGGCTGCGCGTGGCACCATGACGCCCGACACCGCGGCCGAGGCGCCGAGCTTCACCGGAGCGGCGAGGCCCACCGACAGCGAACGCACGCCGGGTCCCCGCGCGGTGGCGATCAGGCCGGGCGACAGCAGCTTGGGATCGGCGGCGCGGGCGGGCCCCAGCACCGTGGCGCGCACGCTGCCGAGCGGACCGAGGTCGATCTCAACGCTCTTCAGCCCCGCCAGGCCCTCGCCCGAGGGTGTGTCGATACGGATCAGGGCGGCCCGGTTGGCGGAGATCTCGGCCAGCAGCTGGGCGCGCTGGCGGGCCGACATGCGGGCGATGCCGTCGCCCCATTCCAGGCCCAGACGGCGGCGCAGCAGGGCCGCCTTGGTGGCGTCGGCGCGGGCCTGGGCGCGGGAGGCCTCGACCTGTTTGGTCGGCACGGTCTGGCCGTCCTTGTTCAGCGCCTCCGAACGCGCCAGCTCGGCGGCCGAGGCCTGGGCGGCGGCGTCGGCCGCTTCGATGTCGGAATCGAGCTGGGCCAGGGGGCCGGGGTCCAGCACCTTGATGAAGCCCGACAGGGTCGCCGCAGCGCTGGTCGCCTTGAGCGGTTCGGATTTCAGGCCGAGCTTCTGCTGCACCTGGGTCGCCAGCTTCACCGGCTTGACCGCCGCATCATCGGCGTCGGCCCGTGCGGCGCCCGCGGCCGAAAGGGCCAGCAGAATCGCGAGGGGAACGGCCAGGCGGCCGGCGGGATCGGGTATCATCGCGTGCTTCAAGATCGATCTCTGCTAGCGCTGGGCGGCGGGCTTGCCGCCGGCGGCGTCCGCTTCGGCGAAGTCGGTGCGGTTCCACCAGCCGCCGCCGAGCGACTGGTAGAGGGCGGCGGTGTCGGCCAGGCGCGCGGCCCGGGCCTGGGTGAGGGCGGCGCGGGCCTGGAGCTGGGCCTGTTCGGCCGCCAGCAGCGGCAGGACCGAGGCCTCGCCGGCGTCGAGCTGCTTCTGCGCGGCGCTCCGCGACCGGCCCGCGGCCTGATCGACCGCCGCCGCGGCGTCGAGCGCCCTGGCGTCGCCCTGCAGGGCCTGCAGGCTGTCGGCCACGTTCTGGAAGGCGGCCAGGGCTGCGCCACGGTACTGCGCCTTGGCCTGGTCGAGCAGGGCCTCGGCGCTCTTCTGCTTGTGCTTCAGCTGGCCGCCCTCGAAGATCGGCTGGGCCATCGCCCCGGTCACGGTCCAGAAGATGTTCGGGCTCGAGAAAAGCCCACCCAGGTCGGCCGATTGGGAGCCGACGTTGGCGGTCAGGGGGAAGGTGGGCAGGCGCGCGGCGATGGCCACGCCCACATTGGCGCTGGCGGCGTGCAGATTGGCCTCGGCCGCCTGGACGTCGGGGCGATGGCGCACCAGGTCCGACGGCAGGGTCACCGGCAGCTCGGCGGGCAGGGCCAGCTTGTCGAGGTCGAGGGCCGGGATGGCGGCCTCGGCCGGGGTGCGGCCCGTCAGATAGGCGATCAGGTCGTTCTGCTGGGCGAGCTGCTTGTTGAGCGGCGGCAGGCCCTGTTCGGCCTGGGCCACGATCACCTCCTGGGCGGCCACGTCGGCGGCGGCGAGCTCGCCCTGCTGCTGCGAACGGCGCAGGGCGTCCAGGGTCTTGCGGTCCGAGGCGGCCAGGGCCTCGGCATCCCGGACCTGGGCGATCAGCGAGGCCTGCTGGATGGCGGCCGCGGCGACATTGGCGGTCAGGGTCAGGTAGGCCGCCTCGGCCTGGAAGCGCTGGGCCTCGGTCTGGGCCAAGGCGCTCTCCTGCTGCCGGTGCAGGCCGCCGAACACGTCCGGCGTGTAGCCCACGTTCAGTTGCAGGGTGTGCAGGGTGTAGGGGTTGGCGTCGCTGTTGAGCGCCGGCGGGGCGATCTCGTCCGAGAACTTCTGCCGGGTGACGTTGTAGCCGGCGTCGACGGTCGGCAGCAGGGCCCCGTGCTGGGCGAGGTAGAGCTCGTGGGCCGAGCGCAGGGCGGCCTCGGCGCTCTGAATGTCCGGGCTGGCCTTGATCGCCTGGTCCATCAGGGCGTTCAGCTCCGGCGAGCCGTACACCTCCCACCAGCGCCCGGGCACGTCGGCGCCGGAGGCCAGGCGCTGGTCGGGCGCGATCGCCGCGGGCAGGCCGCCGGCCGTGTAGCCGGCCGTTGCGGACGGGGCGGCCGGGCCCTTGAAGTCGGGGCCGACCTGGCAGGCGGCCAGGGCGGCCGAAGCGATGGCCAGAGTCGCCGCCGCGGCCATCAGGCGCGGGATGCGGGTCGTTGCGGCGGGGCGGCTCTGGGACATGGGCGACCTCAGCGGACAGGATCCAGGAACAGCAGTTTCAGCGAGCCGGGCACGAGCTTCGGACGGCCCGGGCGGCCGTTCGGGCCGGGCGTCGGCGGAGTCTTGGTATCGACCTCGGCGGCGGCGATGAACAGGCGGCCGGACGACGGGTCGACGGCCATGGTGCGTGCGCCCGAGCGGGTCTTCACCGTTTCGGCCACCGAGAACTTGGTCGGGCTGTCTTCGGACACCACCGTCAGGCTGCCGTCGCCGTTGGAGCTGAACGCCCGCTTCCGGCCGGGATCGAAGGCCGCCGCGTCCGAGCCCTGGCCGATCGGCAGGGTGGCGACCACGGCGCCGCTGGTGGCGTCGACCACGGTCATCAGCTTGTTCACGCAGGTGACGAACAGCCGGTGGGCGGCGGTGTCGACGGCCAGGCCATGCGGGCTGGTGCAACCGGGGATGGGCCAGCGCGCGTCGATCTTGTTGGTCTTCACGTCGATGCGCACGAGTTCCTTCTTCTCGGCGCCGTTGACGTAGACCTTGCCGTCGTCGCCGGCCTGCGGGAACTCCAGCTTACCGCCGACGCCGATGTTGGCCAGCACGGTGTCGGTCTTGGGGTCGATCACCGTGACGAACCCGGAATCCCCGTCGGCGACGAACACGTGCCCGCTCTTGGGATCGACGATGATGCCGTCGGCGTCGTCCTTGGCCGGGATGCGCTTGATCACCTTCAGGGTCTTGGGATCGAACACGATCGCCTGGGCCGCTTCGCTGTCGTCGGTGTAGCCCTTGCCGTCGACGATGCCGACGCCGTGGGTGTTGGCCACGCCGGTGACGTCGCCGATCAGCTTGCCCGCCTGGACGTCCACCACGCTGATGCGGTCGCTGTGGGCGACGTAGACCCGGTGCGAGGGGGCGTCATAGACCACATAGTCCCACCGGTCCGGCCCGCCGAGCGCGACCTCCTTCACCACCTTGTACCCGGCCGGCGCCTGGGCGTGGGCCGTGGCGGCGGCGAAGGCGAGGCCCGCGGCCGTCGCGAGCAGGAGACTGGCTTTCATGTGGTCCTCCGGGTGGATCGACCGCGTCCTTATTGGACGCGCCCCCGCCGCGGAAGGGAAGGGGACTGGCTCGTGGCGGGACCATAGGCTCGCGCGGACGAGGCGAGGAGCCGTCGTTTGATTGAAAGTTCGCAATGTCGATGTCACACGCGGCCTCGCCGCCGGTCACGAGGCGTCGTGGAAGATCACCCCCATGGTGTGCCGCTTGCCCGAGCGCAGCTTGCTGACGCCGTGGTTCAGCTTCACCTGGTAGTCGCCGCGCGCGCCCTTCATCGGCCGGCTGTTGACCGCGAAGATGGCCGCGTCGCCCTTGCCCAGCGGCAGGACCATGGGCCGGGATTGCATGCGGGGCCGCTGCTCGGTCATCACGAACTCGCCGCCTTCGAAGTCCTCGCCCGGCTGGTCGAGCAGGATGGCGATCTGGATCGGGAACACCTGGTCGCCGTAGAGGTCGCGGTGCAGGCAGTTGTAGTCGTCCGGCCCGTACTGCAGCAGCAGCGGCGTCGGCCGGGTCTGGCCCGCCGCGTGGCAGCGCTCGAGGAAGGCGGCGTGCTCGGGCGGGAAGCTCGTGGCCTGGCCCAGGCGCTGGCGCCAGGCGTTGGCGATCGGCGCCAGGCGCCGGTAGGCCGCCGTGCGCAGCGCCTGGATCAGGGGCGGCAGCGGATAGCTGAAGTATTTGTAGGCCCCCCGCCCATAGCCATGGCGGGCCATGATCACCTGGCTGCGGAAGCCCTCCGCCTGTCCATAGAGGCCCGCGATCGCATCCGCCTCCGCATGGGTGAGGAGGGCGGGCGCGATGGACCAGCCCTGGGCGTCGAGGTCGGCGTGGACCGCGGCCCAGTCCACCTGGTCGATGCGCGCCTCGATGGTCGGCGCAGGTCCGGCGGCGCGGGTTTCAGCAGGGGGCATGGCTCTACGCTTCCGTCTGGATTGGCCGGGACGATCGAACGCCGCGGCGCCGGCGTCGACGGCTTCGTTGCCGCGGCGTCCGGAAACCGCGATCAGACGCGCGTCGAGATGTCGGCGTAGAGCATGGCCCCGAGGATCAGCAGCCACACTGCGGCGCCCACCGCGGCGATGCGCAGGAAGCCGCCCACCTGCTTCAGGTGCATGAACACCCAGTAGATCAGGGCCGCCTTGACCACGGCCGCGGCGATGTTGACCAGACCCTTGACGGGCCCGATCGGGGCCAGGGCGGCGACCACGGTGATCGCCAGCAGGGCCATCAGAGCGGCCCAGGTCGCGAGCAGTTGTCCGGTCTCCTTGCCCATACTCGAGGCCTTTCTGTCAGGGTCTTGGCAGGTAGAGCAGGGGGAAGAGGAACACCCAGACCACGTCGACGAAGTGCCAGTAGAGGCCGGTCATCTCGATCACGATGGCCTGTCCCGGCAGCCGGGTCCTCTGCATCTTCACGCGGACGCCGGCCCAGCTCAGCAGGCCGACGCCCACGGTCAGGTGGACGGCGTGCAGCACCGTGGCGACGAAATAGAGGTTGATGAACAGGTTGCCCGGCGTCGCGCGGCCGAGCACCGGCCACACCCCCTCGGCGAAGTCCTCGGCGTATTCGAAGCCCTTGAGCCCCAGGAAGGTCAGCCCCAGCAGCACGGCGGCGGCAAGCCAGCCGGTCACCGCCTTCGCCTTACCCGCCCGCGCGGCGACCACCGCCAGGGCCACGAACAGGCTGGAGGTGAGCAGGACCGCGGTGTTGGCCGTGCCGATCCAGATCTTGAGTCTCTGCGCCGCCTGTTCGGCCGCGCCCGGGTGGCGGAAGCGGTCGGCGAACAGCAGGGCGACGATGACCCCGAACAGCATGATCTCGCTGGCCAGGAACAGGTACATGCCCAGGAAGTCCGCCTCGCGCTGCTGGCCGGGGCGGGCATAGGGCTCCTTCAGCGTCACGCCCTGGGAAGTCTCCTGCGAAGCCCGGCCGCTCACCGGTGCTCTCCGGGCTGGGGCGCGTTCTCGTAGTCGTAGGCCTCGTGCGTCACCTGTACCGGATGGTCGAAATTGTGCTTGGGCGGGGGCGAGGCGGTGGTCCACTCCAGGCCTGTCGCGCCCCAGGGGTTCGGTCCGGCCGGCTTGGCCGAGCGCAGGGCCGCGTAGAGGTAGATGAACGGCAGGATGTAGCCGACAGCCAGGATCGAGGCGCCCGCGGACGACATCACGTGCCACACCTGCAGGCTCGGGTCATAGACGTGATAGCGCCTGGGCATGCCGAGATAGCCCAGGATGAACTGGGGGAAGAAGGTCAGGTTAAAGCCGAAGAAGATCAGGGCGGCGTCGATGCGGCCCCAGGTCAGCGAGTACATGCGCCCGGTGATCTTCGGCCACCAGTAGTGCAGGGCGCCGAAGAAAGCCGACACCGTGCCGCCGACCATGATGTAGTGGAAGTGGGCGACGACGAAATAGGTGTCGTGCACGTGCACGTCGATGGCCAGCATGGCCAGCATCAGCCCCGTCAGCCCGCCCACCGTGAACAAGCCGATGAAGCCCATGGCGAACAAGAACGGCGGGTCCAGCAGGATGTCGCCTTTGTAGAGGGTGGCGGTCCAGTTGTAGACCTTCACCGCCGAGGGCACGGCCACCACCAGGCTCAGGAACGAGAAGATGGTGGCCGCCAGGGCCGACTCCCCGGCCACGAACATGTGGTGGCCCCACACCAGGAACCCGACGCCGGCGATGGCCATGCTGGCGCCCGCCACGAAGGCGTAGCCGAAGATGCGCTTGCGCGCCGCGGCGCACACCAGCTCCGACACCACCCCCATGGCCGGCAGCACCATGATGTAGACGGCCGGGTGGCTGTAGAACCAGAACAGGTGCTGGAACAGGATCGGGTCGCCGCCCAGGGCCGGATTGAAGATGCCGATGCCGAACAGTCGCTCGGCCGCCAGCAGCACGAGGGTGATGGCCAGGACCGGGGTCGCCAGCACCAGGATCAGCGAGGTCGCGTAGTGCGACCAGACGAAGATCGGCAGCCGGCTCCATTTCATGCCGGGCGCGCGCAGGGTGTGGATGGTGACGATGAAGTTCAGGCCCGTGAGGATCGAGGAGAACCCCGCCACGAACACCGCCGTCACCAGGGCCACCACATGGCCGTTGGCGAACAGGCTCGACAGAGGTGTGTAGAAGGTCCAGCCCGTGTCCACCCCGCCGCCCACCAGGGCGTAGAGGGTGAAGCAGCCGCCGATGATGTAGATGTACCAGGACAACAGGTTCAGGCGCGGGAAAGCCAGGTCCTTGGCGCCAATCATCAGGGGGATCAGGAAGTTGCCGAAGGTGTTGGGGATCGAGGGGATCAGGAAGAACCACACCATGATCACCCCGTGCATGGTGAAGGCGCGGCTGTAGCCCTCGTTCGACAGCAGCATGCCGTGCGGGCTGATCAGCTCGAAGCGCATCAGCGCCGCCGCCGACCCGCCGATGAAGAAGAAGCCGGTGATGGCGATCAGGTAGAGGATGGCGATGCGCTTGTGGTCGGTGGTGGTCAGCCATGAGGCCAGGGAATGGCCGGCGCGCAGGTAGCTGACCCGTTCCTCCGCGGTGTCCTTGCCCTTGTGCGCCTCCTCGGGGGTGTGGGCGACGGCGTCGGTCATCGGGGAACCTCCGGCGTCTTGGTCGCCAGCGACTGCAGGTAGGCGACCAGGGTCTGCACCTGGCCCTCGTCGAGGCTGCCCTGGTAGCTGGGCATCAGGGCCGGATAGCCGGCGACGACCTCGCGGCCGGGCTGCAGGATGCTGTCGCGCAGGTACTGGGCGTCGGCGACCACCGTCTGCCCGCCTTCCAGCGGCACGGTCTGGCCGGCCAGCCCCGCCAGGGACGGCGCGCGCATCACCGCGCCGTGGTCGTGGCAGCCGCTGCAGCCGGCCTTGCGATAGGTGGCGGCGCCCTGGTCCGCCAGGGTCTGCTCGACCTGAGACACCTGCAGCCAGCGGCCGTAGTCGGCGGCGCTCATCACATGCAGCGAGCCGCGCATGCGCGGATGGTTCATGCCGCAGAACTGGCTGCACTCGATGGGATAGACCCCGGGCTGGTCGGCGATGAACCACATGCGGGTGTAGCGGCCGGGCACCACGTCGCGCTTGAGGCGCAGGGCCGGGACGTAGAACGAATGGATCACGTCCTGCGAAGCCATATTCAGCATCACGGGCTCGCCGGCCGGCACGTGCAGGTCGTCGATCTCGCCCTGGCCCTCGGGATGCTGGAACTTCCACATCCACTGCTTGCCCACCACGTCGATCCTCAGGGCGTTGGCCGGCGGGCGGGTCTGTTGGGCGTAGAGCACCGAGGCCTGGACGAAGAAATACAGGGTCAGGACGAACGGGATCACCGACCAGCCGATCTCGATCCACAGGTCGCCGCGTTCTTTGGCCGTGCGGTTGACCTTCCGGCCGCGCCGGTAGCGGATCGCGAACACGAAGATCAGCACGAACACCGGCAAGGCCAGGGCGATGATCAGGGCCGAGAAGCTGACCACCAGCCGGTCGAGCGCATGGGCATAGGCCGACGCCGCCGGCGGCCAGAACGGCAAGGGGTTGGCGGGCATGTCGGGCGGCAGGCCGTTCATGACGGCGCCCTCCGCCGCTCGCGCGCGATCAGCCAGCCGATCAACAGCATGAGCAGGGTGACGATGGCGCCGCCGGCGATGCGCACGGCCTCTATGATCCGGTGGTCGTAGATACCGCCGCGCGCGATCAGGTGGTAGCAGAGCAGGAACAGCCGGCTCGAAATCGATTCCGGGACCGGCTGCGGCGCGCCGCCCGCGGCTTGGCCGAGCGCCAGGGTCAGGGCCTGGGGGTCGATCTGCGGGCCGGGCAGCCAGCGCGCCAGCCCCCCGTCGGGCCGCAGCACCGCGACGGCGGAGATGTGGGCGTATTGCCGGAGCGCCTTGTCCCAGGCGTAGCGATAGCCCAGCGCGTCGGTGACGGCGCGCGACGCCGCCTCCGGGCCGGTCAGGGCGACGATCGGGCTCTTCAGTCCAGCGACCGCCTTCGCCGCCACGGCGGGGCCTTCGCGCGGGTCGATGCCGAGGGCGACGACGGTGAAGCCCTCCTTGGCCTGGCGCTGCACCGCCTGGTCGAGACCGGTCAGCGTCAGGCCGCAAAGGTTGGGGCAGAGGTACTGCACCGGGATCACCACCAGCGGCCGGCCGTGGGCGAGGGCGGCGAGGGTCGCGGGCCGGCCCTGCTGGTCGCGGAACACCCCGGTCATGGGCGCGGTCGCGTTCGGCGGCGGGGCGACCTTGGCGAGGCCGAACGGATCGAACGGCTGAGCCGCGAAGGCGCGCGGGCCGGCCAGCATCAGCAGCAGGGCGGCGAGCAGGACCTTCATTTGCCCGCCTCCGGGCTCGGCCAGCCGTGCTGCGCCAGCCGCTGCATGGCCGCCTCCACCGGGATGTGCGCTCGCCCGCAGGCCTTGTCGGTCCAGCCCCAGGTCGAGGCCAGGCGCTCGGGTCCGACCACCACCTGGCGGTCGGCCAGGGGATCGACCTGCAGCCGCGGCTCGGGCGGGGTCTGGACGCGGCTCTGAACCGCGGTGACACCGGGCGGTGTCTCGGGGCGCGCGGTGGCGGCCCGCAGGATCAGCGCGGTCCCGGCGCCGATGATGGGCAGGCCGATCATCACGCCGATGAAGACCAGGGCGGTCTGGGTGACGCTGAAGTTCAGCTTGCTCATGCCGCGCCTCCCGCGTCGGGGATGGCGGCGCGCGGCGGCCAGCAGGCGGCCACTCCGGCCAGGGCCAGCACCGTGTAGAGCACGCCCTCCATCGGCCCGGCGTGCGAATCCGGCATGGCCATCCAGGCGAACTCCATCACCGATCCCACCAGGACCAGCCCGGCCAGGGCCTGCATCCAGGTCCGGCCATGGCGCACCGTGCGGAAGAACAGGGCGAACAGGATCGGCATCCGGCAGCAGCCGATCGCCGTCATCAGCCAGGGCCAGATCCCGACCTGGCGCGCCCGGTAATAGTGGAGAGCGCCCCTGAGGTTGCCCGACCAGGGGATGAAATAGACCATGAAGGCGAAGTAGGCCCACATCAGCATCAGGGCGAGCAGCAGGGCGCCGGCCCGGTGCGTCTCCTCCGGCTCGCCGGCCAGGATCGCCAGAGCCAGGGCCGACGCGAACTGCAGGCAGGCGACGTAGAGGCCGAAGCCCGACGAGTTGAAGGTCAGGTCGAGGCTTCCCAGCCAGTCCGTGGTGTTCAGCATGCCGAACAGGAAGAAGGCGATCAGGCCGAGGCAGGCGGCGGCCTTGGACACCGGCCGGCCGGCGGCGATGTGCAGGCCCGCCAGACTCAGGGCCACCAGCCAGGCGATGGCGCGGGCGTCGAAGAAGGCCACGCTCAGATAGACGGCGCGGAAGGCGCCCGCAGGGGGCGCGCCGACCCACGGGTAGAGCGCGCTCGGGCGAAGCAGGATCGGGACGAACAGCACCGCTGCATAGGGCATGCGCCCGGCGATGGCGGCGGAGGCCTCGGCGACCGGGCCGGTCCATTCGCCGACGCAAAGGCGCATGGCCAGACACCAGCCGACCGCCCCGGCGGGGACGGCGATGGCCAGGCAGGCGGCGCCCAGCCAGGCCCGCCAGGCGGCGGGGTGGCCCAGCACCACCACGGCCACGAGCCCGAGCGCCAGCACCGCCGCCGCCGCGAAATGCACTCGCCGTTCAGCCATGGGCGCCCTCCAGCCTGGCCTGTTCGGCCGTGGAAAGCTGGTTCGCCGGCGCGTCCTGGCTCAGTTGCAGGGCGCGGACATAGGCGGTGATGGCCCAGCGGTCGGCGGGCGGCACGCGGTCGGCGAAGCCGTACATCACGCCGTAGCCCTTGCCGATCGCATCCATGATCTGGCGGTCGGTCAGCGCCGCCTGGTCAGGCTCAGCGAAGCGCTTTGGCTTGGGGAAGCCGCGCGAGGGGATCACGCCCGCGCCCGTGCCCGCCGCGTCGTGGCACATCGCGCAGTAGATGCCGTAGCGCTCGCGCCCGCGCTGCAGCAGGGCCAGGGTCATGGGCGGGCGGGTGGCCTCGGTGGCGGCGATGGCCGGGTCGTCCACCGCCATGGCCCCCTCGGGCGGCAGGCGCATGGTCTGGCCGTCGGCGAACAGGGCCGAGGCCGAGAAATCCTTCAGCTTGGGCTGGCGGTTCATGCGGTCGCAGGCCGGCAGCAGGACAAGGATGGCCAGGATCGGAACGGCGACGAGCAGGGCCCGCTTCATTCCGGCTCCTCCGTAAACGGAGGAACTTCGATGGAGACGGGCGACAGGCCCTGCAGGAAGCCGCGCACGGCCCCTTCGTCGAACTTGGGATCGTTGCTCTGGATCAGCAGGAAGAACTTGTCGACGGAAGCGAGGTGGAAGCTCGGCGCCTCGAACAGCGGGTGGTTGAGCCGCGGCAGGCGGTTGGCGATCAGCATCGCCAGCACCGCTGCGCCCACCGCGCCCAGCACGGTCATCTCGAAGGTGATCAGGGCGAAGGCTTCGGGCGGGATCAGGGGCCGGCCGCCGATGTTCAGCGGGAAGTCCAGGCTGCAGTAGACCTGCATCAGGAAGCCGCCGACGCAGCCGACGAGGCCGCCGATCAGGCAGGTCAGGGGCACGGTGTTGGTGGTGAAGCCGAGCGCCTTGGGCAGGTCGTCGATGGGGAAGGGTGAGAAGCCCTCGATGCTCTGATAGCCCGCTGCCTTGGCCTTCCTGGCGGCCTCGACCAGGGCCTCGGCCGTGCTGAACTCGGCGAGCAGGCCGTAGACGCCATGGGCGGTGGGCTTGGGCTCGCGCATGTCAGGCCTCGTCCACCGTCTTGCCCTCGTCGCGCGCCTCGTTGATCTCGAAGGCCGAGATCATCGGCAGGAAGCGGACGAACAGCAGGAACGGCGTCATGAACAGGCCGATCGAGCCGATGTACTGGGTCCATTCCCAGACGCTGGGCGTGTAGCTGTGGAACGAGGACACCAGGCCCGTGCGGTAGAGGGTGGTCACCAGCAGCATGAACCGCTCCATCCACATTCCCGTCGCCGCGCTGAGGCTGATCAGGAACAGCCACACCGGGTTGATGCGGAACCGCTTGATCCACAGCAGCTGCAGCGGGGCGAAGTTGAAGAACCAGGCTCCCCAGTAGCTCCAGGCATAGGTCCCCCAGAGCCGGTCGTGCAGCACCAGCAGATCGGCTTTGTCGTTGCCGTAGAGGGCCGAGAACACCTCGGCGAAGTAGCCGTAGGCGGTGAGCATGCCGGTCAGCAGGGTCAACTGGCCGAGCAGGTCGAGGTGGCGCGGGGTGACCAGGTTCTCCAGGGCGAAGGCCCGGCGCAGCACCGTGGCGATCATCGCCACCACGGCGAAGCCCGAGAAGGCTGCGCCGAACACGAAGTAGGGCGGGAACACCGTCGAGTTCCAGCCGGGCACCGGCCCCGCCGCGAGCAGCAGCGAGATTTCCGAGTGCACCGACACCACCAGGGGCACGGCGATGGCGGCGCTGAGCCGATAGGCCTGCCGCCAGCGCAGCCAGTGGCGCGAGGCCCCGCGCCAGCCGAGCGAGATCAGGCCGTAGAACAGCTGCGCCGGGCGCGTCCTGCTGCGGTCGCGGGTGGCGGCGAAGTCGGGGATGGCGCCGATGTACCAGAACAGCACCGAGACGATCAGGTAGGTGGCCACGGCGAAGAAGTCCCAGGCCAGCGGGCTGCGGAACTGGGGCCAGACCCCGAGGGTGGAGGGGTAGGGCGCCATCCAGAATACCCGCTCGGGCCGCCCCAGATGCAGGATCGGGTACATGCCGGCGCAGACCACGGCGAACAGGGTCATGGCCTCGGCGAAGCGGTTCAGGGAATTGCGCCAGTGCTGGCCGAGCAGCAGCAAAAGGGCGCTGATCAGGGTGCCGGCGTGGCCGATGCCCAGCCACCAGATGTACATGGCGATGGCCATGGCCCAGTTGACCGGGATGTTCACCCCCCACATGCCGACCCCGTTCCAGAACAGGACCACCATCGACAGGACGTAGAGGCCGAGCAGGGCCGAGGAGGCGACGAAGAAGATCCACCAGTTGCGGCGCTGGGGGAAATCCAGGGGGATGCGGGTGACCTCCGCCGTCACCGGGGCGAAGTTGGTCTTGGTCGGCGCGGGCTTCTTGCGAGGCGCGGCGGCGGCGGCAGGCATCAGGCGCCCTCGCTCTTCAGCCGCGCCAGGTAGCTGGTGCGGGGCCTCGTGTCGGCCTCCTCGAGGGTGACGTAATCGCGCGCCTGGATCTTGCGCCGGCTGACCGCGGTGTCCGGATGGCTGACGTCGCCGAACACGATGGCCTGGGTCGGGCAGGCCTGCTGGCAGGCGGTCTTGATCTCGCCGTCCCGGATCGGCCGGCCCTCGAGCTCGGCCTTGATGCGGGCCTCGTTGATGCGCTGCAGGCAGTAGCTGCACTTCTCCATCACCCCGCGCGAGCGGACGGTGACGTCGGGGTTGCGCACGGCCTGGACCTGGGGCGAGTCCTTGCCGGTGTAGTCGAACCAGTTGAAGCGCCGCACCTTGTACGGACAGTAGGACGAGCAGGTGCGGGTGCCGATGCAGCGGTTGTAGACCTGCTGGTTCAGGCCCTCGGCCGAATGGCTGGTGGCGTTGACCGGGCAGCCGAGTTCGCAGGGCGCCTCCTCGCAGTGCATGCACGGCGTCGGCTGGAAGGCCATGTCGGGCGCCTCGTCCGGCCCCTCGCGGTACTGGTCGACCCGCAGCCAGTGCATGTGGCGGCCCTGCAGCACCTGGCCCTTGCCCACCGAAGGGACGTTGTTCTCGGCCTGGCAGGCGATCACGCAGGCGTTGCAGCCGATGCACAGGTCGAGGTCGATCGACATGCCCCACTGCGGGGGAGCCTGCGGCTTGTCGGGATAGAAGCTGGGCGAGACCGTCTTGGCGCGCTTGACCGTGCGCGCCTGATCGGCCGGGGCGGTGCGCACGAAGTCGGCCAGTTCCGCCTCGGTCACCGGCTGGACCGGCGCCAGCTTGTGCCGCTTACCGGCCCGGGCGAGGTCTCCGGTCACCCGCCACGGCGAGGACGACAGCCGCAGCGGATAGGCGTCGTAGCCGATCTGGTCGGCGAGGCCGCCGGGCAGGCGCCGGCCGTAGCCCAGGCGGACCACCACCGTGCCCCGGTCTTGGCCGGCCATGATCCACGCCGGCCCCTCGATGGCGCGCTGGCCGGACGTGACCCGCACCACGTCGCCGTTCTGGACGCCCTTCTCCTTGGCCAGGGCAGGGCTGATCTCCACCACATTGTCCCACGTCAGGGTCGAGAACGGCTTGGGCAGCTCCTGCAGCCAGGCGTTGTTGGCGAAGGCGCCGTCCCAGGCGCTGGCGTCGGGGCGGAACAGGATCTCCAGGCCGCCGTCCGGCGGGACCGCGATGGCGGGCAGGGCGCCCGCCTGCGCGTCGGCCGCCGGCAGGGGCTCGTCGACGAAGCCCTTGGGCAGCGTCGTCTTCCAGCGGTCGTCGAAGCCGTCGCCCCAGGCCAGCCGCCAGGTCTGCATCACCAGGTCGCGGTCCGCGGCGCCGGGACGGCCCTGGAGGGCTTCCAGCAGCACCGGGATGGTGCGGGTGTCGTAGAGCGGGCGCACCAGGGGCTGGATCAGGCTCGGACGGCCGTCCACGGCGCGGGCGTCGCCCCAGCTTTCCAGGGCGTGCGACAGGGGCGCGTGCCATTGGGCGAAGGCGGCGGTCTCGTCAAGGTGCAAGCCCGCGTGGACCACCGTCCTGGCCTTGGCCAGGGCCGGGGCGAAGGCGAGGTCGGCGGGGCAGCCGTAGACCGGGTTGCAGCCGAAGATCGCCAGGGTGTCGACCTTGCCGGCCAGCAGGTCCCGGGTCAGGGCGGCGAAGGAGGTGGGGCCGTCCGGCGGCTGCAGCAGCACCGGCTCGGTCAGGATCAGCGTCTGGCCGATGGCGCCCAGCCGCGCGCTGAGCTGCAGGGCCAGGGCCTGAACCTCCGGCGGCTGTTGCGGCCCGGCGACCACCAACGCCTTGCCGGGGGCGGCCTGGAGCAGGGCGGCCGCCTTGCCGATCCAGTCGGTCTCGCGCGGCGAGAGCGCGACGGTGGCATGCCCGAGCCCGCAGGCAGCCGCCAGGGCCTGGGTCAGCTGACCGATGCGCGCGTGACCGGCGGCCAGCCGATCCTGCGCCATCACCCCGGTCTGGGTCGGCGCGGGTTCGATGACCAGCAGATGGCTCCGGCCCGACCCCTGCTGGAACGCGAGCCGCGCCTTGGCCCAGGCCTGGCCGCGCGCGGTCTGGTGCGGGCCGGGGCCGAGCAGGTCGGCGTCCAGGCACACCACGGCCTCGGCCTTGTCGAGCTGCAGCCGCATCGACAACGGCCGGCCGAAGGCGATCCGCGTGGCCTCCAGCGCCCCGTCCTCGTGGACCGGCTCGAACACATGCCAGCGCGCCATCGGCCAGCGGTCGGTCAGGGCCTTCAGCTCGCGGGCGAAGGTCGGCGAGGAGGTCGCGCCGGTCAGCAGGCGCAGGCCCTCGCCCTGGCGGGCGTCGAGCCGCCGGGCGTTGTCCACCATGGCCGCTTCGAACAGGGCCCAGCTCGCCGGCCGGCCGTCCCGGCGCACGGTCTGGGAGCGGGCGGGGTCGTAGAGGTCCAGCACCTGGCCCTGGGTGAAGGCGTCGGTGGTCCCGCCGCTCATGGGGTGGTTGGGCAGGCCCTCGAGCTTGGTGGGCCGGCCATCGTAGGTCGTGCCGATCACCGGCTGGGCGTAACCGCCGAAGGTGACCGCCGTGGCGTAGAAGCGCGGCTTGCCCGGGATCAGGTTCTCCGGAGCGGTCACATAGGGAATGGCGCGCGGATCCGGTTCGCCCTCGCAGGCCGAAAGGCCGCTCATGGCCAGGGCCGCGCCCATCACCTTCAGCACGTCGCGCCGGGCGGCGTCGCCCAGGGCCTCGAAGGCCGTCTCGAATTCCGCCCGGGTCCTCATCGGTGGCACAGGCTGCAGTCGGTCATGCGACTGGGGTTCAGGTGGTAGGCCTGCATCGCCTTCTTGCCGAAGCTGGCCTGGTCCTTGGCGGTCCAGCCGCTCCAGTCCATCCGCGTGACCTGGTCCTTGGGCTTCAGCCGCCCCTCGGGATGGCGGTGGCAGTCCAGGCAGAAGCGCATCTTGAAGGCCTCGCCGCGGTAGGTCATCGGCATCTTGTCGATGCGTCCGTGGCACTCCACGCACGGCACGCCGCGGCCGACATGGATCTGGTGGTTGAAGTAGACGTAGTCGGGCAGGCCCGAGACCCGCGTCCAGGTGATCGGCTTGTCCTTGGCCAGGCTGTCGCGCACCGGGGCCAGGATCTGCGCGCCCGTCCAGATCTGCGAATGGCAGGTCATGCAGGTGTGGGTGGCAGGGAAGCCGGCGTTCCAGCTCTTCTCCACCCCGGCGTGGCAGAAGCGGCAGTCCAGCCCCAGGTCACCCACGTGATGCTGGTGGCTGAACGGCACCGGCTGGTCGACGTGCCAGCCCTGCCGGGTTTCGTAGGTGGACCGGGCCAGGCCGCTGGCGAACAGGGTCCCGCCGACGACGCCTCCGGCCAGCACAACGGTCGCGACCCTGAGCCAGGTATCAGCGGCGGGGCTGAAGATCTGCGCCATCCCCAAACCGCCTCCACCTCGAACGCTGGCGAGACCCCCCGGCCCGTTGAGAGAACAGGCGGAAGCGGCGCCGGTTCCCGTGACTCGGCCGTGTCGGTGCAACTGCGTTTCGGCGGTGCGGAACTGCCTCTGTCGTCACGGTGTTCACGGCAGGACATATTTCTCGGCGACGGCGTGGAGGCTGGGATGGCGGACGATCAGCCGCGACAGGCCCAGCCGCCCCCAGGCCAGGCCCAACAGGCCCAGCCTGGGGATGGCGGCGGCCAGAAACCTGCGGGCCAGAAGCCGGATGATCAGAAGCCAGGCGATCAGAAGCCGGGCGATCCGAAGGACGACGGAAAGGACAAGCCGAGCCCCTTCAAGAACCCCCTGGTTCTGGCGATCGGCGGCGTGGTGCTGGTGGCCATGGTGGTCGGCGGGCTTCTGTTCTGGCTGAACGCGCGCCAGTACCAGAGCACCGACGACGCCTTCGTCGATGTGCAGATCGTGCGCGTGGCGCCCCAGATCGCCGGTCAGGTGACCCAGGTGCTGGTCAACGACAACCAGGCGGTGAAGCCCGGCCAGCCGCTGGTGCGGATCGATTCCGCCGACGCCCAGACCCGGGTGGCGGAGGCCGAGGCCAAGCGCGCCCAGGCCCGGGCCCAGGTCGACAACGCGCGGGCGCAGGTCGGCGCCGCCGAGGACGCCTATGCCCAGGCCCGCGCCGACGCGGCCGCCGCCAAGGCCCAGTCCGACAAGGCCAATAGCGACCTTGCCCGCTACACCGGCGTGCAGCGGACCGATCCAGCGGCGGTCGCCCAGCAGGAGGTGGACCAGGCGATCGCCCAGGCCCGCAGCGCCGCGGCCCAGCTGTCCGGAGCCGACAAGGCGGCCCGGGCCAAGGCCGACCAGGTCAAGGCGATGCGCACCCAGGTGGACTCCGGCGAGCAACAGGTGAAGGCGGCCGACAGCGAACTGCAGGCGGCCAACATCAACCTCGGCTACGACGGCCTGACCGCGCCGGTGGCCGGCACCGTCGCCCAGAAGACCGTGGCGCCCGGCAACTACGTCCAGCCGGGGACCCAGCTGATGGCCATCGTGCCCCTGCAGCTGTGGATCACCGCCAACTACAAGGAGACCCAGCTCGACCTGATGCGCCCGGGCCAGCGGGTTTCGGTGAAGGTCGATGCCTGCCCGCACGACAGGGTCGAGGGCAGGGTGGATTCGATCCAGCGCGGCGCCGGCCAGGCCTTCGCCATCCTCCCGCCCGAGAACGCCACCGGCAACTATGTGAAGGTGGTGCAGCGCGTGCCGGTGAAGATCGTGCTCGACCAAATCCCGCGCGACTGCCCGCTCGGCCCGGGCATGTCGGTGCAGCCCAAGGTCAAGGTGCGCTGATGCCGGAGGGCGGCGGGCAGGGCGGGGGCTGGACCCCGGAACGGTCGGTCGCGGGCAAGCGCAATCCCTGGTCGATCGTGGCGGTGATCTCGATCGCCACCTTCATGACCGTGCTCGACACCTCGATCGCCAACGTCGCCCTCAACCACATCGCCGGCGGCCTGGCGATCAGCTACGACGAGGCGACCTGGGTCACCACCAGCTTCCTGGTGTCCACCGCCGTGATCATCCCGATCTCCGGCTGGCTGGCCACGGTGATCGGGCGCAAGCGCTACTACATGATGTCGGTGGCCCTGTTCTCGGCCTCCTCGTTCCTGTGCGGCATCGCCCCGAACCTGACCCTCCTGGTCCTGGCCCGCATCCTCCAGGGCGCGGCCGGCGGGGGCTTGGCGCCCGTCGAGCAGTCGATGCTGGTCGACACCTTCCCGCCGCAGAAACGGGCCCTGGCCTTCGCCGCCTATGGGGTGGTGGTGGTCGCCGGGCCGGTGCTGGGCCCTGTGATCGGCGGCTGGATCACCGACAACTACAGCTGGCACTGGTGCTTCCTGATCAACGTGCCGGTGGGCGCCCTGTCCCTGTTCCTGGTCCATCTGTTCGTCGACGAGCCCGAGGCCCTGAAGCGCGATCGTCAAAAGACCCTCGAAGGCGGGCTCAAGGTCGACATCCTCGGCTTCCTCGGCGTCGGCGGCTTCCTCGGCTTCCTCGAGGTGACGCTCGACCGCGGGCAACGCGAGGACTGGTTCTCCAGCCCGGTGATCGTCGGCACCGCCGCGCTCTCGGCGCTATGCCTGCTGTTCGCCATCCCCTGGGAGCTGAGCCGCAAGGACCCGATCGTGCCGATCAGGATGTACGGGCGGCGCAACTTCGGCATCGCCTCGATCTTCCTGCTGATCACCGGCGTGATCCTGTTCGGCACCACCCAGTTCATCCCCCAATTGCTGCAGCAGGTGCTCGGCTACACGGCCACCGACGCCGGTATGGCCATGACCGCCGGCGGCCTCGCCACCATCTGCATGCTGCCGGTCTCGGGCGTGCTGTCCAGCAAGGTCGACCCGCGCCTGCTGATCGGCTTCAGCTTCGCCATCCAGGGCCTGGCCCTGATGAACATGAGCCACCTCGACACCCAGCTGTCGTTCGGCTCGGCGGCCCTGGCGCGGATGTTCCAGGCGGTGGGCCTGCCGTTCCTGTTCGTGCCGATCACCAACATCGCCTACGTCGGGCTGAAGGCGGAGGAGTCCAACCAGGCCTCGGCCCTGATGAACGTGGCCCGCAACCTCGGCGGCACCTTCGGCATCTCCGCCGTGCAGACCCTGTTGGCCCAGAGGTCTCAATGGCACCAGTCGCGCCTGGTCGAGCGGCTCAATCCGCTCAACCCGAACTTCGCCAACGGCGTCACCCAGCTCGGCCATACCCTGGCCGCCCATGGCGTCCCCAAGGCCCAGGCCCAGGCGTCGGCCACCGCCATGCTCTACCGCGGCCTCACCCAGCAGGCGCAGATGTTGTCCTATGTCGACGTGTTCCGGGTGCTGATGTGGGTGGTGTTCGCCGCCCTGCCGCTGCTCTTCCTGATGCAAGGCAAGGCAAGGCGCCCGGCGCGCGCTCGGCCCGGGGTTAGATCACGGCCGGGCCAAGGTCACAGTCGGGCTTAGATCACAGGCGCGGCTGGGCCGAGACCAGGCCGTCGGGAACGGCGCGGATGTCGGTGAAGCCGCCCAGCGCCATGCCGTCGAGCAATTCCTGGCGCAGGATACAGAGCGCCTTGTCGACGCCCTCACGGCCGTTCCAGGCCAGGCCATAGACCCACGCCCGCCCGCTCAGGCACCCGTGCGCCCCGCGGCCGCGGGCCTTGATGATGTCGAAGCCGTTTCGCAGGCCCCCGTCCCACAGCACCTCGATCTGGTCGCCCACCGCGCGGGCGATCTGCGGCAGGACCGAGATGGTCGAGGGCGCGCTGTCGAGCTGCCGCCCGCCGTGGTTGGACACCACGATGGCGTCGGCGCCGAGGTCGACCGCGCGGCGGGCGTCGTCCACCGTCATGATCCCCTTCAGCACCAGCTTGCGCGGCCACAGGCTGCGCACCCGGCGGATGGTGTCCTCGTCGATCGAGTTGTCGAGGTTCTCGTTGATCCACTCGGCCAGCGGGATCACCCATTTCGCCTCGGGGTGCTCGGGCGCCATGTTGGCGAAGGTGTGGTGCTTGGACGCCAGCATCCGCACCATCCACGGCAGGTGGGCCGCCACGTCCAGGGTGTTGGACGGCATGATGTGCAGCGGGGCCACCAGGCCGTTGCGGTTGTCGGCCCAGCGCTGGCTGTGCACGTGCACGTCGAGCGTCATGAACAGGGCCGAGCAGCCAGCTGCCATCGCGCGGCCGATGACATGCTCGTTCACCGCCTGGTCGCGCATCATGTAGAGCTGCTGCCAGAACGGCTGCTGGATCGCCTCGGCCACGTCCTCCATCGAGGCGATCGAGAACAGCGACAGGCAGAACGGCAATCCTTGGGCCTTCGCCGCCTTGGCCGCCTCGATCTCGCCGTTGGGCCAGGTCAGGCCGCACATGCCGACGGGCCCCAGGGCCAAGGGCATGCTGGCGGCCTCGCCGAGCAGGGTGGTCGCGGTGTCGAGGTGCGAGACGTCGACCATGACGTGCTCGTTCAGCGCCAGGGCGTCGAGGTCGGCCCGGTTGCGCTTCAGGGTCACCTCGTCGTAGGCGCCGCCGTCTACATATTGGAACACGGCCTTGGGCAGGGCCCGGGAGGCTCGCTCGCGCAGGTCCTCGATGTTGACGATCACGCCCGTCGGCCGGCCCTGCTCCATCAGAGGTCTCCTCGCTTGCCCAGGGCCTCGATGCGGTCGGCGATGCGCAGGGCCAGGGCCTGGATGGTCAGGGACGGATTGACCCCGCCGGAGGTGCAGAACAGCGAGCCGTCGCAGACCCACAGGTTGGGGATGTCCCAGCTGCGTCCGTCGCGGTCGACCACGCTGGTCTCGCGGTCGTGGCCCATGCGGCAGGTGCCCATCAGGTGGCTGGTGTCGGTATTGGTCCACAGGTCCCGGCCGCCCGCCGCCTCCAGCATCTCGCCGAGCTTGCGCATGGCGTGGGCCAGCAGCCGCTTGTCGTTGTCGGAATAGCCGAAGGTCACCTCGGGGATCGGCAGGCCGTACTGGTCGACCTCGTCGGCCAGGGTCACGGTGTTGCGCGCCTGGGGTTCGGTCTCCCCCACGGGGGCGAGGCCGGCGGTGTGGTTGTAGTCGGCGGCCGCGGTCTGCAGGGCGCGCCCCCACAGGCCCTGGCCCGCCAGGATCTGGGCGTAGGCGCGGGCGAGGGGACCCTGGCTCATGAAGGCGTAGCCGCCGTGGAAGTCCTTGCCCTCGTCGACGTAGTTCCAGTGCTCGCTCACCGCGGTGATCGGCGGGCCCTTGTACGGGCGCACCTCGTCGTCGAACCGCGCCCAGATGGCGTCGCTGGCGTGGATCATCAGATGCGTGCCCACCAGCCCCGAGGAATTGGCGAGGCCGTGCGGATGGCGGCCGGTGGCGGAGTTCAGGAGCAGGCGCGGCGTCTCGATGGCATAGCCGGCCACCACCACGTTGCGCGCGGCCTGGCAGCGCCAGACGCCCTCGCGCTGGTAGCGCACGCCGGTGGCCCGCTCGCCCGCCGCGTCCATCTCGATCCCGCCGACCATGGCCATGTCGCGGATCTCCGCGCCGGCCCTCACCGCCCGGTCGGCCCATACGGTCAGGGCGGTCTGCTTGGCGTTGGTCGAGCAGCCGAAGTTGCAGAAGCCGCGGTAGACGCAGGGCGGGCTCTTGCCGTGCGGCGCCGAGACTGTGGTGATCGGACAGGCGGCCCACTTGATCCCGACCTTCTCCGCGCCCCGGGCGAGGATCTGGCCGGCCGCGCCGAGCGGGTGCTCGCGATAGGGATAGGGGCCGCGCGCCGGGCCCCAGGGATAGCGCACCGGGCCCGACACGCTCAGCGCCCGCTCGGCCGCCGCGTAATAGGGTTCGAGCTCCGCATAGCTGATCGGCCAGTCGACGCCGTAGCCCAGCCTGGAGCGCGCCTGGAACCAGTCCGGCCGCCATCTCAGGGCGACCATGGTGTAGTGCACCGTCGATCCGCCCACTCCGCGCCCGGAGTTGTTTCCGCCGAGCGCGATCGGGTCGTCGCCGCCCGAGATGCGGTCGTCGGTCCAGAACAGCTTCTGCTGCTCGGCCTCGTCCGAGGCGAAGTCGTCCAGCGGCCGCCAGTAGGGGCCGGCGTCGAAGCACACCACTGAGGCTCCCTTGGCCGCCAGCTGCGAGGACAGGGTCGCGCCGCCGGCCCCCGCGCCGACGATCACGAAATCGACCGCCTCGTGGTCCGCGAACTGCCGCATCGGAAGCCAGCCGCCCGGCTTGAACACGTCCGGCG
>DASYBX010000198.1:0-18737 GCA_036500495.1 Caulobacteraceae bacterium
CGATGATCTGCTATACAAGCCGGGTCCTCATAGGATTTTGGCAGACGGCACGTTTAGACGTTTTGATGCGTCAGCGCTTGCTGAGTTATGACGAGGCGCCCGCCTCGTCGCCGTCATGTCAGGCTCATTCATCCCACCCCACCAGCCGATACCGCTTTGAAGCGGCACTCCGCGGAGTTCTTTTTCAATGAAGCAAATGAAGCTCGAGGATTTGAAGCGGAAGTCTCCCGCCGAGCTCGTCACCTTTGCCGAAGAGGCCGGTGTCGAGAACGCCTCGACCCTGCGCAAGCAGGAATTGATGTTCGCGACGCTGAAGCAGCTCGCGACCCAGGAGACGGAAATTACCGCGACCGGCGTCGTCGAAGTTTTACAGGACGGCTTTGGCTTCCTGCGATCGCCGGAAGCGAACTATCTTCCCGGTCCCGACGACATCTACGTCTCGCCTTCACAGATCCGCCGCTTTGCGCTGCGCACCGGCGATACCGTCGAAGGACAGATCCGCTCCCCGAAAGACGGCGAGCGCTACTTCGCCCTGCTCAAGGTCTCGAACATCAACTTCGAAGATCCCGAGAAGACGAAGCATAAGAGCCACTTTGACAACCTGACGCCGCTCTATCCGACCAAGTGGCTGAAGCTCGAGATCGAAGACCCGACGATCAAGGACCTGTCGCCCCGCGTCATCGATATCGTCTCGCCCATCGGCAAAGGCCAGCGCGGGTTGATCGTTGCGCCGCCGCGCACCGGTAAGACCGTTCTGTTGCAGAACATCGCGCACTCGATCTCCGTCAATCATCCCGAGTGCTACCTGATCGTCCTTCTGATCGATGAACGGCCTGAAGAAGTCACCGACATGCAGAGGAATGTCAAAGGCGAGGTTATTTCTTCGACCTTCGACGAACCGCCCTCACGGCACGTACAGGTTTCCGAGATGGTGATAGAAAAGGCTAAACGTCTCGTCGAGCATAAGCGGGACGTCATCATCCTGCTGGATTCGATTACGCGTCTCGGTCGTGCCTACAACACGGTTGTGCCTTCTTCCGGCAAGGTGCTGACCGGCGGCGTCGACTCGAACGCATTGCAGCGGCCGAAGCGCTTCTTCGGTGCGGCCCGCAACATCGAGGAAGGCGGCTCGCTGACCATCATCGCCACCGCCCTGATCGACACGGGCTCGCGGATGGACGAAGTGATCTTCGAAGAGTTCAAGGGCACCGGTAACTCGGAAATCATTCTGGACCGCAAGGTCGCCGACAAGCGGGTGTTCCCCGCCATCGACATCCTCAAGTCCGGCACCCGCAAGGAAGAACTGATCACGCCCAAGGATGTGCTGCAGAAGACCTATGTCCTACGCCGCATCCTGAACCCCATGGGCGCCCAGGACGCGATCGAGTTCCTGCTCGACAAGCTGCGGCAGACGAAGAACAACGGCGAGTTCTTCCAGTCGATGAATACCTGAGCTAAATCAAAGGCTTGAGGCAAATCAAGTCGCTGGGTTATGCCTGGCGGCCCTTTTTTGCCGACTGTTTCACGTGAAACAGCGCCGCTAGGCGATCAGGTCGGCGGCTCTCGCGTTCAGCGCCTTCAGTGCGTCGTTTGGATCGAGCCTCACCTGCAGTCCGCGCTGGCCGCCGTTCATGTAGACGCGGTCCTCCAGCAGGGCCATTTCTTCGATCGCTGTCGGAACGGCCCTCTTCTGGCCGAAGGGACTGATGCCGCCGACCACAAATCCCGTGAGCCGTTCGGCGGCGGGCGCCTTCATCATGTTGGCCGACCGGCCGCCGAAGGCCGCGGCGAGCTTCTTCATCGATACCTCCTGGTCCGACGGCGCCACCACGCACACCGGCTTGCCGTCGACCTCGGCCATCAGAGTCTTGAGCACCCGGGCAGGGTCCTCGCCCAGAGCCTCAGCCGCCTGCAACCCGATGCGCGGGGCGTCGGGGTCGTATTCGTAACTGTGCACGGTGAAGGAGACTCCGGCGGCATCCAGGGCCTGAGTCGCCCGCGTCGTCTTGCTCATGCCTTTTGCCTGTCGCTCCGCTGCTCGAGCGCGTCATGGGAGTCACGGGATCAAGAGCGTCGAGCCGGTGGTCTGGCGCGCCTCCAGCGCCCGATGGGCGTCGGCGGCATCCTTCAGGGCGAAGCGCTGGCCGACCGTGACCCTCAGCTTGCCTTCCCCCATCAGGTCGAACAGGGCCTTGGCCGCCTCGTCCAGCTCGGCGGTGGTGGCGCAGTAGTCGAACAGGGTCGGGCGCGTGAGGAACAGCGAGCCGCCGCGCATCAGCACCAGCGGATCGACGGGCGGGACCGGTCCTGATGCGCCGCCGTAGAGCACCATCACTCCCCGCCGAGCGAGGCTCTTCACCGAGCCGTCGAAAGTCGATTTGCCGACCCCATCGTAGACCACCTCCACGCCTTCACCGTCCGTCAGGGCGCGCACCTGCTCGGCCCAGTCGGCATCGGCGTAGCTGACCAGGTAATCCGCGCCCATCTCGCCAGCGATCTTGAGCTTGTCAGCCGAACCGGCCGTGGCGACCACAGTCGCGCCGGACGCCTTGGCCCATTGCACCAGAAGTTGCCCCACCCCGCCGGCGGCGGCGTGGACCAGGGCCCATTGCCCGGGCTTCAGCGGGCAGCAGCGCCGCGCCAGCATCTCCGCCGTCAGGCCCTTGAGCAGCACGGCCGCCGCGTCCTCGTCGCTGACGAAACGGGGCAGGGTCACCGCTCGGCCGGCATCGACTGTCGCCAGCTCGGCATAGGCCCCCGAGGAGCCGGAGAAATAGGCCGCGCGGTCGCCCACGTGAAACCGCGTCACGTCTTCGCCCACCGCCTCAACCGTTCCGGCCGCCTCCTGGCCCAGCACCTTGGGCAGCTGTGGCGGATAGTGGCCCGAGCGGTGATAGGTCTCGATGAAGTTGAGCCCGACGGCGCCATGGCGGATCAGGATCTGGCCGGGGCCCGGGGATGGATCGGGGAGGGTCTTGGGTTCGAGGACTTCCGGACCGCCGGTCCGTTCGATCTGGATCGCCAGCATCTTCGCCTCCAAACGCTGTGGGCTCGGCACGTCTAGTCCACCGCGCCCGCCCGCACCACATAGGCGTTGAACATGACGGCCGCTACGGCGATGGTGGGCCGAACCCCTGAGGAATCTCCCGAGGAATCAAGATGAAGGTCACGGTCGAGATCGACTGCACGCCGGCGGAGGCGCGGGCCTTCTTCGGCCTGCCCGACGTCACCCAGCTCAACGATCACCTGGTCGGAGAGATGACGAAGCGGGTCGACGCCAATATCAACATGCTCCAGCCCGAGGAGCTGATGAAGAATTGGATGAACTTCGGCGGCCAGGCGCAGGAGACCTTCATACGACTGATGTCGGCGGCGGCTTCCGGGGCGGCTTCGGGTTCGGGACGCGGATGACCGACACCATCTTCGCCCCGGCCACGGCGGCCGGTCGGGCGGCGGTGGCGGTGATCCGGGTGTCAGGCCCGGACAGTTCCAAGATCCTGGAAATGCTCGCGGCGCCCCTGCCCGAGCCGCGCCGTGCGGTCCTGCGGCGGTTGGAGGCGGGTGGCGAGGTGCTCGACGAGGCGCTGGTGCTGTGGCTGCCCGGCCCCAATAGTTTCACCGGGGAAGACAGCGCCGAGCTGCACCTGCACGGGGGCCGCGCCGGGGTCGAGGCTGTTTCGCGGGCCCTGGCCGACATGAACCTGCGGCTGGCCGAGCCGGGCGAGTTTTCGCGCCGCGCCTTCCAGAACGGCAAGCTCGACCTGACCCAGGCCGAAGCCATCGCCGACCTGGTGGACGCGGAGACCGACGCCCAGCGCCGCCAGGCCCTTGGTCAGCTGGAAGGCGAGCTCTCGGTCCGCTATGGGCTCTGGCGCGAACGCCTGATCCAGGCCCTCGCCCGGTTGGAAGCCGCGGTCGATTTCCCCGACGAAGACCTTCCGGAGACCCTGCAGGCCGATGTCGGGGCCCGCATCGGCGACTTGGCGACCGAGTTGGAAGCCGCCCTCGCCGATCAAGGGCGCGGCGAGCGGGTGCGAGAGGGCTTCAAGATCGCCTTGATCGGCGCGCCCAACGCCGGCAAGTCGTCCCTCCTCAACCGCTTGGTCGGGCGCGAGGCGGCCATTGTCACCGAGATCGCCGGCACTACACGCGACGTGATCGAGGTTCCGGCAGTCATCGAGGGCTTCAAGGTGCTGTTCGCCGACATGGCAGGCCTGAGGGAGTCCACCGATCCGATCGAGGCCGAGGGCGTGCGGAGGGCCCGGGCCTGGGCCGAGGCCGCGGATCTGCGTCTGTGGGTGGTGGACCAGTCGGCGCCGGCCGATCTGGACGAAGCCGTAGGCCCCAGTGACCTGCTGGTGCTCAACAAGGCCGATCTGTCGTCCGGGACGGCCACCGGCCTGCCGGTCATCGAGACGCTGTGGGTCTCGGCCAGAACCACGGTTGGCATGGACGCCCTTTGGTCTGCTCTGTCGGCGAGAGTGAAGGCGCTGACCGGCGGCGATTTTCCGGCCGTGACCCGCTTGCGTCATCGCCGCCATCTGCAGGACGCCGCCTCGGCGCTGCGGCGGGGGCAGATCGCCCTCGCCCGCTCGCCGGAACTCGGCGCAGAAGACCTGCGTCATGCCGCCCAGGCGCTCGGGCGGATCGGCGGGAGGATCGATAACGAGCAGGTGCTCGACGAAGTGTTCTCGAGCTTTTGCATCGGCAAATGATGTTTCACGTGAAACGGCGCGCCCGCTCGATTCTCCGCCGCTCCTACGCTATATAGCGAACGGATACCGCCCCCGGCCTTTCGGGGGCGTTTCGCGTTAGGGCCCCCGCGGCGTTTGGCATGAGCGTTTCCTCCACCTGGGATGTGATCGTGATCGGCGGCGGCCATGCCGGGTGTGAGGCCGCAGCGGCCTCGGCCCGCGCGGGCGCCCGCACCCTGCTGCTCACGCACAAGCTCGAAACCATCGGCGAGATGTCGTGCAACCCGGCCATTGGCGGCCTCGGCAAGGGCCATCTGGTCCGCGAGATTGATGCGCTCGATGGTCTGATGGGCCGCATGGCCGACAAGGCCGGCATCCAATTCCGCTTGTTGAACCGCTCCAGGGGGCCCGCCGTACGCGGCCCGCGCGCCCAAATCGACCGCAAGCTCTACCGCCAGGCCATGCAGGCCGCCCTGGCCGAGCAGCCGAACCTCGAATTGATTGCGGACGCGGTCGAGGATCTGATCGTCGAGCACGCCCGTGTGGCCGGCGTGGTCGGCTCTTCGGGCCGTGACTACCGCGCCGGGGCCGTGGTGCTGACCACCGGCACCTTCCTCAAAGGCGTGATCCACCTCGGCGACCAGCTTATCCCCGCCGGTCGGGTCGGCGAGGCGCCGGCGATCGGCCTTTCGGATCGGCTCTACGCCCTTGGCCTCGGCATGGGCCGGCTGAAGACCGGCACCCCCGCCCGGCTGGACGGCAAGACCATCGCCTGGGACCGGCTGGAGATGCAGCCCGGCGACGAACCACCCGTGCCCTTCTCCTTCCTGACCGATCAAATCACCACGCCTCAGATCGGCTGCGGTATCACCTACACCAATGCCGAGACGCATCGGATCATCGCCGAGCGGCTGACAGAGTCGGCCGTCTACGGTGGCCGCGTCACGGGCCTCGGCCCGCGCTACTGCCCCTCGATCGAGGACAAGGTGGTGCGCTTCGCCGACAAGACCAGCCATCAGGTGTTCCTGGAACCCGAAGGCCTGGACGACGACACCGTCTATCCCAACGGCGTCTCGACTTCCGTCTCGGCGGAGACACAGGCCCTGTTCCTGCGCACCATCGTCGGCCTGGAGGAAGTGCGCATCATCCGCCCGGGCTACGCCATCGAATATGATTACGTCGATCCGCGCGAGCTGACCCCGGCGCTGGAAGCCAAGCGCCTGCCCGGTCTCTATCTGGCCGGCCAGATCAACGGCACCACCGGCTATGAGGAGGCGGGGGCCCAAGGCCTGGTCGCGGGCCTCAATGCGGCCCGGGCTGTGTCGGGCGCCGATCCGGCGGTGTTCGGTCGGGACGAAGCCTATATCGGAGTGATGATCGACGATCTTGTCACCCGCGGGGTCAGCGAGCCCTACCGTATGTTCACCAGCCGCGCCGAATTCCGCCTCACCCTACGGGCCGACAACGCAGATCAGCGCCTGACCGGACGCGGGATCAGCCTCGGGGTCGTGGGCTCGGCAAGAGCGGCGGTGTTTCACGTGAAACAACAGGCCCTGGACGTAGCGCGCGACCAGGCCGCCGTTTTGACCGTGACGCCCAACGAAGCCGTCAAGGCCGGCATTCGTGTCAATGAGGACGGTCAGCGCCGGTCCCTGGTGCAGTTGCTGTCCTATCCCGGGGTTGGCTGGGCCGAGGTCGAACGGGTGTGGCCGGAGGTCGGGGCCTGGGCGCCGGCGGTGCGCGAGCAGATCGAGGTCGACGCCGCCTATGCCGGCTATCTGGATCGTCAGCAAGCCGAGGTAGACGCCTTCCGTCGCGACGAGGGCCTGGCCCTGCCTGCCGAGCTCGACTACGCCGCCGTGCCCGGTCTCTCAAACGAATGTCGGCAAAAGCTGGGGGCCGTGCGGCCCCAGACCCTGGGCCAAGCTTCGCGCATCGAAGGCGTGACTCCGGGCGCCATCACCGCCTTGCTCGCCCATGTGCGCCGCGGCGCGAAGGCGGCCTGAGGCCGTGACCGAGATCCAGGCCGTGTTCGAGCCATCGCCGCAGACGCCGGCGGCATTCCAGGAGGCCATCGGCGCCAGCGACGTCCAACGGGCGGACGTGGAGGCTTATCTCGCCCTGCTCACAGAGTGGAACCGCAAGATGAACCTGGTCGGACCCTCGGCCCTGGCCGAGTTCTGGCCACGCCACGCCTATGACAGCGCCCAACTGCTGCGTTTCGCGCCTGAGGCCAGGGCCTGGGCCGATCTCGGTGCGGGGGCTGGTTTCCCCGGCCTGGTGCTGGCGATCCTGCTCAAGGGCCAGCCGGGGGCCAAGATCCACCTGGTCGAGAGCATGGCCAAGCGCTGCCGCTTTCTGGCCGAGGTGGCCGCGCAACTAGCCCTGCCGGTGGAAATCCACAACGCCCGGGCCGAAGACCTGGGGATTAGGGTGGATATCGTCACCGCGCGGGCTTGCGCGCCCCTCCACCGCCTGCTTGGCTACGCCGAGCCCTACTTGAAGAGGGGTGCGACTGGCCTCTTCCTCAAGGGACAAGATGTAGTATCCGAATTGACGGAAGCCGCTAAATATTGGAAATTTGGGGCGGAATTGTCGGCCAGTTCAAGTCACCCCGATGGCCGCATCCTGCAGGTGAAGGGACTCTCCCGTGTCCGTAAAGTCTGACCAGCCCTCCCCGGCGGCAGCGCCGCGCAAGACCCTCGCCGACGAGCTGCGGGTGATGGCGGTCGCCAACCAGAAGGGCGGCGTCGGCAAGACCACCACGGCGATCAACCTAGCCACGGCCCTGGCGGCGCTGGGCGAGAAGGTGCTGATCCTGGACCTCGATCCTCAGGGCAACGCCTCCACCGGCCTCGGCATCGCCCGTCACATGCGCAAGACAGGCATGTACGAGGTGCTGATGGGCGAAAGCCCGCTCATCGACGCGGTCATGCCCACCGCCCTGCCCCGCTTGGCCCTGGTCCCGGCCGACGCCGACCTGTCGGGTATCGAGTTGGAGCTCGGGCACACGCAGAACCGTAACTTCCGCCTGCGCGAGGCCCTGCGCGCCCTGCGCGACGACGCCGGGCCCGACCGGTTCACCTATGTGCTGATCGACTGTCCACCGTCGCTGAACCTGCTCACCGTCAACGCCATGAGCGCGGCGGACGCGGTGCTGGTGCCCTTGCAATGCGAGTTCTTCGCCCTGGAGGGCCTCACCCAGCTGATGCGGACGATCGATCTGGTGCGCTCGGGCCTCAATCCCAAGCTCGAGATCCAGGGCGTGGTGCTGACCATGTACGACCGCCGCAACGCCCTGTCCGAACAGGTAGCCGGCGACGTGCGCGCTCATTTCGGCGAGAAGGTCTATGAGACGGTCATACCCCGCAACGTGCGGGTGTCCGAGGCGCCGTCGTTCGGCAAGCCGGTGCTGATCTACGATCTGAAGTGCGCAGGCAGCCAGGCCTATGTGAAGTTGGCCCGGGAACTGGTGGTCCGCGAGCGCGCCCGGCGCGCGGCGGCTTAGGGAATTTCAGGCATGGCTCAGGAGGGACGCAGGGGATTGGGCCGGGGCCTGTCGGCCCTGCTCGGCGAGAATGAGGTGTCGGTGACCTTGGGGGCCGATCCGCAGCCGGCGGTCGGCGCCCGGCCGGGCTGGGCGCACATGATGCCCATCGAGTTGCTGCATCCCAATCCGGACCAGCCGCGCAAGGTGTTCTCCGATACCGAGCTCGACGAACTGGCGGCCTCCATACGCGAAAAGGGGGTGATCCAGCCCCTGCTGGTGCGGCCTGGGGCGGATTGGGGCGAGTACGAGATCGTCGCCGGCGAGCGGCGCTGGCGTGCGGCCCAGCGTGCGGGCGCCCGCGAATTGCCCGTGGTGATCCGCACCCTGGCCGATGGCGAGGTGCTGGAGATCGGCATCATCGAGAACGTGCAGCGGGTCGACCTCAATCCGATCGAAGAGGCTCTGGCCTACAAGCAGCTGATGGAGCGGTTCGGCCGCACCCAGGACGCGGTGGCCGAGGTGGTGGGCAAGAGCCGGCCGCATGTGGCCAACGCCCTTCGCCTGCTGAACCTGCCCGAGGCGGTGCAGGGCTATGTGCTGCAGGGCCAGCTGACCGCCGGCCACGCCCGCGCGGTGCTGGCCTCCGCCGACCCGGTGGGCCTGGCCCGCCAGGTGATCGACCAGAACCTCTCGGTGCGCCAGGCCGAGGCCCTGGCCAAGAAGGCGGGTACGACCAGCGGCGGCCAGGGTCCGCGGCCCAAGGCTCCCGGTCATACCGGCGGCGGCAAGGACGCCGACACCCTGGCCCTGGAGGGCGACCTGTCGGAGGCGCTCGGCCTGGACGTCGAGATCTTCGACAAGGACGGCGTGGGCGAGGTGCGCATCCGGTACGCCACCCTCGAGCAACTCGACGAAGTCTGCCGCCGCCTCAGCCGGCATTGAGTCTTTCTTGGCGCTATCGCACTTCGCGCTACTTGAGCGCGGGAGGGCTCAGCCAGCCGCAAGCTTTTGGATCGTCGCCCATTCCTCGGGGCTGACCGGCGATACCGACAGGCGGAACTGACGAAACATGGCCATGCCGGCCAGCGCCGGCTCGGCCTTCATCTCGGCCAGGCTCACCGGCCGGGCCAATGGCCGCACCGGCTTCAGCTCCACGGCCACGAAGCGACCGGAGGCGTCGGTGGGATCCGGAAAGGCTTCACCGCTCACCTCGGCGACGCCCACCACCGCCAAGCCTTCCTGGGAGTGGTAGTAGAGCACCTGGTCGCCTACCCGCATGGCCTTCAGATAAAGCGCAGCCTGGTTGTTGCGCACGCCGTCCCACACCGTGGACCCGTCGCGCTCGAGGTCGGAAAAGGCGTACTTCGCCGGCTCGGACTTCACCAGCCAGAACGAACCCTCGGCCATCGCGGCGCTCCCCGGTTGCGATCCTGCCGTTGCAGCACGACGGAGCGGCCAGGGCAACTGTGGTTGCGGGGGCCGGGCGCCCGACCCACCTGTGCCGTGGGAGGGACCGATGACCCATCTGATCCTGATGCTGGCTGTGGCTGTGGCCATGGCCCTGTTCCGCGAGCCGCTCGGCCAAGCCCTGGTCTGGGTCGTCCGCGCGGTGGACTGGAAGTGGGCGGCGATCCTAGTCATCTTGACGGTGGGCGTCTGGAGCCTGCTGCGGCATGTGCAAGGACCGGCGGTAGCGCCGATCGCGGGCGACGGTCTGACAGCCTTGCTGGACGTCTTCGCCTACACCGACGTCCTCGTGGGTGCGACCTTGGCCTTGCTGGACCGGCAGGCGCGCCAGCTCACCGGGCGCGTGGCCGCCGTCGTCCGCATCGTTGTCGGTCGCGGGGTGCGGCTTGTGGCTCGAGGGCGGCGGAGTCCCATCGGCCCCCGCCGCCGGCCGCCGGATCGGGACGAACCGGAGCCGGCAATTTTCGGCGGGATTTTGCTCTTCAGCTAATCCAATTAAATCAGATAGTTATCTGGAGGATTCGGCAAAATCGCCGCTGTCGCGGATTTGGCTGGCCAAGTCGGGCCACGCTACGTTCTGGCGCGCCACAGACGAAGCCCAAAATCCAACTTCCAATCCTCCGTCTACTGACGGTGGGCAAACCGCTGGCATTGATTCGGGCTGGCCGCTAAATGGCTCAGGTGATCAGGCCGCCGGAGTAGTGCAGGCTGGAGGTGGAGACGCCGTCGAGGGTGGCGACGAGCCACCAGCCGTTGTTGCCGGGAGCGTTGTAGTCGGCCCAGACCTGGGCGTTTCCGCCGTTGTCCGCGCCGAACTTCAGGAAGCCGTCGGCGATGGGATCGGAGCCGGTGTAGCCGGCCTGGGACAGCAGGCCCGAGACGTCGATCTTGTCGCCCTCGGCGGCGTTGAAGTCGGTGATGTGGCCGCCGGCCCAGGGGATGGCGGCATAGGCGAAGGTGTCGGCTCCTGCCCCGCCGGTGACGGTGTCGCCGCCGCGGCCGAGGTGGAAGACGTCGTTCCCCGCCGTGCCGACCCAGGTGTCGCCGTTGTCGTCGGAGGTGAAGGTCTGGCCTGTGGTTCCGCCGCCGCCGCCCGAGGATGATCCGACGGTGATCACCGCGCCGCTGTGCGCCAGGCTGGCGGGCGCGACGCCGTCGAGGGTCTCGACCAGCCACCAACCGTCGTTGCCGGGCAGGTGGTAGTCGGCCCACACCTGGGCGTTGCCGGTCCCGTCGTCGGTGATCTTCAGATAGCCGTCGGCGAAGCCGTCGGTCCCGGTGTCGGCGGTGGTCTGCATCAGCCCGGAAAGGTCGAGCACATCGCCGGCGTTGAAGTCGGTGATGTGGCCGCCGGCCCAGGGGATGCCGGCGAACCTGTAGGTGTCGTTGCCGCCATTGCCGGTGACCACGTCGCCGCCCCGGCCGAGGTTGAAGGTGTCGTCGCCCGCCGTGCCGGTCCAGTGGTCGCCGCTGTCGTCGGAGGTGAAGGTCTGGCCGGTGGTTCCACCGCCTCCGCCGGAAGAGGCGCTGGCGGTGATCACGTCGCCGTCGTGCTTCAGGCTCGCAGGGGCTGCCCCGTCCAAAGTCTCGACCAACCACCAGCCGTCGTTGCCGGGGACGTTGTAGTCGGCCCAGACCTGGGCGTTGCCCTGCCCGTCGTCGGTGATCTTGAGGTAGCCATCGGCGAAGCCGTCGGTCCCGGTATCCGAAGTGGTCTGCATCAGGCCGGAAAGGTCGAGCACGTCGCCGGCGTTGAAATCGGTGATATGGCCGCCTGACCAGGGAACCGCGGCCAGGTCGAAGGTATCGTTGCCGCCGCCGCCGGTCGCCACGTCTCCGCCCCTGCCGAGATGGAACAGGTCGTCTCCGGCCCCGCCGTAGAGTCGGTTCGCGGTGTCGGTGGAGAAGAACACGTCGCCGGCGCCGTTGCCGACGACGGTCTGGTTCGAACCCGTCAGATAGATGTCGATGACCGTGTCGGAGGCCGTGTAGCTGGCCGCATCCGTGTGGACGACGGCGGCGCCCTCATCGCCGAGCGCATAGGTCTGCAGGATCGCCGTGCTCGTGCCGGAGACCCCGATCGCGGAGATCTGGCTCCCGCTCGTGAAGCCCGCCAGCTCTCCGGCCAGGGTCATCACGCCGCCGCCCTGACCTTCGGCGTTGAACACCTCGCCTTGGTAGACGCCGCCGCTCATCCAGCCGGCCACGAAGCTGCCGTCCGGTGCAGCCAGCACCTGCAGGTCCGAGACCGGCCCTGAAGCCAGGGTGATTTCGGGGCTGAGGCTGTTGGACGCCGCGTCGAACAGGGAGAGGTGCGCGCCGGCGGAGTCGGTCCAGGCGACGGCCGCCGCGGCGTTGGTCGCCAGGCCGGCCGTGGCCAAGGCGGTCACCGCGCCGGGCGCCTCCCCGGTCAGGGTGATCGCCGCTTGGCCGGCAAGCTGGACCTGGTTGTCCTCGACGCTCAGGGCGCTGGCGCCGATCAGGGTCCCTGAAAAGGGGATCAGGGCGGCGCCGGTCGTTTGCGTCTGGCTGCCGGGTACGACGCCATTGGCGTCCACATCATCCTGGTAGAGCGTGCTGGTCGTCACCCCGTCCACGGTGGTCGAGCCGACCCACTCGCGATGGAAGCCTGTGGCCGACACATAGGCGCCCGCCAGGGAATAGGTCACGCCTGGAAGGGACTGTATGACGCCGCCGAACTGCGGACCGTTGCTGAAGCTGGGG
This sequence comes from Caulobacteraceae bacterium, assembly GCA_036500495.1. Classification (GTDB taxonomy): domain Bacteria; phylum Pseudomonadota; class Alphaproteobacteria; order Caulobacterales; family Caulobacteraceae; genus BOG-938. Next base: position 12,376 of record DASYBX010000198.1, read on the forward strand.
GAGACCGGCGGCTGGAACACTTCCTGCTGGGTGAACTGCACCCGGTTGGTCCCGTCGGCGAGCTGTTCCACGACGCCAAGCAGGCCGTAGCCGCCCGCGCTCGCCTCGCTATACGAGAGCAGCGGAAGGCCAGGCCCTGTCTGGCCGGTTTCCCGCCCGTCGGCGCCGTAGGTCAGTTCATCGAGATAGACCCCGGTCGAGAGGGTGTCCTGGTAGATGATCGTGAACTGATCCTGCTGCAGGGCGGCGAAACCGACGATCGGCCCTTGCTCGAAGCTGACAGACAGGGAAGTCGCGGCGCCGGTTGCGGCGAGGCTGTCGACGGACATTGGCCTTTCTCCCGCGCCGCATGGCCAAGCTGTATTCGAGGCTCAAATGTGGCAAAAGCTGCGCTTAAACTCGTGGCAGGAGCGACTGTTCCTAATGCATAGCTATCATGGAGCTGCACAAGTCCTGGTCGTGTCCAGACTAACACAGGATCAATATCGAATATCGAAACCACGTTCGGTGATCAATGATGGCAATAGATTAGCTATATTGAAGCTAAGCTAGCTCTGGCCAGCCGGGACCACGTCGAAGGCGAAGGTCAAGCGGGTCTGGGAGCCGCCGAACGGGCGCGTGCCATGCCACATGTAGGAGGGGAACAGCACCAGCCGCCCGGGCTCGGGCCGCACCTTGTGCTCGGGGCCGAGGTGCGGCCGCGTGGGGCAGCCGGGCTCGCCGAACTGGATCCAGCCCTCCTCTCCTTCCTTCGTCACGGCGTCGGGCAGGTCGACGTAGAAGGCCGAGGACAGCCAGCCCTGCGGGTGGGTGTGGTTGACGTGGCGCCCGGCGCCGGGCTTCAGACGCACCGACCAGGCCCCGCCGAAGGCGAAGCGGCCGGTGTTGCGCGCCTCGAGCGGCCGGGAGAGCAGGTCGCCCCCGCGGCCGAGTCGGGCGACATGGTCGCGGATCGGCGCCGCGAGGGCGGCGAACAGGGCCCTCAGCACCGGATCACGGGTCCGGGTCAGGTCGACGTTGGTCTGGCTCCCGCCGCGCACCGACTGGTCGAGCGTGGCTCCCTGGCCGTCGTGGATGGTGTGCAGGGTCTTGGCGAGGTCGCCGAGGAAGCCGTGCAAAGTCGTCCAGCCGGCGGGCGCCTCCAGGGCATAGGTCCGCACGTAGCGGTCGTAGTCGTAGAGGGCGTGGGCGCGGTCGTCGCCGAGCATACGCCAGGCGGTCGCCTGGTGGGCGATGCGCTTCTGGTCGAGCGGCGCGGCCCGGCGCAGGGGTTCGATCAAGGCCAGGGCGCCCTGGGCGTCGCCGACCCCGAGGCGGGTCTCGGCCACCAGCGCGACCAGGGCCTGTTCCGTAGGGGCCAGTCGCAGCGCCGCTTCTGCGTGTGCCAGTGCGAGCTCGGCCTGGCCGTCCAGGGCGGCGGCAGCGGCGACGGCGGCGTGCAGGTCCGGCGAGGGCGCGCGGCGCAGGGCGGCCTGAGCCGCCGCCAGGGCCTCTGCGGGACGGTCCGCCTGGCCGAGCACACTGGCCTTGAAGCCGGCCAGGGCGGGGCTCCAGCGGTGTGTCAGGCCCTCGTCGATCGCCTGCAGGGCGCCGTCTGCGCCCGCAGGGCCGGCGAACAGGGCGCGGGCGAGGCCGCGCCGCGCGCGCTCGTCGCCAGGCTCGCGCGCCAGCACCGCGCGGAACGCGGCCTCGGCTTCGGCGAAGCGGCCGAGGTTGGCGGCGATCTGCGCGCTGCCGAGCGCGGCATGGGGCGAGCCGGCCGCGGCCGCCCGTCTGCTCAGGGGCAAGGCCTCCTCCAGCCGGCCGGCGGCGACCAGGGCGCGCACCTGCATCTCGATCACGGGCAGCGGCGCGGCGGGATGCGCCGCGAGGGCGGCGCCGGCATCGGCGGCGTCGTCCGGCCGGCCCTGCCACATCAGCAGATGCGCGAGGCCGAGTGCGGCGGGGGCGAACAGCGTGTCGGCCTGCAGGGCGGCGCGGTAGGCGGCCTCGGCCTCCACGAGGCGGCCGGCCTCGGCCAGCCGGTCGGCCTCGGCCTTCAGGCTGGCGGTATCGGCCATCAGAGCCCCAGGCGCCGGGCGCGGCCGGCGATGGTCAGGGCCAGCCGCTCGGCGATCAACTGGTCCGGCGCGCCGGAGGTCTTGCAGGCGCGGTCGGCGGCCAGCAGGTCGGCCTGGACATCGTCGATCAGCGGCAGGGTCCAGGACCGGGCCTGGCGCAGGAATTCCTTCTCGTTCTTCCAGAACACGCCCGAGGCCTTGGCCGCCTCCTGCGCCCCGGCGCCGGACTTGATCAAGGTCAACGTGCGGCGCAGGCGGCCGAGGTGCAGGCCCATGGCGCGCACAGCGGCCGGGCCCCCCTCGCCTTCCTGGGCCGCGCGCCGCAGACCGGCCTGGGCCTGGGCCAGGCGACCGCCGAAGGCGTCGATGGCGGCGTCGGCCAGGGAGGCTTCGGGCTCGACGCCCAGGAACCCTTCGAGGTCGGCGGGCGTGGCCGTCACGCCGGAGCCCGGGCCGAGGTAGAGGGCCAGGCGTTCGATCTCCTGGCGGGCCACGCCGCGCTCGTGCGGCAGGCGGTTGCGGAGCAGTTCGAGCGCCTCGTTGGTCAGCCCGACCTTGTCCTTGGCCAGGCCCTCGCGGATCATGCGGGCCACATCGCCCGCCTCGTCCTCGTAGCAAGGAATCACTGCGGAACCGGACGCCTTTTCGGCTTCCTTGCGCAGGGCGGAATCGCGGCCGAGCGCGCCGGCCTCGACCAGGAAGAAGGCGTCGGGGTTGAGCTGGCCGGCCAGGTGGGCCTTCAACGCCTCCGCGGCGCTGCGGTCGACCGCGGCCTTGTCGTCGAGCCTCAGGCGCACCAGCCGCCGCCCGCCCATCAGCGACAGGGCCGAGAGCTCGTCGTAGAGGCGCGCCGGCTCACGGTCGATGTCGCCCTCGGTGACCACGGCCACGTCGAAGGGGTCGTCGGGCCGCGCCACGACCTTGGCCGCAAGGGTGTCGGCGCGCTCGCGCACGATGGCCCGGTCGCGGCCGTAGATCACCGCGGCGCGCACGTCCGCCGGCGGCCCCGACAGGAAACGGTCGATGTCGGCGCGCTTGGAGACGATCAAGCGGCTACCCCAATCTCATTGGGCCCCGGAGCCGTCTTCCGGCAGGGTCTTGATGCCGTTCGGGTCCTCAGAGGGGCTGAACGGCTGTGGCGCGGTCTCGGGCGTGGTTGTCAGCTGGCGCGGCTGGCCGAAGGTGTCGGCCTGGCCGTTCTGGGGCTGCAGCTCGCCCTCGGCCTGTTGGCGGGGGGTCTGCAGCACCGCGCCGGGCAGGCGTTCGGAATAGGTCGCCGCCAGGGGCAGCGCCGGCGCGTTCGCCGGGGTGGGCCGGGGGCTGGCGAAGTAGCTGGCCAGCTCCACGCGCAGGCGGTCGGCGGCGACCTCGGCCGCGCGCCGCTCGCCGTCCTGCTGGGCGGTCAAGGAGGCGTAGGGCTGGGTCTGGACGTCGTAGGTGACGTTGATGGACACCTGGCCGCGGGTGACCTGCTTGCCGGTGGCGATCTCGGTCAGGGTGTAGGTGGTCGAGAGGTCGACCTCGTAGCGGCTGGCCACGTTGGACACGGTGATGCCGCGTGGCACGCGCAGCTCGCGGTTGGCGAAGTTCAGGCGATAGACCGGCGGCTGGTTGCGGTCGCGGGCCAGGGAGTCTTCCAGGTACTCGCGCATGTAGAAGCCGAGTCGGCCGTCGGGCTGGCTCACCTCGATGGCCGCCAGCTTGGGCGACACCCCCTGGGCAGCATAGAGCGGGGTGAAGCCGCCGCAGCCCGCGAGCGAGGCCGACAAGCCGCCAAAGGCCAAGGTTCGGGTGGCCAGGACCAGAAGGGCGGAACGGGGACCGGCGGTGCTCATGCCGCCACGATATTGACGATCCTGTCCTTGACCACAATGACCTTGCGCACGGTCAGGCCTTCAAGATGCCGTTGCACGTCCGGGTCGGCCAGGGCGATGGCCTTGACCTCGTCCTCCGCCGATCCCACCGGCACGCGGATCTCGCCGCGGCGCTTGCCGTTGACCTGGATCGGCAGCACCAGCTCGTCCTCAGCCGCCAGGGCGGCGTCGTAGTCGGGCCAGGGAGCCAGCACGACCATGCCCTCTCCGCCGATCCGCTCCCAGCCCTCCTCGGCCAGGTGCGGGGTGAAGGGGGCGATCAGCCGGGCCAGGACGCCCAGGGCCTGATGCCGCGCCGCCAGCCCCTGCGGCGAGGCCGTGGCCGCCGGATGGGCCTTCAGCACGTTGAGGAATTCGTACAGCCGCGCGATGCCGCTGTTGAAACGGAAGCCCTCGATGCTCTCGGTCACGCTCTTGATGAGGCGGTGGGTGGCCTGCAGCAGCGCCTTGGCGCCGGCATCGGCGAGGATGACATCGGCCGCGACCTTGGCGGGCGCCGTCTGCGGCTGGCTGTCGAACTCGTTCCACACGCGGTGGACGAAGCGCCAGGCGCCCTCGACCCCGCCGGTGGTCCACTGCACGTCGCGCTCCGGCGGCGAGTCCGACATGACGAACAGGCGCGCCGCGTCCACGCCGTAGGCGTCGAAGATCTCCTCGGGCGCCACCACGTTCTTCTTGGACTTCGACATCTTCTCGATGCCGCCGACCTCCACGGGAAGGCCGCTGGTGCTCTCGACCAGCTTGCCGTCGCGGGCTTCGATCTCGCCGGGCGACACCCAGCGGCCGTCGGCCATCACCTTGTAGGTCTCGTGGGTGACCATGCCCTGGGTGAACAGGCCGGCGAACGGCTCGGCCACCGACAGCATGCCCTCGTCCTTCAGGGCGCGGGTGATGAAGCGCGAATAGAGCAGGTGCAGGACCGCATGCTCGATGCCGCCCACATATTGGTCGACCGGCATCCAGGCGTCGGCCGCGGCCTTGTCGATCGGCTGGGCGGCGTCCGGCGCGGTGAAGCGGGCGAAGTACCAGCTGGAGTCGACGAAGGTGTCGAGCGTGTCGGTCTCGCGCTCGGCCTCGCCGCCGCACGACGGGCACTTCACGTGCCGCCAGGTCGGGTGGCGCAGCAGGGGGTTGCCGGGGCGGTCGAACGACACGTCCTCGGGCAGCACCACCGGCAACTGGTCGTCGGGCACATGCTGCACGCCGCACCGCTGGCAGTGGACCACCGGGATCGGGCAACCCCAGTAGCGCTGGCGTGACACGCCCCAGTCGCGCAGGCGATAGACCGTCGCGCCCTGCCCCAGTCCCATCTCCTCGATGCGCCCGATCGCCGCCGCCTTGGCCGTCTCGATGTCGAGGCCGTCCAGGAACTGCGAGCGGAACAGCTTGCCCGGGCCGGTGTAGGCCTCGTGGCCGACCTGGAAGGTGTCGGGGTCGGCGCCGGAGGGCAACACCACCGGGCGCACCGGCAGGGCGTATTTGCGGGCGAAGTCCAGGTCGCGCTGGTCGTGGGCCGGGCAGCCGAAGATGGCGCCCGTGCCGTAGTCCATCAGGATGAAGTTGGCGATCCAGACGCGCAGCCGTTCGCCATCGATGAACGGGTGGTCGACCTCCAGCCCGGTGTCGTAGCCGAGCTTGGGCGCCGCCTCGATGTCGGCCTCAGAGGCGCCGCCCCGGGCGCATTCGGCGATGAAGGCCGCCGCCTTGGGATCGGCCGCGGCGATGCGCTCGGCCAGGGGGTGGCCCGGCGAGATGCCGACGAAGGCCGCGCCGAACAGGGTGTCGGGGCGCGTGGTGTAGCACTCCAGCCCCTCCTCGAACCCGTGCGGGGCGGGAGTGGAGAACAGGAACCGGAAACGCAGCCCCTGCGAGCGGCCGATCCAGTTCTCCTGCATCAGCCGGACCTTCTCCGGCCAACGGTCCAGGGTGCCCAGGCCCTCCAGCAGGGCGTCGGCATAGTCGGTGATGCGCAGGAACCACTGGGTCAGCTTGCGCTTCTCGACGATCGCGCCCGAGCGCCAGCCGCGCCCGTCGATCACCTGCTCGTTGGCCAGGACGGTGTTGTCGACCGGATCCCAGTTGACCACGCCTTCCTTGCGGTAGACGAGGCCGCGCTCCAGCAGCTTCAGGAACCAGCGCTGCTGCTGGCCGTAGTAGGCCGGATCGCAGGTGGCGATCTCGCGCGACCAGTCGATGCTCAGCCCCAGCCGCTTCGGCTCGGCCCGCATGGTGGCGATGTTGTCGTAGGTCCAGCCCTTGGGATGGACGCCGCGCTCCATGGCCGCGTTCTCGGCCGGCATGCCGAAGGCGTCCCAGCCCATCGGGTGCAGCACGTTGAAGCCGCGCGCTCGCTTGTAGCGGGCCACCACGTCGCCGAGCGCGTAGTTGCGCACATGGCCCATGTGGATGGCCCCCGACGGATAAGGGA
>DASYBX010000199.1:0-35181 GCA_036500495.1 Caulobacteraceae bacterium
CGCAGCCACGAGCAGAGCGAGGACGCGGTGTTCCGCCTCGGCCCCTACGAGTTCCGCCCGGCGGCCAAGCTGCTGGTGGACGAGCGGCAGAAGAAGATCAGGCTCACCGAGAAGGAGACCTCGATCCTCAAGTACCTCTACCGCGCCGGCGAGAAGCCGGTGGCGCGCGACGAGCTGCTGGCCGAGGTATGGGGCTACAACGCCGGGGTCACCACCCACACCCTGGAAACCCACGTCTACCGCCTGAGGCAGAAGATCGAGCCCGATCCGGCCAACGCCAAGCTGCTGCTGACCGAGGCGGGCGGCTACCGGCTGCAGCCCTAACCCATCCGCCGGCATGAGCGAGATTAAAGACCCAGGTCGACACTGACCGGGGCGTGGTCGGACGGCTTCTCCCACTCGCGCACGTCGTCGTGCACGCGGGCGGCGGGCGCGCCCTGGCGCCAGGCGGCCTCGCGCAGGCCGGGGGACAGCAGCAGGTGGTCCAGCAGCAGGCCGCGGTTGGACACGCGGAAGTCCTGGGCGCGGTAGGACCACCACGAGGCCAGCTTCTGCGGCTCGGGAACCGCCTCGCGTAGGATGTTGATGAACTGGCCGGCCGCCATCAGCCTGGCGAAGGCCTCGATCTCGATCGGGGTGTGGCTGACGACCTTGGACATGTAGCGGTGGTTCCACACGTCGAATTCGCCGGGCGCCACGTTGAGGTCGCCGGTGACGATCAGCGGCGACCTGGGGTCACGCCGCGCGATTTCGGCGGCCAGTTTCTCGTAGAAATCGAGCTTGTGGTCGAATTTGGGGTTCAGCGTTCGATCCGGCAGGTCCCCACCGGCGGGGATGTAGAAGTTCTGGATTTCCACCCCCGCAACCTTGGCGGAGACGCACCGGGCGTGCCCCTCGCGGCAGATGTCCAGGACCGACGCATCCTCGATCGGCAGGCGCGAGGCGATGGCCACACCGTGCCAGCCCTTCTGGCCGGCGATCTTCAGGTGCGGCAGCCCCATCTCGACGAAGGCTTCCGTCGGGAACTCGCCGGTCTGGCACTTGATCTCCTGCAGGCACAGCACGTCGGGCGCCTGTTCGCGCACGAAGCGGGCGGCCTGCTCGGCGCGCAGGCGGACGGAATTGACGTTCCAGGTGCAGACTCTGAGGCGCATGGGCGAGGGGTAGGAACAAACGGCGCCGTGCTCAAGCCGCGAAGCGGCGAGGCGCACCGAATCCACCAAAAAAAAGCCCGGCTCGCTCTGGAGCCGGGCGTGGAAAGTGGTCTCTCATGCCGCCGCCGGGAGGGGATAGGGTCCGGCACGGTTTGCTCCGGGCGAACGACCCGTTCGCGGGAACGTGCTAAATATGCAACGACAGGCTAAAAAAGTCAAGCCCGATTTCAGAGAGACTTGCTTGTTGCAAAATCGCCACAAACCTCTTTGAGCGAGAGATAACCTCTTATCCTGCCTTGGTTTTTGCAGATTTGTCGGCCGTGGCCGGCCTCGGCGCGGGTTTCGGATTTCGCTCTTCGGGCGAGCGAGGGTCGTCCAGCACGAACAATTCGGGCCGCACGGGAGTCGGATCCAACCGGCTGATCTTGATTCGAGTCGCCTGGCCCTGGCCGTCCACCAGGGTCCAGCCGCGCAGCTGCATCGGCTTGTCGCCGAACACCAGGGTGATGTAGCCCTCGGTGCGGGCCTGGCCGTTGGCGCTGCGCGCCGACAGGTAGAAGCCGTCGTCGTAGCGGCCTACGCGAAACACCTCCACATCCTGGTCGAGGCGGATCTGGCGGGCCAGGAGGATGGCCAGGGGGGTGGCCCCCAGCGGCGTGCGGTCGTAGGTGCGAAGGCGCGAGTCCCAGACGTTCACGTTGCGCCCGTCCGACACCACGATCAGACCCGAGGGCGGGTCGTACTGGAAGCGGGCCTTGCCCGGGCGCTTCAGGAAGATGTCGCCGGTCTGCACCACGCCGCGCGGGTTGGTCTGCTCGAAGCGACCTTCCACTTCCTCCAGGTTCTGCAGGTAGTTGGTCGCCTTGTCGACCAGGGCCATGTCGGCCTTGGACAGCGTGATCGTGCCGGTCTGGGCGAAGGCGGCCGGGGCCATGAGCGCGAGGCCTCCAAGGGCCGCCGAGGCGGACAGGAAAGCGCGGCGCGAGGCTGGTAACGAAAGCGAATCTGGCCGGGTCATCCCCGCTCCTTGGTCTGGGTCAGGCTTCAATATAGGGAGCAAACGCCGATGGCGCGATTACGACCGGCGCTCAGGCGGGCCGCCAGGCCGGTAGCGCTCAAAAAGATGGTGCTCAAGTAGACCGACGGGCCGATAGCGCAAGGAAAACCCCCATTCAGCTCCCCTCCGCGCGCCGCTCGGCTGCGCGGCGTTCGGCGGCGCTCTGGCCGTGGGTGCGGCTGTACCACTGGGAAAAGGCGCTCAGCGAGGAGAAGCCCAGAAGGTCGGCGACCTCGGCCAGGGGACGGCGCGAGCGCTCGACGAAGGTGTGCGCCAGGTTCATCCGCACGTCATGCAGCAGTTCGCTGAACGTGGACCCCTCGCCGGCCAGGCGGCGCTGCAGACTGCGCAGGTCCAGGTCGAGGGCGGCCGCCACGTCCTCGGCGTGCAGGTCGCCCTCGGCCAGGCGCTGGGAGATCAGCACGGCCACCGCCCGGCTGAACGGCCGGCTCTGGTCGGGCAGCTGCTGCTCGGCCATCTGCCGCAGGATCCGCTCCGCCTCCGGGTCGTGCCCTTGCAGCGGCAGGTCGAGGTCGGCCCTGGCCAGCACCAGGAACATGCGGTCCTGGTCGAACAGGGGGGCGCGGCCGAAGTAGGGCTTGTAGCGGTCCAGGTCGCCGCGGGCCGGGTGGGTGAAGCCCACCCGCACGGGGCGCCAGTCGCGGTGCATCAGGGCGCGCAGCACGTAGACCGAGGCCCCCACTACGAACTCGTTCCGCTGGGCCGGATCGAAGCGGATGGCGTCGGCGCCGTCGTCGATGTCGATCCAGGCCACCACCTCGTCGCCGAAGGTCTCGATCTCGGCCCGCGCCCCTTCGTAGTGGGCGGCGATGTAGTGGGCGCCCGCGTCCATGGCGTCGCCCACGGTGCGCTGCTGCGTCATCAAGAGGCCCGCCACGCCCCAGCTGGCCGGCCGTCGCCGCTCGGCCATGCGCAGGCCGAAGTCCGCAATCCCGCTCTGGCGGGCGGTCAGGTCGAGCAGGGCGCCCACCGCGTCGCTGCGCACCTTCTCGTCAGGGTCCGACAGGGCCGATGGCGGTATGCCCACGGCCCGGCACAGGGATAAGGGATCGATCCCCGCCGGACGGACGATCTCCGCAAGGTCGCGCAGCGCCGACGCGCGGATGAAGTTCACCATTCGGCGGCCCCTTCGGCTGACGAAGCGTACGCCGGCCACGCAACGGGGAAATTTCGTCGCCGTGGGAGCGGCGAATCGGTCGGCGATTTCGCAATCCGCCCCTGCCGACGCGCCGATGTCGCGGAATATAAAATTCCCGACGCCCGGAATAAATCATGGGCGGCCGACTTCGATCAAAAGGCGCGCTTCCGGAATTCCCGGGGCCGATGGCGGAGGGATGCGCCAGTCGGCCTGACACGAGAGTGCGGACGGCGAGTATTGCCGTACGCGGCGCCGGGAGGCACCCCCGCCTCAGCCTTCCGGCGCTACCTTTCTCGATCCCATCTCGCGCACCGCCCCGCCCAGCGGTCGCCCTAGCTGGCGGCGTCGATGGCGGCGTCGAGCTGCTGGGGCGTCGGCACGCCCTCGAAGGTCTTCTTGCCGTTGATGAAGAAGGTCGGCGTGCTGTTCACGCCGTCCTGGCCCGCCTTCTCGCTGCGCGCGTTCAGGGCGTTGATGGCCGTCTCGTCGTTGACGCAGGCCTCGAACTGCTTGTCGCTGAGGCCGTTGGCCTTGGCGATGGGCAACAGGCCCGACTTGATGTCGCCCGACTTGTAGATCTGCTCCTGGGCGTGGAACACCTGATCCAGAACCGCGAAGTATTTGTCATTGCCGGCGCAGCGCGCGGTCAGGAAGCCTGCGGCGCCCAGGGCGATCTCGGACCCGCCGCCCACCAGCATCTCGCGGAACACGTAGTGCACCTTGCCGGTGTCGACGTACTTGGTCTTGAAGGCGGGGAAGACGTCGGTGTCGAAGTGGGCGCAGAACGGGCAGCCCGCAGAGGCGTACTCCACCAAGGTGACCTTGGCCTTGGCATCACCCATGCTCATCTCGTCCCCCGCGGCCGGAGCGACGGCGGCCTTCGGCTGGCAGGCGGCCAGGATCGGCGAGGAAAGGGTGAGCGCGACGAGCGCGAGAACGGTGGCGGCTCTGCGGCCCATGTGATCCTCCAGGTGGCGTTCGCGGCGGAGGAAAGCAGAGCCGGACGCCGCACTCAATGGCGCATCTGCACGCTGGGCGGCGGTTCAAGCTCCGCGAGGCGCTTTCGCGGTCCATGCCGGATCTCGATCACCGGCGCGCCGCCGCAGTGTTCGAGGTCTAGGTTGGCGGCGGCCCGACTAGGATGTCTCGTTTCCCGGCGTGGTTGGCCGGACCTACTACGCCCTCACGCTCCATCTGCTCCATCAGCGAGGCGGCGCGGTTGTAGCCGATCTGCAGGCGGCGCTGGATGTAGCTGGTCGAGGCCTTGCGGTCGCGGGTGACCACGGCCACGGCCTGGTCGTAGAGCTCGTTGCCCGAGCCCTCGCCGCCGCCGGAGCCGCCATCGCCATCCCCGTCCTCTTCCGGAGCGGCGGTGACCTCTTCCAGGTACTTGGGCTCGCCCTGGGCGCGCAGGAACTTGGCGACGTCCTCGACCTCGCCGTCGGCGACGAACGGACCGTGCAGGCGGGTGATGCGGCCGCCGCCGGCCATGTACAGCATGTCGCCCTGACCCAGCAGCTGCTCGGCGCCCTGCTCCTGCATGATGGTGCGGGCGTCGATCTTGCTGGTCACCTGGAAGCTGATGCGGGTCGGGAAGTTGGCCTTGATGGTGCCGGTGATCACGTCCACCGACGGGCGCTGGGTGGCCATGATCAGGTGGATGCCGGCGGCGCGGGCCATCTGGGCCAGGCGCTGCACCGCGCCCTCGATGTCCTTGCCGGCCACCATCATCAGGTCGGCGACCTCGTCGATCACCACCACCAGGTAGGGCATGGGCTCGGGGCGGAGCTTCTCCTCCTCGTAGACCGGGCGGCCGGCCTCGTCGAAGCCGGTCTGGACGGTGCGCACGAAGTGCTCGCCCTTGGCCATGGCCTCCTTGGCCTTCTCGTTGAAGCCGGCCACGTTGCGCACGCCGATCTTGGACATGCGGCGGTAGCGGTCCTCCATCTCGCGCACGGTCCACTTGAGGGCGACGATGGCCTTCTTGGGATCGGTCACGACCGGGGCGAGCAGGTGCGGGATGCCGTCGTAGACCGACAGCTCGAGCATCTTGGGGTCGATCATGATGAAGCGCACCTGCTCGGGCGGCAGGCGGTACAGGATCGACAGGATCATGGCGTTCACGCCCACCGACTTGCCCGAGCCGGTGGTGCCGGCGATCAGCAGGTGGGGCATGCGGGCCAGGTCGGCCACATAGGGCTCGCCGCCGATGGTCTCGCCGAGCGCCATGGGCAGGACGTGCTGGGTCTTCTCGTATTCGGTGGAGGCCAGCAGGTCGCGCAGATAGACGGTCTCGCGGCGGGCGTTGGGCAGCTCGATGCCGATGGCGTTGCGCCCCTGCACCACCGAGACGCGGCAGGCCGAGACGCTCATCGAGCGGGCGATGTCGTCGGCCAGGGCCACCACGCGGGCGCTCTTCACGCCGGGAGCGGGAGCCAGTTCGTAGAGGGTGACCACCGGGCCGGGACGGATCTGGTCGACCGTGCCGCGGACGCCGAATTCCGCGAGCACGCTTTCCAGCAGGCGCGCGTTCTGGCGCAGGCCGCCCTCGTCCACCGCCGAGGCGCGGGGCTTGGGCTTGGCCAGCATGCCGAGCTCGGGCAGGCGGAAGTCGCCGACCTTGGGCGAGGCGAACGGCAGCTCGGCCTGGATCTCCTTGGCCTCGCGCTTGGACGCGCCGCGGGATTTGGTCCCCAGAACCTGGGGTTCCGGCGCGCCAGGCGCGCCGGGCGATTTCGCCGGTTCGGGAGCGGCGATGGCCGGCGCGTTGTCGGACGAGGGCGGCGAGAGGCGCGCGCGCACCTTGTCCTCGGCCGCCTGACGTTCGGCTCGGCGGCGGGCGACCGGGGTGGTGGGCAGGTCGGCGTCGGGTGAACGGCGGAAGGCCTCGGCGGCGTGGCCGGCGGCGGCCGCGAAATCATGGGCGCCCAGACCCACCGCGCCGGCGAGGGCGGCGAGCGTGCCAAAGGCCAACAGCACGGCGGAGACCCCGAGGCCGAAGGGGATGCGGGCGTAGGCGAACAGGTCGGCGAGGCCGTGCAGCACACTGTCGCCCCACACCCCGCCCAGGCCGCGGGCCAGGGGCCAGAGGGCGGGCGCGGGCGGCAGGGCCATCAGCCCGGCCAGGGCGAGCACGCCGAGGGCGCCGATCAGCGCCCGCAGGCGCAGGCGGCCGCGGGTGGCGGCGGGGTTGCGCTGGGATACGCGGCCGAGGCCCGACACCACCATCAGGGCGGCGGCCACCCAGGCGGCGAGGCCCAGCGACTGGATGCCGGCGTCGGCCAGCTTGGCGCCGGTCGGGCCGAGCAGATTGTGGGCGGGGCCGGCCGTGGAGGTGTTCCAGCTGGGGTCGGCGGCGCGATAGCTGGCGAAGGCGACGATCAGGACCAGGCCGAAGGCGGCCACCAGCCCCCCTCTCAGCCGCGCGGAGACCGGGTTGTCCCAGCCCAGCCTAACGCCCCGCATCACCACAGCCCCGGCGCCATCCGCCATCGCACGCTCCTGATCGTCCAGAGAATCGGTATGGGGGTGTTTGGTTAAGGTGCTGTTTACCGTGACTCCAGCGGAGCAGGACGCGCATTGCACAATCCGTTGAGGCCGGCGCATAACGCCTTCATGGCCGACGTCCCCGCCGTTTCCGCGCCCCTGACATGCGACGTGATCGTCGTCGGCGGCGGCATGGCCGGGGCGACCCTGGCCCTGGCGCTGCGCTCCGGCGGCCTGCGCCCGGTGCTGATCGAGCGGGCGCCGATGAGCGACCAGCTGGACGAGACCTTCGATGGCCGGGCCAGCGCCGTGGCCTTCGCGGCCTTCCGTCAATGGAAGGCGATCGGCGTGGGCGCCCTGCTGGAGCCCCACGCCCAGCGCATCGAGCAGATCCTGGTGACCGACGGCCGTTCGCCCGGCGCCGCCGCCTTTGGCAGGCCTTCGCCCTTCGCCCTGCGCTTCGACTCCGCCGAGATCGCCGAGCGCGTGGAGGGCGAGCCCCTCGGCTACATGCTGGAGAACCGCCGCATCCGCCAGGGCCTGGCCGAGGCGCTGAAGGCCAGCGACATCCTGGTGCTGGCGCCCGCCCGGCTGGAGCGGCTGGAGATCGACCCCGGCCGTGCGCGCGCCGTACTGGGCGACGGGCGCGTGGTGGAGGCGCCGTTGGCGGTCGGCGCCGACGGACGGAATTCGACCGTGCGCAAGGTGGCCGGCATCGGCGCGGTCGGCTGGCCCTACCGCCAGTCGGGCGTGGTGGCGACGGTGAACCTGGAGCGGCCGCACGAAGGCGTGGCGCACGAGCACTTCCTGCCGAGCGGCCCGTTCGCCATCCTGCCTCTGACGGAGGACCGGGCGAGCCTCGTGTGGACCGAGGGGACGCGCCAGGCCGAGGCCCTGATGGTGGCGCGCCCTGAGGCTTTTCAGGCCTACCTCGACCGCCGCTTCGGCGAGTTCCTCGGCAAGGCGACGGCGCAAGGCCTCCGCTTCAACTATCCGCTGGCCCTGGAACTGGCCGAGCGCATGACCGCGCCGCGCGCCGCACTGATCGGCGACGCCGCCCACGGCGTGCACCCGATCGCCGGCCAGGGCCTCAACCTGGGCCTGAAGGACATCGCCGCCCTGGCCCAGGTGCTGGTCGAGGCCCGCAGGCTCGGCGAGGACATCGGCTCTGAGCTGGTGCTGGAGCGCTATGCCCGCTGGCGGCGGTTCGACAACGTCATGCTGGCCGCCGCCACCGACGGCTTCACCCGCCTGTTCTCCAACGACAACCCCGTGCTGCGCCTGGCGCGCGGGATCGGCATGAGCGCCGTCGACAAGATGGGCCCGGCCCGCCGCTTCTTCATGCAGGAGGCCGGCGGGGCGACGGGCGAGTTGCCGCGGCTGCTGCGGGGCGAGGCGTTGTGACTCATCCGGCGAGCGGCGCGGTGCTGCTGCTCATCGATCTGCAGCAAGCGATCGACCATCCGTCCTGGGGCGAACGCAACAACCCCGAGGCCGACGCCAACCTCGCAAAGCTGGTCGCGTCCTGGCGCGCCCGCGGCTGGCCCGTCTGGCACGTGCGCCACGACTCGGTCGAAGCGGGGTCGCACTACCGGCCGGGACAGCCTGGCAACGACTTCCGCCGGGGCACGGCGCCCCTGCCGAGCGAGAAGATCATCGCCAAGCAGGCCAACAGCGCCTTCATCGGCACGACTCTGGAAACGGACCTGAAGGCACGGGGCGACCTGCGCGTCGTGATCGCCGGGGTGCTCACCAACAATTCCGTCGAGTCGACCGTGCGGATGGCGGGGAACCTGGGGTTCGAAACCTACCTGGTCGAGGACGCCTGCTTCACTTTCGGTAGAACCGACCATCGAGGGGCCTTCCGCACGGCGGACGAGGTCCACGCCATGAGCCTGGCCAATCTGGATGGCGAATACGCTCGCGTGGTGACCGTCGGCGACCTGCTGGCTGGCTAGGACGCCTGGCGCTTCTGCGCGTCGATGATCGCCGGCAGCAGGCCCGGGAAGCGGTCGTTGACCTCTCTGCATCGGGACGTGTTGCGCATCTCAACGCCCTGGCGCTCGGAGCGGATCAGGCCAGCCTCGCGCAGCACCTTGAAATGCTGTGACAGGGTCGACTTGGGGATCGCCTGGCAGGCGCCGCCGGCCGCCGCGGTGCAGGTCTGGGCGCAGTCGGTCGCCGCGATCTGGGTGAACAGGGCCGCGCGCGCGGGGTCGGACAGGGCGTGGAGGATGGCCTCGACCCGAATGTCCTCGACCTGGGGATGAAACAGGGGCCGCATGAATTTCTAAGTAAGCCCCCTTGAACTCCGGTTCAATAGTTCCGATTTCCCGAACTATAGAACACAGGCCCCCGCCATTCCGGTCCGGGCCCGGCGGGAAAGAGGATTTCGTCATGTCGAAGCTGCAAGGCAAGGTCGCGGTGGTCACCGGGGCTTCAAAGGGGATCGGCGCGGGCATCGCCAAGGCGCTGGCGGCCGAAGGGGCCGCGGTGGTGGTCAACTACGCGTCGAGCAAGGCCGGCGCGGACGCAGTGGTCGAGGCGATCACCAACGGCGGCGGCAGGGCCGTGGCGGTGCACGGCGACGTATCCAAGGCCGGTGACGCCGAAGGCGTGGTCGCGGCGGCGATCAAGGCGTTCGGCCGGCTGGACGTGCTGGTGAACAACGCCGGCGTGTACGACATGAAGCCGCTCGAAGCGATCGACGAGGCGCACTACCACCGGATCTTCGACACCAATGTGCTGGGCGTGCTCCTGGCCACCAAGGCCGCCTCGCCGCACCTGGGAGAAGGCTCCAGCGTGATCAACATCAGCTCGGTGGTCACCAGCCTCAATCCGCCGGCCTCGGCGGTCTACACCGCCACCAAGGGCGCCGTGGACTCCATCACCGGTGTGCTGGCCAACGAGCTCGGCCCGCGCCGGATCCGCGTCAACGCCATCAACCCGGGAATCGTCGAGACCGAAGGAACCCATGCCGCCGGCTTCATCGGCTCGGACTTCGAGGCGGGCGCGGTGGCCCAGACGCCGCTCGGCCGCACCGGCCAGCCGGGCGACATCGCCGGGGTGGCCGTGTTCCTGGCTTCGGACGACTCCCGCTGGTTGACCGGCGAGAAGATCAACGCCAGCGGCGGGCTGCGATAGGCCCGGGACTATTCGCCAAGCAAGTGCATCGCCACCTCCCGCAAATGCGGGCGGCGGCGGTGCTCGAACAGATAGACACCCTGCCAGGTCCCCAGCATCAGCCGGCCCCCGATCAGGGGGATCGACAGCTGGGTGTTGGTGAGGGCGGCGCGCAGATGGGCCGGCATGTCGTCCGGCCCTTCGTCGTCGTGGGCGTAGAGCGTCGGGTCTTCCGGCGCCAGGCGCTCGAAGAAGGCCTGAAGGTCGGTGCGCACCTCGGGCGCCGCGTTCTCCTGGATCAGCAGCGACGCCGAGGTATGACGGCAGAACAGGGTCAGCAGGCCAGCCTGCATATCCTGGCGGCGCGCCCAGCCGTCGACTTCGCCCGTGATCTCCAGCAGGCCGCGATCTGGCGTGCGGAAGCTGAGCACATCGGCGGCCTGGCGCATGGTGATCCTTTTCCGGTCGCAGGTTCGCAGGCTAGCGTGGGTCTTGCGGCAAGGAGAAACCCATGGCCTCCCTCGAAGACAAGCTGAAGGCGTCCGGCGGCGCGGTGAAGATGCTGCGTTCCGCCCCGCTCGGCCCCTACGTCTACCCTGTGCCGGCGGAATATTCGAACTGGCGCGACGAGCAGCGGGCCTGGCGCGAGGATGTGGCCCTGATCGACCAGAGCTTCCACATGACCGACCTCTATGTGCAGGGGCCGGACGTGATCCGCCTCTTGTCGGACCTGGCGATCAACAGCTTCGAAGGCTTCGGACGCGACAAGGCCAAGCAGCTGGTGGCGTGCAGCCCCGATGGCTTCGTCATCGGCGACATGATCGTGTTCGGCCTGGAGGACGACAAGGTCGACATCGTCGGCCGGCCGGTGGTGGCCAACTGGGTGCAGTTCAAGGCCGAGACCGGCGGCTACCAGGTGACGGTGGAGCGGGACGAGCGCTCGGTGTCCAACCCCAAGCCGCGCAAGACCTTCCGCTACGAACTGCAGGGTCCCAAGGCCTGGGGGCTGCTGGAGGAGCTGAACGGCGGCCCGATCGAGGCGGTCAAGTTCTTCCACATGGGCGTGGTGAACATCGCCGGCCATGAACTGCGCTGCCTACGCCATGGCATGGGCGGCGCGGCGGGGCTGGAGTTCTGGGGGCCGGTGGAGCTGGGCGCCGAGGTCAAGGCGGCGATCCTGAAGGCCGGGCAGGCCCATGGCCTGCGCCAGGTGGGCGGGCGGGCCTATTCCTCGATCTGCGTGGATTCCGGCTGGATCCCCTCGCCCCTGCCGGCGATCTACACGGGCGAGGCCATGCGGCCCTACCGGGAATGGCTGGGCGACACCAGCTTCGAAGCCATCGCCTCGCTCGGCGGCAGCTTCGTCGCCGAACGGATCGAGGACTACTATCTGACGCCGTGGGACCTCGACTACGGCCGCCTGATCCGCTTCGACCACGACTTCGTCGGCCGCGGAGCCCTGCAGCGGATGGCCGAGGGCCCGCATCGGCGCAAGGTGTCGCTGGAGTGGAACGCCGAGGACGTGCTCGCCGTCCAGGCCAGCCAGCTGCAACCCGGCGGGAACGGCAAGTGGATGGAGGTCCCCACCGCCCACTACGCCTCCCACCCCTACGACGCCGTGCGCCTGAGCGGCGCCCCGGCCGGTTTCTCCACCTATCCGGCCTATTTCCATCCGGACCGGGCCTGGGTGTCCCTGGGCGTCGTCGACGAACGGGCGGGACTGGGCGACGAAGTCGAGGTGACCTGGGGCGAGCCGGACGGCGGGACGCCGCGCCCTGTGGTCGAGCGCCATGTGCAGAAGGCGATCCGGGCTCGGGTGCGGCCCTGGCCGTGGGCCAAGGCGGCGCGGGAGGGCTACAGGCCGGGCTAGGCTCGCGAGAGGCCGGCCTTCTCCAGCGTATCCATGTATTCGAACCAAAAACGGTCGCGCTCGGCGCCCAGGTCGCGCAACAGATCCCAGCTGTAGAGGCCGGTGTCGTGGCCGTCGTCGAACACCAGGCGCACGGCGTAGCGGCCGACGGGATGGATGGCGGTGATCCGGACGTGCTTCTTGCCGGGGATCGGCGGGCGAGGACCGGCCCCATGGCCGCGGTCCTCGGCGCTGCCGGTCATCACGCGCAGGTATTCGGAGGGCAGGTGGAACACCTCGCCATCGTCGAATGCGACCGAGAGCTGGTCACCGGCCTTGTTCAGGCGAAATTCGATCGGCCAGGGCTTTTCCATCGGTTTTTCTTTGCGCTCTCGCCTAGGGCCAAGTGAGTGCGTGGGCGCTCACTCGCCCTCGCCCAGCGGGCGAGCCTCCTCGGGCAGCATCACCGGCACCCCGTCGCGCACGGGATAGGCCAGACGGGCGGCCTTGCTGACCAGCTCCTGCCGCGCGCGGTCGTAGACCAGGGGCGTGCGGGTGACGGGACAGACCAGAACCTCCAGGAGGCGCGGGTCGACGGTGGCGAAGGAGGACGAGGTCTCGGACATGACTCGGTTCTAGCTGCCCAAAGCCCTACTGGCGAGCGGTGTGCTCGTCGCCGCCCTCGGCCCCGTCGATCTCCAGCAGGGTGATCAGGGTCTGGCGGCGGGCGTCGAGGGTCGGGGCTTCCAGCAGGGCCTGCAGCTCGGGGTGGTCGAAGGGCAGGGCCATGGCCAGGCTGTCGACCAGCTGGGCGATCGGCGCCTCGTAGAGTTGCCCCCAGTCGATGCGCAGGCTGCGGTGCTCCAGGAAGGGCGTCAGGGCGTCCAGCAGCCGCTGACGGTCGGCGCCGGTATCGGTGGGCCGCGGCTCCAGGTCCTGGACGTAGGCGCTGTAGTCGACCCGCGCCTGCCGATAGGGCGTGGGCGAGGAGATCTCGGTCTCCAGGTGGAAGCGGCAGAGGCCGGTCAGGCTGATCAGATAGCGCCCGTCCGGCGTCTCGCCGAAGCTGGTGACGCGGCCGGCGCAACCCACATGGGCCAGGAACGGCCGCTCGGGGGTGCCGCCGGGGGCAGTCTGCACCATGCCGACGATGCGCTCGGCCGCCATCACGTCGTCGAGCATGTTGAGATAGCGCGGCTCGAAGATGTTGAGCGGCCGGCTGGCGTGGGGCAGCAGCAGGGCCCCGTCGAGGGGGAACAGAGGTATGACCTGCGGCAGGTCCTCCGCCTTCGGAGCCGCTTCGGGTTGCTCGTCGCTCACGAGAAAAGGATGGCCGAAAGCCGCTTGCGGCCCTGCTTGACGACGTCGGAGGTCGGGCCGGCGGCCTCGAACACCTCCAGCAGCTGCTTGCGGGCGGCCTGGCCGTTCCACTCGCGGTCTCGCTGGATGATGTGCAGCAACTGGTCTGCCGCCTGGTCGTAGGCGCCGCGGGCCGCCAGGGCCTTGGCCAGCTCCAGCCGGGCGTCGTGGTCGTCCGGATCGGCCTGCAGGCGCTGCTCCAGGGCCTGGGTCTCCGACGATCCGGCGCTGGCGAGCTTCAACGCGGCGCGCACGCTGTCGAGTTCGGCGTCCTTGGCGTCGGCCGGGGCCATGGCCAGCAGTTCGCCAGCCCGCTCGGCGTCGCCGTTCTGCAGGTACAGGCGCGCCATGCCGGCGATGGCCTTGATGTTGGCGGGGTCGATCTGCAGCGCCTGGGCATAGGCCTGGGCCGCGCCGCCCAGATCGCCGAGCTGCAGGGACTCCGCGGCCATGGCCAGGATGTCGTCGATCTCGCCGGGTTCGGCCGGGCCGGTCAGGCGCTCGACGAACTGCTTGATCTGGCTCTCGGGCAGCGCGCCCTGGAAGCCGTCGACCGGCCGGCCGTTGACGAAGGCGTAGACCGTGGGGATCGACTGGACGCGCAGCTGGCCGGCGACGGCCGGGTTGGCGTCGATATCGATCTTGACCAGCTTGACCGCGCCCTTGGCCGCCTCGACCGCCCGCTCGAGGGCGGGGCCGAGCTGCTTGCAGGGCCCGCACCATGAGGCCCAGAAGTCGACGATCACCGGAGTCGTCTGCGAGGCCTCGATCACGTCGGCCATGAAGGTGGCGTCGGAGCCATCCTTGATGTTGGCCTCCCCCGAACCTTGACCATTTGGTCCGGCGGGCTTGGACCCCGCGTCTCCGAACAACATGCTCACATCCGCCTCCCGGCCCTCGCCTTGAAGATGGCCCCTAAAATGGTCGTGCGACCTGACGGCCGCAATCTCTTATGGCTCGCGCCATCGCCTCGCGGCGACTCCAGCGCGAGGTTCATAGCGCCCCGACCAGGGCCAAGCGCTCGAAATCCACGACCTCGGCGTTGATGTCCAGGGCCTTGAGGAAGGCGCGCAGGCCTTCTTGCGAAATCGCGGTGGTGGCGGTGTTGGTCAGAGGATGGAAGTTGATCGGTTCGGGCTCGAGCAGGGCCGCATCCAGCACCAGCTTCACCCGCCGCGCCTTGTCGTTGATCAGGGCGAACAGGGTCACCGACCCGGGCGTCACCCCCAGCACCTCCTGCATCAGCTCCGCCGACCCGAACGACAGCCGGGCCGAGCCGATCGTCTCGGGCAGGCGCTTGAGGTCGACGCGCGTCTCGCCGAGCGCGCAGATCAGCCAGATCTGGCCCTTGGCGTCCTTCAGGAACAGGTTCTTGGTATGGCCGCCGGGCAGCGCCGCCTTGATCTCGTGGCCCTCGTCGACCCGGAACACGGCATCATGCTCCAGCGTGCGATGCGCGATGCCTCGGGCATCGAGGAAGGCGTAGAGGTCTTCGGGCGCGGCGGCGGTCATGGGCCCCGTTTACCGGGCTGGTCCGGCCGGCGCCAAGCGGGGGTGTTGGCGCGGGGGTGTTCCCCTCGGCCTTCGGCGGCGCTAGGGATGCTCGACCCTTTTCAGCGTAGAAGGCCGACATGCCAGAACTCGAGTGCTTTCCCACCGCCATGCGGCCGCCGGAGATCGTGCCGGGGCGCCCCGAGCGCCAGTGGATGGATCGCTTCGCCCAGCGCCACCCCTATCGCTGTCTGCCGCTGAGCATGGCCAACAGCTCCGGCTGGGAGATCCTGTGCCCGATGGGCATGACCCTGGAGTGGAACGGCGGCAAGAACCAGGAAGACATCAAGATGACGCCGGATACGCCGCATCCGGACTTCCACGAGTTCGTCAAGAGCCACTTCAGCCACGGGGTGGTGACCTTCCACCCGGGCTACCTGTTCCGCACGCCCGGCCGCTGGTCGATGTGGATCTCCGGCGCCCCCAACCACGTCAAGGACGGCATCCAGCCCCTCACGGGCCTGGTCGAGACCGACTGGCTGCCGTTCCCGTTCACCATGAACTGGATCTTCACACGCCCGGGCAAGGTGCGCTTCGAGAAGGGCGAACCGTTCTGCTTCATCACCCTGATGCAGGACAAGCAACTCGAGCAGTTCGACGTGGTGCAGCGCTCTCTGGAGGGCAACCCGCCGCTCAAGGGCCAGTACGACGCCTGGTCCAAGCAGCGCGGCGACTTCAACAAGCGCCTGTTCGCGCGCGACCCCGACACCGTGCGCGAGGCCTGGCAGCGCTACTACTTCCGCGGCGAAATTCCCGAGGACCTCGGCGAGGCGCCCAAGGAACACGTCAACAAGCGCCGCCTGCGGAGCCCGCGCATCGGGCTGTGAGTATCGCGTGCTGTCGGCGGGCCCCGACTCGAGCGGGATTTTGACGCTGCAGAGGCCCTTGCAAACCGCCAGGGCCTCTGCCATAAGCCCCCCTCTCGAAAACGGGCGTCCGGCCAACACCTCTCGGACGTTCAGGAGCGCGGGCGTAGCTCAGTGGTAGAGCACAACCTTGCCAAGGTTGGGGTCGAGAGTTCGAATCTCTTCGCCCGCTCCAATTTTTCCGCATCACCGTAGACCGACGCCTTCGGGCGAAGGCTCGGCGCGTCTGCGCCGCACGGCGCGGCCAGCCCGGATTTTCTTCGTCCCCCTGTCGGAAGACGGCATAGTCGCGCGTCCTAGAGACGAAGGAGCGACGCCGATGCTTTACGCCATGCTCTGCTACAACCAGGAAGACGTGGTCTGCGCCTGGAGCAAGGACGAGGATGACGCGGTGATGGACAAGCTCCTGGCCGTGCAGGAGCCTTGGGTGCGGGCCGGCAAGCTCGGGCCGGTGGCGCGCCTGCTGCCGACCACCGCGGCCACCACCCTGCGCAAGGATTCCGATCCGCCGCTCGTGCTCGACGGCCCCTTCGCCGAGACCAAGGAGCAATTGCTCGGCTTCTATGTGCTGGAAGCCAAGGACCTGGAGGAGGCGCTCGGCTTCGCCCGCGAACTGGGCCGGGTGAACCCCGGCGGCTCCTACGAGGTGCGGCCCATCGCCATGTTCTCGCAGGGCTCCCTGGATTGGGGCGAGGCCAGGGCGCCGGCCTCCGCGGCCGAATAGCCGTGAGCGAGTTCGACGGCATCGATCAGGCGATCGCCGCGGCCCGGCCGAGGGCGGTGGCGGCCTTGCTGCGCTACTTCCGCGACCTCGACACGGCGGAGGAGGCGTTCCAGGAGGCGTGCCTGCGCGCCCTGCGCACCTGGCCGCAGAACGGGCCGCCGCGTGACGCCGCCGCCTGGCTGATCATGGTCGGGCGCAACGCCGGCATCGACGGCGCCCGCCGCCAGGGCCGCACCCAGGCCCTGCCGGACGAGGCCCACATCTCCGACCTGGACGATGCGGAAGAGGCCCTGGCCGACCGGCTCGACGGCGAGCACTACCGCGACGACATCCTGCGCCTGCTGTTCATCTGTTGCCATCCGGACCTGCCGGCGGTGCAGCAGGTGGCCCTGGCCTTGCGCGTCGTCTCGGGCCTGTCGGTGCGCCAGATCGCCCGCGCCTTCGTGGTCAGCGAGGCGGCCATGGAGCAACGCATCACCCGGGCCAAGGCCAAGATCGCCGAGGCCAACCGGCGCGGCGACACTCGTTTCGAGGCGCCGGGCGCGGTGGAGCGGTCCGAGCGGCTCGGGGCCGTGGCGGCCATGGTCTACCTGGTATTCAACGAGGGCTATTCGTCGCCCGATCCCCTGGAGGCCGAGGGGCCGCGCGGGGTGCTGTGCGACGAGGCCATCCGGCTGGGCCGCCTGCTGCTGCGCCTGTTCCCGGCCGAGCCCGAGATCATGGGCCTGACGGCCCTGATGCTGCTGCAGCACGCCCGGCTGAAGGGCCGGTTCGACAAGGACGGCCAGGTGGTGCTGCTGGAGAAGCAGGACCGCCACGCCTGGAACCGGCCGATGATCGCCGAGGGCCTGGCCCTGATCGACAAGGCCATGCGCCACCGTCGGCCCGGGCCCTACCTGGTGCAGGCGGCCATCGCCGCCCTGCACGCCCGCGCGCCCAGCTGGGAAGATACCGACTGGGCCGAGATCGAGGCGCTGTACGCCTCCCTCGAGGTGCTGGCCCCTTCGCCGGTGGTGACCCTGAACCGGGCCGCCGCGGCCATGCGCACCCGTGGCGCCGCCGAAGCCCTGGCCATGATCGAGCCCCTGGGCGTCCGGCTGTCCGCCTATTTCAACTTCCACGGCATGCGCGGGGCCCTCCTGTCCGAACTCGGCCGCAAGGCGGAGGCGCGGGAGGCGTTCGACCGCGCCATCGCCCTGGCCGCCACCCCGGCCGAAGCCGCCTACATCCGCGAGCGGCTCGACACCCTGAGCGCCGGCGCTTCGGGCGCTGGCGGCCGGCGGACGGGGTCGCCTGAGGGGCCGCAGCGGCCCCATCATCCTTAACAGGGCAGTAAACGCGTCTGTTCACCGGGCCTTAGGCGAGCCGGGCGCAGTGTCGCCCCTCATGAGACAGCTTCGCCACTTCATGCTCTGCCGCTCGGGCGCCACGGCCGTCGAGTACGCGCTGATCATGGTGCTGGTCAGCGTGGCCATCATCAGCGGCGCGACTGTGATCGGCCAAAGCATGGCGGCCAAGTTCACCAGCGAAGCCACGACGGTGTCGTCTGCCCCGTGAAGGGCCGGCCAGCAGCCCGGCTGAAGAGCGCCATGCGCTTGAATTCAGCGCTGAAAATCCAAAGCAGAGCTTGTTTCCAATAAAGTAGAGCTTGTTTTCATACAACAGACCGGCCCGTCGTTATTGAACGACACGGCCAAGGCCGCGCTAATCCGCCGCATGGCATACCGGGTCATACTCACGGTAGGCCAGATTCATCGACCGAATCGTGCGGGGACGGACCATGATCTGGGTAGCGTTACTCATTGGCGTGGCAGTCCTTTTGGCGATCCGGCTCGATCGCGGGCGGCCTGCGAAAGACGCAGCCGGAGCGTCCTGGCAGGGGCAGGTCCTACCGGATGAACCGGCGCCGGGCGAGGCCTTGGCCCTACCGGGGTCTGCCGCTTCCACGCTTACCGTCCTGGCGACCGTCTACCCCTCCTGGTCCGGCGCGGAGCAGAGCTGGCGCGCCGAGAAGCCGATGCGTCCGTGGTTCCTGGGCGCCGCGCCCTGCGCTATCGCCATGGCGCTCGGCGTCATCTCGCTCGATCCGACCGCGGCGGGGCTCGGTGTGCCGGAGATTTTCCCTACCCATGTCGCGGTCCACCACAACGAGCAGTCCCACGGCCATTCGGACCCGGCCGGCGTGGCCGCGTTCACGCTTCCGGACTCGTTCGCCGCCTGGTCTTCGGAGCCTGTAGGGGACCTGGCCGGCTGGACTCCAGCCGAGGCCTCCACGGTGTCCTGGGAGCCGCTGCATCAATCCAGCCACGACTGGTGGGCCTGAGCGGCTGTCCATAAGAGCCCCCTCACAGGCCGCCGCCGGCAAGCCGATGGAGCGGGCGACCCAAGGAGAGGTGAGGGCGGGACAGCGAAACCGCTTTCCCTTTCGGCCCGAGCGCCCTAGCGATGGCGGCGGAGGTTCCCCATGCCCATCGCCCTGCTCCTGACCATCGGCCTGCACATGGCCGGCGCCCTGTTCTGGCTGCTGACCAGCCTGGTCCTCGGTTTCGGCCAGCCGGCCACCGCGTCCACGCGCCTGTTCCGGCCGCAGATGGTGGCCGCCACCGTGGCGGTGTTCTCCGGCGGCGGCCTGTGGACCATGCTTCACCCCGGCAGCTTCGGGCGGCCGGAGATGGTGCTGGCGGCCGGCGCCGTCATGGCCATCGCCGCGGCGGGGGTGCAGGGGGCGCTGGTCGGCGGCGGGGTGCGCCGCCTGCCCGACCCGGCGGCCGCGGCCAAGGTGCTGCGGGGCCAGAAGATCGCCTCGGTGCTGCTGCTCCTGACCTTCGCCTGCATGATGCTCGCCAAGCATGTCTGAACCCGCCGTGCGGCCGGCGCGGCCCGAGGATGCGGCCGTGGTCTTCGACTTCGTCCTGCGCCTGGCCGAATATGAGAAGCTGAGCCACGCGGTGACCGCGAGCGAGGCCGACCTCTCCGCCCTGCTGTTCGGCCCGCAGCCGCGCGCCTTCTGCGACCTCGTGGAGGTGGACGGCCGGGCCGTGGGCTTCTGCCTGTGGTTCTACACCGTCTCGACCTTCACCGGCCGGGCGGGGATCTGGATCGAAGACCTGTTCGTCCTGCCGCAGGCGCGCGGGCGCGGGGCGGGACTGGCCCTGCTGAAGGCCCTGGCGCGGCGCTGCCGGACCGAGGGCCTCGGTCGTCTCGACTGGGCGGTGCTCGACTGGAACGCCCCGGCGATCGGCTTCTACGAGCGCATCGGCTCGGTGAGCCTGGACGACTGGCGCCTGCGCCGGCTTTCGGGCGATGCGCTCGGGGCCCTGGCGCGTTAGACTCACCAAATGGCCACTCCTGCTCCGCCTTCGGTCTCACCCGCCTCGCGCAACGCCCTGATGATGACCGCCGCGGTCGCGGTGGGGGCGGCCCTGTTCTTCCTGCGCCCGATCCTGACGCCCTTCGCCCTGGCCCTGTTCCTGATGGTGATCATCGACGGCTTGTCGCGGGTGCTGCGCAGCCGCATGCCGGGCCTGACCGAACTGGGGGCCCTGATCGTGGCCATCCTGGTGACGGTGGCCGGCTTCGGGGTGACGGTGATGCTGATCGCCGGCAATGCGCCGAGCTTCATCAACCAGCTGGTGGCCGACACCCCGCGGCTGAATTCCATCATCCACGACGTGGCGCACCGGCTGCACATGCACAATCCGCCCAGCGTGCAGCGCATGGCCCGCCAGCTCGACCCGGCCAAATACGCCGGCGGCCTGGCCCAGACCCTGCAGGGCCTGGTCTCGACCTTCATCTTCATCATGATCTATCTCGGCTTCCTGTTCGCCTCGCGGGGCAGCTTCCGCAAGAAAGCGGTGCGGCTGTTCCCGACGACGGAGGGGCGCGAGAACGCGGCGGCGGCCTTCGACCGCATCCGCAACGGCATCGAGCGCTACCTGTGGGTCCAGACGGTCACCGGCCTGATGATCGCCGTGGCCTCCACCGCCATCCTGATGATGGTCGGCATGCCCAACGCGGTGTTCTGGGGCTTCCTGATCCTGGTCACCAGCTATGTGCCGATCATCGGCGGCATGATCGGCCAGTTCCTGCCCCCCATGTTCGCCCTGGTGGAGTTCACCAACTACTGGCAGCCCGGCCTGATCCTGGTGGGGCTGTCGGTGGTGCAGCTGGTGGTCGGCTCGATCATCTTCCCGCGCATGCAGGGCCGCAGTCTCAACCTCGACCCGGTGGTGATCCTGCTGGCCCTGTCGTTCTGGGGACTGGTGTGGGGTGTGCCGGGTATGTTCCTGTCCACGCCCCTGACCGTCATGGTGATGGTGGTGGCCGACCAATTCCCTTCGACCCGCTGGGTGGCCATCCTCCTGTCCAGCGACGGCGATCCATTTGGCGAGGCGCACCCCACGACGGACCCGTCGGAGGCCGCGCCTGGACCTCAATCCAAGGGCGCCGCCCGCGCCGAAGCCTTGACCAGCCACGCCTAGCGCCATGGCCCAGATTGGGGCGCCCTGTACGGGTATCGCCCCTTCAACCACGAACCGCGGATTCCTATCTTTGTTCTGGACGCGGATTTCCCCCCCAATCCGCACCCAGCAGGCGCCGTCGTCGTCCCCGCGGATGGCGCCTTTTCGTCCAAGCCGAACGCCCCTTCGGCCGGACAGCGCCGCCGGACTGGTCCTGAGCCTCCGGCGGCGCTTTATTTTTTGGGTATTCCCTTAGCGCTATCGCCCGGCCGCCAGTCGAGCGCAGTTTTGTCGGGCGATTTTTGGAACGGCCGCCGCAAAGCCGCGGTTGAACTCCCCTGTCAGCGGCATAGGGTCGATGCGACAGGGAGACCGAGCATGCCGGACGAAGGCGCCCCTTCCCACCGCGACAAGTCCGTCCGCGACCGGCGCGCCCACGCCAAACCTGTTCAAGAGCGGGCCGTGCGTGCGGCCCGCGGGTCGTTCTCGGCCGAGGCGGTGGGGCGCGGCCTGCAGAAGGCCAAGGGCAAGGCGACGAGCGCCGCCGAGCATGACTTCGTCGACCAGTTGCTGGAGGACTACGCCCCGGCCGACCTGCCGCAGCTGACGGCGGGGGACGTGGGCGCCCTGGCGCACGACCTATGGACCTTCTGCGCCGCCCATCCCCAGCCCGAGGCGCCGGCCATGAGGCTGGCCGAAGCGCGCGGCGAGGACGGGCGGGCGCTCGGGCTCGACGTGCTGCAGATCGTGCAGGCCGACCGGCCGTTCCTGGTCGACAGCGTGATGAGCGAGCTGGTCGGCCAGGGCCTGCCGATCCGCGCCATGATGCACCCGGTGATCGAGAGCAAGGCCCAGGCGCGCTCGGTCATCGCCGTGCTGCTCGACCCCCTCGACGAGGACCAGCGCGCCAAGGTGCTGGACGAGATGAAGGCGGTGCTGGCCGACGTCTATGCGGCGGTCGAGGATTTTCCCGCCATGCTGGCCCTGATGGGCCGCACTCTGGCCGAGCTGGAGCGTATGGCCCCGGACGGCCCGGACAAGGCCGAGGCCCTGGCGCTTCTGCGGTGGCTTGAGGCCCAGCACTTCGTGTTCCTCGGGGCCCGGACCTACGACTACGCCCGCGCCAAGGGCGAGGACCCGGTGATCGACCCGAAGTCCGGCCTTGGCATCCTGCGCGATCCCGCCCGCCGGGTGCTGCGCAACGACAACGATCCGATGGCGGCCTCGGTGCTCCGGCACGGCCCGGAGACGGGCGAGCCCCTGGTGGTGGCCAAGTCCAACAGCGTCGCCCGGGTGCACCGGCGGATCTACATGGACTATGTGGGGGTCAAGCGGTACGGGCCGAACGGCAAGCCGGTGGGCGAGGTGCGCTTCCTCGGCCTGTTCACCGCCGAGGCCTACAACGAGCCGGCCCCCCAGGTGCCCCTGGTGCGGCAGAAGGTGGCCAACGTCCTGCACCGGGCCGGCAAGTCGCCCTCCAGCCACGACGGGCGTCGCCTGAACAACGTGCTGGAGAGCTATCCGCGAGATGAGCTGTTCCAGATCTCTGAGAATGAACTGCTGGAGATCGCCGAGGGCATCGTCCACCTCTACGACCGGCCGCGCCTCAGGGTGTTCTTTCGGCGCGACCCGTTCGACCGGTTCGTCTCGATCCTGCTCTACGTCCCGCGCGGCCGCTTCGACGCCGCCCTGGCGCTGAGCGCGGGCCAGATCCTGGCCCGGGCCTGGGGCGGGCGGCTGTCGGCCTACTATCCGCAGTTCTCCGACCAGCCCCTGGCGCGCACCCACTACATCATCGGCCTGCCGCCCGGCCATCCGGAGCCGGCGCCCGAGGCGGTCGAGGCCGAGATCGCCGAGAGCATGCGCACCTGGCGCGACCGATTCGAGGAGGCGCTGCGCGACACCGGCGACCGCGTGCTGGCGGCCGATGTCCACGCCCGGTATGACCAGGCCTTCCCGCCGGGCTATCAGGACCTGTTCGGCGCCGAGGAGGCCCTGGCCGATCTCGAGATGATCGAGACCCTCAGCGAGGCGCGGCCGGTGACGGTGCGCGCCTACCGCGATCCGGGCGATCCGCCGGACGGCTTGCGTTTGAAGGTCTATCGCCGCGAGCAGGCCGCGCCGCTGTCGGACATGTTGCCGATCGTCGAGAGCATGGGGCTGAGGGCCCTGGTGGAGCACGGTTTCGAACTTCTGCCTGCCGGTGAGGCCAGCGTGTGGGTGCACGTGCTGATCCTGAGGCGCGCGGAGAACGAGCCGATCGACCTCGACGACGTGAAGCGGCCCTTCGAGGAGGCGTTTGTCGCGGTCTGGTCGGGGCTGGCCGAGAACGACGGCTTCAACCGCCTGGTGTTCGAGCTCGGCATCGGCTGGCGCGAGGCCGCCCTGATCCGCGCCGTGGCCCGCTACCGCCAGCAGAGCGGGCTGGACCCCAGCCAGGCCGTGCAGGAGCAGGCCCTGGCCGACAACCCGGCCATCGCCCGGCTGATCCTCGACCTGTTCCGCACCAAGTTCGACCCGGCGCTGGCGGTCGACCTGTCGGCTCGCCGCGAGCAGGCCGACGCCCTGTTCGGCGAGATCGGCCAGGCCCTGCAGGGGGTGATGAGCCTCGACGCCGACCGGGTGTTGCGCCGCCTCGCCCTGGTGGTGAAGGCGGCGGTGCGCACCAACTACTACCAGCTCGGCGAAGACGGCGGGCCCAAGGCCTGGATCAGCCTCAAGCTCGAGAGCCGCGCCCTGGCCGATCTGCCGGCGCCCAAGCCCTACCGCGAGATCTGGGTGTGGTCGCCTCAGGTCGAGGGGGTGCACCTGCGCTTTGGCCCGGTGGCCCGCGGCGGCCTGCGCTGGAGCGACCGGCGCGACGACTTCCGCACCGAAGTGCTGGGGCTGGTCAAGGCGCAGCAGGTCAAGAATGCGGTGATCGTGCCGGTCGGGGCCAAGGGCGGTTTCTATCCCAAGCGCCTGCCCAAGGGCCCGCCCGAGGCGGTGCGCGCCGAGGGCGTGGACGCCTATCGCAACTACCTGCGCGCCCTGCTCGACATCACCGACACGCTGGACACGGCCGGCAAGGTCGTGCCGCCCGAGGGCGTGGTGCGCCACGATGGCGACGATCCCTACCTGGTGGTGGCCGCCGACAAGGGCACGGCCACCTTCTCCGACATCGCCAACGCCATGGCCGAGTCCTACGGCTTCTGGCTGGGGGACGCCTTCGCCTCGGGCGGTTCCCAGGGGTATGACCACAAGGCCATGGGCATCACCGCCCGCGGGGCCTGGGAGGCGGTCAAGCGCCACTTCCGCGAGCTCGGCAAAGACATCCAGAAGGAAGAGTTCACCTGCATCGGCGTCGGCGACATGTCCGGCGACGTGTTCGGCAACGGCATGCTGTTGTCGAAGAAGACCCGCCTGATCGCCGCCTTCGACCACCGCGACATCTTCATCGATCCCAATCCGGACGCGGCCAAGTCGTGGGCCGAGCGCAAGCGCCTGTTCGGCCTGCCGCGCTCGTCCTGGCAGGATTACGACCGCGCCCTGATCTCGCCGGGCGGCGGGGTCCACTCCCGCATGGCCAAGGCCATACCGCTGTCGGCGGAGGCGCGCGAGGCGCTCGGCATCATGGAGAAGGACGCCGACCTGACGCCCGCCGACCTGATCAAGGCCATCCTCGAGGCCCCGGTCGAACTGCTCTACCTCGGCGGCATCGGCACCTATGTGAAGGCGCACGAGCAGAGCCATGCCGACGTGGGCGACAAAGCCAACGACACCGTGCGCGTCGACGCCACCGACCTGCGCGTGAGAGTGGTGGGCGAGGGCGCCAACCTCGGCGTCACCCAGGCCGGGCGCATCGCCTTCGCCCGTCAAGGCGGGCGCATCGACACCGACGCCATCGACAATTCGGCGGGCGTCGACACCTCGGACCACGAGGTCAACATCAAGATCCTGACCTCGGCGCTGGAGGCGCAAGGCCAGCTCACCCGGCCGGACCGCAACATCCTGCTGCAATCCATGACCGAAGAGGTGGCCGCCCACGTCCTGCAGCACAACCACGACCAGACCCTGGCGCTGAGCCTGCTGGAGCAGGTCGCGCCGCGCGAGCTCGACCACCACGCCCAGTTCATGACCGAGCTGGTGGCGGCGGGCCGGCTGGACCGGGCCGTGGAAGGCCTGCCGGGCAACGTCCAGATCGCCGAACTGAGGAAGGCCGGCAAGGGCCTGACGCGGCCGGAACTGGCGGTGCTGTTGGCCTACGGCAAGCTGGAGCTGTCGGCCGAGATCGTCGCCTCCACCGCGCCCGACGACCCGTTCTTCGGGGCCACGCTCGAGGCTTACTTCCCCACCGCCCTGCACCCCTACAGCGAGGCCATGCACGGGCACCGGCTGCGGCGCGAGATCATCGCCACCAACCTGTCCAACGCCATCGTCGACATCGCCGGCCCCACCTTTCCGACCCGCCTACGGCGAGCCACCGGTTGCGACACCCGCGGCCTGGTCACCGCCTTCGAGGCGGCCTGGCGGGTGTTCCGCCTGGACGAGGCCTGGAAGGCGGTCACCGCGCTCGACCACGGCCACTGTCCGGCCGCCGCCCAGCTCGCCCTCTACGAGGAGACCTCGCTGGTGCTGCGGCGGCAGACCTATTGGCTGGCGCGCCGGGTGGTCGGCAGTGAGGCGTCGGTGCACACCCTGGTGGAGGGCTATCGCCCGGCCGCGGACGAGATGCGCGCCCAGGGCCTGCACCTGCTGTCGCCGCTGGAGCGCAAGAACACCGAGGCGCGGGTCCAGCACTTCGTCGAGCTCGGCGCGCCCAAGGCCCTGGCGGCCAGCATCGGCGGGCTCAGGCCCCTGACCTCGACCTCCGACGTGGCCGATCTCGCCCTCTCGGCCGGCTGGGCGTTCCTGGCGGCCGGGCGCATCTACCACCAGGCCGGGGCGGTGTTCGGCTTCGACCGCCTGCGCGCGGCGGCCGGCGGGCTGCTGGCCGGCGACCCCTATGAGCGGCAGGCGATGCGCCAGCTGATCGAGGACCTGCTGGCCGAGCAGGCGGCGATCACCCGCAGCATCATGGCCTCGGCCGAGCGCGACACCGGCGCGGCCTCGGAGGAGGAGGCCAGGGCGGCGGTGATGGCCTGGGCCCCGGCGCGCCAGCTCCAGGTCGACCAGGCGGCCGCCCTGATCGCCGACATCGAATCCCTGGGCGATGGCTGGAGCTTCGCCAAGCTGACCATCGTCAATGCGGCCATGCGCCAGCTGGCCGCCACGGCCCAGGCGACGGTCTAGATGGCGCTCCCTGCGCCGACCGGCTGGCGGCTTTGGCTGGGGGTGGCGGCCATGACCCTGGGCCTGGCCCTGGCCGCGCAGCAGCTGATCCCGATGCTGTACAAGCCGGCGTCGTCGACGCCCGACGCCCAGCCCCTGCAGTCGGCCGATCCGGCCATCCGCCTGACCGAGGTCGGCGGCGGGGTGCTGACGATCTATGTCGACGTTACCGGCGCCAAGGACGCCGCCGACAACTTCGACAAGGCCGGGTCCATCGTCAGCGCCGTCGGCCAGGCGCTGCAGCATGGCGTGTCCGACCGGCTCCAGGGCGTGCGCACGGTGCGTTTCTCGATCCGCTGCCAGGCGATCAACCGCTTCGGCCAGGACGTGATGGCCCAGCTGGTCACGCTGGAGACGCCCCTGCCGGCGCTGAAAGGCGTGGACTACGCCAAGGCCCGCCCGGCCGACGTGCTGGGCCTCGCCCAGACGGTGATGCTCGGCGCCCCCGGCGCGTACGACGCCATCGCCGCCTGGTGCGCCGACCCGGCGCGCTCCGGCAAGGCTTTCTGCGGCAAGGCGAACAGCAGCAGCCCGTGACGGAGGCCCTCCCATGAGAGGGAAGGCCGCCTCACAACGTCAGGGCGTAGACGAAGTCTTCGTACTGCTTCGGCCCGACGCTGAAGGTCCGTTCGCCGATCTTCTCGAAGCCCCAGCTTTCGTAGAAGTCCTGGGCCCGGGTATTGCCCTTGTAGACGCCGACGATCAGGCGATCCTGGTGGTCGGCGCGGGCGTAGTCGACCGCCTTGGCCATCAGCGCCTTGCCGATGCCCGAGCCGTGCCAGCGGCTCAGCACATAGATGCGCTTGACGTCCAGTTCGCCCGGGCGGGCGATCGGCAGCAGGCAGGGACCGGCCACCACATAGCCCACCGGGCACCGATCCGGTTCGGCTTCAGCGATCCAGATGCGGCAGCCGAGGGCCAGGAGCTGGATGTAGCGTGACGGATCGTGGGCCTGGGCGCAGTGGGCGATCACCGCCTGGCCGTCCAGCACTCCGGCGAAGGTCTCCAGGAACGTCGCCGCCCCCACCAGGGCCAAGGCCTCGGCGTCGGCGGCGGTGCATTCGCGGAGGGTCGGGGTCGCGGTCATGGGCAAGCCATAGCACGACCCCGGACGATTCGACCCCCGTGACTAGTGCCGGAACACCCGCACCCCGGTGAAGGCCATGGCCAGGCCGTGGGCGTCGGCCGCCTCGATCACCTTGTCGTCGCCCATCGAGCCCCCAGGCTGGATCACCGCGGTGGCGCCGGCCTCGGCCGCCTGGATCAGGCCGTCGGGGAAGGGGAAGAAGGCCTCCGACGCGCAGGCCGAACCCTTGGCCAGGCTCTGCGACAGGCCGGCGGTGTCGGCGGCTTCCTGGGCGCGGATGGCGGCGATGCGGGCCGAGTCGCGACGGTTCATCTGGCCGGCGCCGATGCCGGCGGTCTGGCCGTCCTTGGCGAAGACGATGGCGTTGGACTTCACGTGCTTGGCGATGGTGAAGGCGAACAGCATGTCCTGCACTTCCTGCGGGGTCGGCTGGCGCTTGGTGACGATCTTCAGGTCCGCCGCGGTCAGGCGGCTGTCATCGCGCGACTGCACCAGGAACCCGCCGGCCACCGAGCGGAACACCTCGCCCTTCGACAGCGGATCGGGCAGGCCGCCGGAGAGCAGCAGGCGCAGGTTCTTCTTGGCCTCGAACACGGCGATGGCGTCGGCGTCGGCGTCGGGCGCGATCACCACCTCGGTGAAGATCTTGACGATCTCCTCGGCCGCCGCCCGGTCGAGCCTGCGGTTCACCGCCACGATGCCGCCGAAGGCCGATACGGGGTCGCATTGCAGGGCCCGTTCGTAGGCGGCCTTGAGGTCGGCCCCCAGGGCCACGCCGCAGGGGTTGGCGTGCTTGATGATGGCCACGGCCGCGCCGGCGGCCGGGTCGAACTCGCTGATCAGCTCGAAGGCGGCGTCGGTGTCGGCGATGTTGTTGTAGGAGAGCTCCTTGCCCTGCAGCTGACGGGCGGTGGCCACGCCTGGCCGCCGCGGCTCGGGGAACACATAGAAGCTGGCCGACTGATGCGGGTTCTCGCCGTAGCGCATGGTCTGGCGCAGCTCACCCGCGATGGTCTTGCGCTTGGGCGCCGTCTGCCCCAGCTGGCCGGCGAACCAGGCGGCGATCGCCGAGTCGTAGCTGGCGGTGCGCGCGAAGGCGCGCGCGGCCAGGGTCTTGCGCAGGTCGAGGTCGGTATGGCCGCCGGAAGACTTCAGCGCCTCGATCACCTCGGCCATGTCCTCGGGCCCGGTGCACACCGCCACGTAGCCGTGGTTCTTGGAGGCCGAGCGGATCATGGCCGGGCCGCCGATGTCGATGTTCTCGATGCAGTGGCCGAAGTCTCCGCCCGCCGCCACGGTCTGCTCGAACGGGTAGAGCGAGACGTAAAGCAGGTCGATGGCGCCGATGCCATGCTCGTCCATGGCCTGCTTGTGCGCCGGCGCGTCGCGCACGCCGAGCAGGCCGCCGTGCACCACCGGGTGCAGGGTCTTGACCCGTCCGTCCATCATCTCGGGGAAGCCGGTCAGGTCGGCCACGTCCTTCACCGGCAGGCCGGCCTTGGCGATGGCCGCCTTGGTGCCGCCGGTCGACACCAGCTCGACACCGAGGTCGTGCAGGGCCTGGGCGGTCTGGACCAGATCGCTCTTGTCGTAGATCGAGATCAGGGCGCGCTTGACGCGCACCTGGTCGGGGGCGGGGGGGAAGTCGGGGGCTGCGGGCACGGTCGGCTCCTGTGAAGGGGGTACGTGCCCAGGCGCGCGGCTTCTGCGCCCCATGCTCCCCGGTGGTTTCCCACCTTCAGCGCCAGTCACACGAGGCGAGGCAGGGGTTAGGCCGATGGGGGGCGCCCGTCAAGGCGAGCCGCGGCGCCTGGCGCTACCGCTCGGGCGAGGGGTGCAGATGTAGATCCGGTTGTTCAGCCCGAACATGAGGGTGGCGGCCCTAGAGCAGCAGCTTGTAGCCCTCGTGGCTCCGCCTGAAGCCTTCACGCTCGTAGAAGCGGTGGGCGTCCAGGCGCCGCTTGTCGGTGGTCAGTTGCAGGAACGGGCAGTCGCCGCGGGCCCGCGCGGTCTCGGCGGCCCAGGCGATCATCCTGCCGCCGAGGCCCCGGCTGCGCCGGTCGCCGCGCACATGCACCGCCTCGACGATCCCGCGCCAGGCGCCCTTGCGCGCGAGGCCGGGTACGAAGGTGAGCTGCAGGGTGGCCACCACCTCGCCGCCCAGTTCGCCTACCATCAGATGCTGGTCTGGCCGCCGCTGGATCTCGGCGAAGGCGCGGACGTAGCCGTCGCCCAGCGGCAGGGACGGGTCGTCGCGTTCACGGCCCAGCACGTCCTCGGCCAGCAGGGCGACGATGGCGGGCAGGTCGGCCTCGGCGGCGGGCCGGATGACGAGGTCGCTCATGCGGTCGGCTTCTCCGAGGCCTTCTCCGATGCGTCGGCGCGGCTCAGCTTCCAGCGGATGCGGGCGGCTTGGCCTGGCGCGAGCGGCGCGCGCAGCACGATCTGGACCGACGGATGGGGCCGCCCGTCGTGCAGGCGCACGGCCGATTCCAGGCTCACGTCCTGGGCGTCGCTGCGCAGGCGCCAGCCGGGGCCCGGCTTGGCCGTCCGCGGCTGCAGCAGCACGCTCTTGTGGTCGAGCGCCAGGGACGCCTTGACGTCCGGATGCAGCTGGAAGCGCGCAACCAGGGCCAGGGCGCGCTTGTTCGGTGGCTCACCGGCCGGCGCGATGGGAACAAGCTGGTCCTCGCCGCGCAGTTCGTCGGCGGCGCGGTCGAGATAGAGGCGGCGTTCGTGCTTCAGGCCGAAAGCGTCCGCCCAGCCGTCGTGCGACAGCTCCAGCCACGAGGCGTCGCCGCCGTCGTGGCGGGCGACGCTCACGGTGCGGCAACCGCCGCGCAGGCGAAAGCCCAGCGCCCTCGCCAGCCAGCCCTCCAGCGGCGCCCCGCAGCTCTGGTCGGCGACGCTGGCGGTGGACGCGGCCGGGGTCAGGCGCAGGGCCTGGGCGGCCGGGGCGCGGGGCGACCAGGCGCTGGACACGATCAGCCGGTCCGCGCCCGCCGTCACCTCCATCGCCAGGGGCTGGCCGCACGCCGAAACGCTCCACGGTCCGGGCGCGGGGGGGCCGGTGTCGACCACCACCTGCAGTTGGCCGCCGGACAGGAATTCGTAGCCGGTATGGGGCAGGCTCTGGATCGAGGGGGGCGCGGCCGGCTCGCCCACCGCGGCGACGACGCGGGCGCGGTCGCATTCGCCCCCGCCCTGCAGGGCCACGAGGCGTCCGTCGGCCAGGGTGAAGCGGCGCACGGCCTGGGTCAGGCGGTCGATGGCGCGGGCCAGTTCGGGCGGGCACAGGCGGCCGCGCTGGTCCAGCGCCTGGTCGAGGGCCTCGAGGTCGAACAGCAGCTCCAGCCCAGCCTCGGGCGAGCGCGAGACGTGGCCGCCGTCCGGCAGCACGGCCTCCGGCAAGGCGCGCTCCAGCCGTTTCAGCCCCTGGTCCAGCAGGCGCTCGCCCGCCGGGCCGGCGAGCACCGCCCCGGCCAGGGCCCCGGCCGCGGCGCGCTCGGCCCGCCGTGTCTCGTCACTGTCGTCGAGCAGCAGCTGGCGCGCCTGGCGGGCCAGGCTGTCCAGCAGGGCCGGACCCGTCGATCCCGCTTCGACCTGGAGGCGGGCCATGGCGCAGGCCAGGTTGTGCACCCGGCGCTCCAACACCGGGCCCGACCAGGAAAAGGCGTTCCAGCGCCCGAACTCCCTCAGCCAGCCCCGCACCAGATCGAACGCCCCGAGGGCGCCCCCCTCCTGGGCCAGCAGGTCGGGCAGCCAGTCCATACCGTGTAGAGCTTCGGCGAAGGCGCGCGACGGCGACGGGCGGTTCCAGGGATCGCCGCCGGGACCGGTGTCCAGGACCAGGCCGTGGAACGCGAAGCGGCCTTGGGCGATCGCCTTCCCGCGGCGAAGGTTCGGCGGGCGCAGTTCGCTGGGAGCGGCGGCCTGACCCCCAGGCTTCGGCCCCGCGATCAGCCAGAGATGCGGCGGCGAGCCGGCCCATTCGGCGCGCAACTGGTCGCGCACCATCCTGCCGAGGGCCTGGGCGTAGAGGAGATCGCGCTGAAGACCTGGAGTCAAGCTTTCGGCATCCAGCTTCCAGGGGGGCAGACGGGCCATCTCCGTCCTCGAAGCCCGCTAGCCTCGAAGGGCTTCGATGTTGGCGGCGTAGGCCTGCGGCCCGCCCTTGAACACCGCGTTTCCGGCCACCAGGGCCGTGGCGCCGGCGGCGACACACTGGCGGGCGGTCTCCGCGTTCACCCCGCCGTCGACCTCCAGGACGATGTCCTTGCCGGAAGCGTCGATCATGGAGCGCAGGGCCTCGATCTTCTTCAGCTGGGAGGAGATGAAGCTCTGGCCGCCGAAGCCCGGATTGACCGACATCACCAGCACGAGGTCGATGTCGTCCATCATCCAGCGGATGGCCTCGGGCGAGGTGGACGGGTTGAACACCACCCCGGCCTTGCCGCCCAGCTGGCGGATGCGCTTCAGGGTGCGGTTCAGGTGCGGCCCGGCTTCCGGGTGCACCGACATGATGTCGGCGCCGGCCTCGCGGAAGGCCTCCAGGAACGGGTCGGCGGGCGTGATCATCAGATGCACGTCCATCGGAATCGAGACGTGCGGGCGCAGGGCCTTCACCACCTCGGGGCCGATGGTGATGTTGGGCACGAAGTGACCGTCCATCACGTCCACATGCAGCCAGTCGGCGCCGGCCGCCTCGATGGCGCGCGCCTCCTCGCCCAGTCGGGCGAAGTCCGCCGACAGGATCGAGGGCGCGATGATGGGAGAGCCGGCCATGCCCCTTGGCTTACCGGGCGTCGGGGGGAGGGGCAAGACGAATGCTCCCCCCGCTACGCGGCGGAGGACCGCACGAACCGCGCGGCGAAAAACCCGTCGCCGCCGCCCTCGATGTGGAAGGGGAGCAGGCGCAGGCAGCCGTTGGCCGTGATGCTCTGCGCGGGCGCGCCGCCTTCGCCGGGGGCGATGGGGGCGAGGCGGAAATCGGGGTGGCGCCTGAGGAAGCCCTCGACCTGCTGCTCGCCCTCCTCGGGCTCCAGTGAGCAGACGCAATAGACCAGCCGCCCGCTCGGCTTCACCCGACCGGCGGCGGCATCGAGCAGCTTCGATTGGGAGCGGGCCAGGGGCGCGACGTCGCCCGGGCGGCTGGCCCACAGCACGTCCGGATGGCGGCGGAAGGTGCCGGTGGCGGTGCAGGGCGCGTCGAGCAGGACCGCGTCGAACTCGCGCCGGTCCGGCCACTCCGCGGCGTCGGCGACGACGGTCTCGGCGGAAAGCCGCGTGCGGGCGAGGTTCTCGCTCACGCGCTTCAGACGGGGCGCCGAGCGGTCGACGGCGACCACGCTGGCGCCGGCGGCGGCCAGCTGCAGGGTCTTGCCGCCGGGCGCGGCGCAGAGGTCGATGGCGGTTTCGCCGGACTTCACGGCCAGGAGGCGGGCGGGAATGGCGGCGGCGGCGTCCTGCACCCACCACGATCCGTCCTCGAAGCCGGCCCATTCGGTGACCAGCCCGCCCTTGCCGGTGCGCCAGGAGCCGCCGGCCAGCTCGTGAGCCTCCAGCGCGGCTGCCAGTTCGGGCGAGGGCGGGGCCTTGAAGCTGAGGTCGGTGGATGGCTCCTCGGCGATCAGGGCGGCAATTCCGGCGGCGCCCTCCTTGCCCCAGGCGGCGGCCCAGCGGGCGTAGAGCCAGTCGGGGCAGAGGGCTTGCGGTTCGACCTTTGGCGCCCCGTCGCGGGCCAGGGCTCGCAGCACCGCATTGACCAGCCCCTTGAACGGCAGCGTGTCCTTGCGGCTGGCGGCCAGGTCGACGGTGGTGGAGACCACGGCGAAGTCCGGCGCCTGCATCCAGAAGAGTTCGGCGGCGCCCAGGCGCAGCAGGTTGCGCACGGCCTCCGGCGGCGGCTTCTGCAGCTTGCCGTCTAGCAGCCGGTCGATCGGCCCGAGCCGTCGCAGGGCCGCCATCACCAGGGCGCGGGCGTGTCCCCGCTCGCGCGGCGGCAAGCTTGAGAAGGGCGGTCGCATCAGGGCGTCGTCGAGCCCCGCCCGGCGCGACAGGGCCGCATGCAGCAGGTCGAGTGCGGCGGCGCGGGCGGGCAAGCCTTCGGGGGCATTGGTCATCGGCACGCCTTAGCCCGGCGGAGCGGGGAAACAAAGGAATCAACCGCCAAGGACACCAAGATCACCAGGGCGGCGCTCCTCTCCTTGATGTCGTTGGTGGTTCCAATTTCTCTTTTTCGCTTCGCGCCTAAGCCACCGGCTGCAGCGTATCGGCCAGCAGCTTCCCTTCGATCCCGCGGCTCGAACCGGCGCGCCAGGCGACGACGATGCGGCGCGAATGTGTGCGGGTGTCGATCGGGCGGATGGCGACGGGGGCGTCCTCGGTCAGCCCCGCCTCCACGGCCATGGCCGGCAGCAGGGACACGCCCAGGCCCGAGCCGACCATCTGCACCAGGGTATAGAGGGAGGTGGCGGCGAACCCGCTCTCGTCGCCGCCGCGCGGGGCATGAAGGCCGCACACCGAAAGGGCCTGTTCACGCAGGCAATGCCCGTCTTCGAGAAGGATCAGGCCGTTGTCCTGCAGGTCGTCGGCGCTGATCCTGTCGTGGGCGGTCAGGGGATGGTTGGCCGGGGCCATGGCCAGGAGTTCGTCCTCCGACACCGCCGCGGTCTCCAGCCCCGTGGTGTCATAGGGCAGGGCGATCAGGGCGGCGTCCAGGGCGCCCGACTTCAATCCCTCGATCAGGCGGTGGGTGAGATCCTCGCGCAGGAACAGCTTCAGCTTGGGGAAGCGGTCGCGCAGCAGCGGCAGGGCGCGGGGCAGCAGGAAGGGGGCGATGGTCGGGATCACGCCCAGGCGGAAGCGGCCGGCCAGCGGCTGGCCGGCGGCGTGGGCGGCCTGCACCAGGTCCTCGGCCCGGGCCAGGATGTCGTTGCCGCGCCGGACCACTTCCTCGCCCACGGCGGTGAGGATCACCCCCGAGCGGGCGCGGTCGACCACCGGCGCCTCCAGCGCGCGCTCCAGTTCCTGGATGCCGGCCGACAGGGTGGGCTGGGTCACGTGGGCGGCGTCGGCGGCGCGGCTGAACGAGCCGTGCTCGGCCAGGAGGCGCAGGTACTGCAGCTGTCGGAGCGTCGGGAGCATGACGCAGATATAGTCTCGATCTATCGAAATCACAAAAACTATCGATTTGTTTTTGGATAGGCGCCGTGGCCTTTTCACTGGGCCGGACGCGCCGCTTTCCTCCCCCACGACGCGGGTGTCCGGCAACCGATCTGGGCGCCGCACGGCGCCCTTCCGTTTTGTTCGTTGTACAAAGGAGCGCAGCAATGCTGGGCGTTGGCGAAAAGCTGCCGGACTTCAAGATCACGGGCGTGAAGCCCGGTTTCAATCACCACGAGGAGAAGGGAGTCAGCGCCTTCGAGGCCCTCGACCCGAACAGCTTCCCCGGCAAGTGGAAGGTGATCTTCTTCTATCCCAAGGACTTCACCTTCGTCTGCCCGACCGAGATCACCGCCTTCGCCAGGCTCAACCGCGAGTTCGACGACCGTGACGCCGTGGTCATGGGCGGCTCGGTCGACAACGAGCACTCCAAGCTCGGCTGGCGGCGCGAGCATCCGGACCTGAACGGCCTGAAGATGTGGCAGTTCGCCGATCCGGGCGGCAGGCTCGCCCGCGCGCTCGGCGTGCTCAACGAAGACGAGGGCGTGGCCCTGCGTGCGACCTATTTGGTCGACCCGGACAACGTGGTGCAGCACGTCTATGTGACCAACCTCAACGTCGGCCGCAACCCGGAGGACACTCTGCGCGTGCTCGACGCGCTGCAGACCGACGAGCTCTGCGCCTGCAACCGCCAGGTCGGCGGCGACACGCTCGCGGCCGCCTGAATTTAGCGGTCGAGGCAAAAAACGCCCGGAGGGGGCCCGATCGTCGGATCGGATCGCCTTCGGGACCGTTGTTGGGATGTGCGCCACCCTTCGGGTCGGCGCCTAAA
>DASYBX010000200.1:0-25551 GCA_036500495.1 Caulobacteraceae bacterium
GTCGGCCACCAGGGCCAAGGCCCGGGCCCGTCCCCGGGCCACGGGACGCATCGTCCGCACCAGGATGGCCTGGTCGTCCAGGCGGCCGCCAAAGGCGGCGGCCGCACCCTTGGGCAGGGCGACGTTGAGGGCGCTGTCGGCCTCGCGCATCCCCTCGTTCGAGGGCGAGCCCGCCGGCGACTCGGTGTTCAGCACGGTCAGCGGCCGGGGCGGGGCGGCCCAGATGGCCGGCGGCATGTCCGCGCCCTGGTCGAGCACGAACTTCCAGCTGCCGTCGGGCTGGCGCCGCCACACCGTCACATAGAAGCCGCCGGAGGCCTTGCCGGCGGCGCGCAGCAGGGACGGGCCTGCGGAGAAGGCCAGGTCGCCGGAAGCGGCGACGGCGATGTAGGAGGCCCGCCACAGCAGCTCGCCCGGCCAATGCGCGGCGGCCAGGGCCGGCGGGGCCGGCGTAGGGTCGGGCAGGAACATCACGGCGTCCGGCGCGGCGAACTGGCGGAAGCCTTGGGCGATGCCCTGGGCCGCCACCACCTGGGCGAAGGCGCGTTCGGCGTCGTCGATCTGCTGCGCGGCCGGCGACACGGCGGCCTGCGCCGGCGCTGCTGGAGTCGGGACAACGGGCCTGGCCACGCCCGGTCCCGCCAGGACCATGGCGGCCAGCACGCCCAACGCCTTTCCGCCCGCACGTCCAGTCATGCTCACCCTTCGTCTGCGCCGATTCGACTCGCGGTCCGGCACGCTAGCCAATCTGTGCGACAGCCGCACAGAAAGTTGAGACCTCCAATATCGGGCCTTCGGGCTGCGACATAGCCGGCGCTTCGGGCGAATCGGGAATCACGATGTCCTACGTTCAGGCAGGTTCGTTCTTGCTTGGAGAAATGACGCCATGTCGGACGCGACCTTCGTTTCGTTCGTTCCCAAAGCCAAGACCGGGAAACTCCGCCGGACGCTGCAGACCGAGGATACCGGTGACCTGCGCTGGCGCGAGCACAAGACCCTGTTCGGCAGCGAATTCTATTTCTCGGGCCCGGTCGAGCTGGCCCGGCGGACCCACGAATACATCACCCTCTGGCTGGCGTCTTCGCGCTGACACGGTGTTGAACCGGCCGGCGGGACCGGCGTTCCGGGGGCATGCCCGAAAGGTCAGCTCCAAGCCCCGACCGTGAGCCGCGATCGCCCGACGCGATCCGTGTCGTCGCCCAAGCCGAAGGCCCCGCGCGCCTGTTCGAGCTGAGCTCCGGGCCGCGCACCGAACG
Source organism: Caulobacteraceae bacterium (assembly GCA_036500495.1). Lineage (GTDB taxonomy): Bacteria > Pseudomonadota > Alphaproteobacteria > Caulobacterales > Caulobacteraceae > BOG-938. Next base: position 1,257 of record DASYBX010000200.1, read on the forward strand.
CTACCGCCTGCCGGACCACGACCAGAAGAGCTATCTCGATTTCCTCTCGAGGGTCGCCGGCGACTTCGGCTTGCGCAACCCCTGCAGTCGCGCCCCCTCCGAGCCACGGCCCGACGAGCCGGCCCTGAAGCCCCTGCTGACCCGGCCGATCTCGCCAAAAATCCTCTATGGTTACGGCGACCCCTGCGTGGTCCGGGTTCAGGATCATGGGACCGGCCGCGCCGCGTGGCGGCTCGCCTGCACCTCCAACGATGCGCCGGACGCCTTCCCCCTGCTCGGGTCGGACGACCTCGTCAGCTGGCGGCTGGAGGGCTTCGTCTTCCCGCGCGGACAGACCCCGTCCTGGGCGCTGACCGGCGCCGACCGGGCCGACTTCTGGGCGCCCGAACTGCATCTCATCGGTGGGGAATGGTGGGCGGTGTTCGCCGCGCGCCGTCAGGACCGCGAACTGGCCATCGGACTGGCCAAGGGTCCTTCGCCCGATGGGCCTTTCACGCCTGTCGCCGAGCCACTGCTGGGCGGCGGGGTGATCGACCCGCACCTGTTCGTCTCCGGTGACCTGCGGCTGCTGTACTGGAAGGAGGACACCAACGGCGTGTGGCCGCGCCGGCTGACGGCCCTTCTGGCCGAAGATCCCGGTCTCGCCGACGCCCTGTTCGCGGCCGATGAGGATCGCCGCACCGCCGCCTTCGCTGCGGCCGCCTGGTCCTTCGCGGAGGGGTGCGAACCGATGGAGCAGTTCTTCATCCTGCAGCCCTTGATCGAGGCCGTGACCGCCGACTACGCCGGCTTCGCCGCGAGGCTGAAGGACCGGGCTCGCGCACACCCCGGCGAAGCCCAGGCTCTGGACGCCGTCATGGCCGCTCTGAAGACCCGCATCCTTGCCCAGCCGCTGTCGCGCGACGGGCTGAGGCTCGAAGGCGAGCCCAAGGTGGTGCTGGAGAACGACCAGGCCTGGGAGGCGCATCTGATCGAGGGCGTGTGGGTGACCGAGCAGGCTGGCCGCTTCTACCTGTTCTACTCGGGCAACGACTTCTCCACCCCCCACTACGCCATCGGCGCGGCGGTGGCCGACCATCCGCTCGGTCCCTGGCGCAAGACCGGTCCGTTGCTGCGCTCCTGCCGCGACTGGACGGGGCCTGGCCACGCCTCGGTGGCCCCGGGACCGGATGGCGAGCCGTGGCTGTTCCTGCACGCCTTCGAGCCCGGACACGTGGGCTACAAGGCGTTCCGCGCCCTGCTCGGTGCAAGGCTTCAGTTCAGCCCGGATGGGCCGTCTGCGGGCTAAGGAAGAGCGCGAGGAGGACTCAGTTCGCCCGGACGCCGATCACCGTGGCCTGGACTCCCCAGGTCTCGACGAAGCTGCGCGTTTCGACGGCGATCAGTTCGGGCTCCGTCGCGGTGGCCGTGCGAAGCTGCTCGTCGGCCTCGCGGGCGCGGGCGATCTGGGCGGACGCATGGGCGCCCAAGGCTTCGGCGACGGTCATGTGCGGGTGCTCCCCTATTCTGTGCGAACTGGTCACGGCGGCGCGCCTCGTCACGCGCAACCGGTCAACCGGGGGGCGAGCGTCAAGGTTCCACCGGCCCAGGTTCGGTATCGGGATCGTGAGCATGTTTCATGAAGGCGATCAGAACCAGACCCAACGCCAGGGGGGCGAGGTAGTAGAACACGCGGAATCCCAGGAAGGCGGCGGCCAGGGACGTGCGGTCGACCATCGGCAGGAGTTGCAGCATGGCGCTCTCGAACACCCCCGCCCCGCCCGGCACTCCCGACAGCAGTCCGGCCATGATGCTGATGATGTAGGCGCTGAGGAAATCGGAGTAGTGCGGCGCGCCCCTGCCCAGCAGCAGCCAGAACACCGCCGCCCCGGCCATCAGGTCGGCGCAGCCGAAGAACACCTGGATCGCCACCAACCCCGGCCGCGGCGGCTTGAACTCGAACTTGAACAGCCGCACCCGCTCCGGCGCCAGGGCCCCGGCGGTGGCGTAGAGGGCCAGCCCCACCCACATCAGCCCGCCCACGGCCCGCCCGACGAAAGGCTCGATCGACAGCTGGTCGTAGACCGTGTCGCGGGCGTGCATCAGCAGCCCCCCGGCCAGGGCCAGGACGCCGAGCGCGAAGGTCAGGGTGCCGTAGGCGGTGATCTGGGCCACCTTGCCCAGGCCCACGCCCCAGCGGCGATAGGCGTTGGCGCGGAAGGCGCCGCCCACCAGCCAGCCGAATCCCAAGGTGTTGGCCAGAGCGAAGGCGATGAAGGCGTTTCGCATGCCGGTGCGCAGCGGCACATGGGCGTGGGCCCACCGCAGGGCCACCTGCTCGTTGCCGGCCAGCAGGCCGTAGACGCCGAACGACAGCAGCAGCGCACCCGCCGAGCGGCCCGGCCCCCACTGGACCATGGCATGGCGCACGGCGTTCGGATTGAGCCCGTGCAGTTCGCGCCACAACACATAGGCCGCCAGGATCAGCAGCGGGATCGGCAGGAACCGTAACAGGCCTTTAGGCGGGGTCGACGAAGCCATGCACCTTCCAACGCACTACCGGACCAGAGCACGACCAAAAAAATCAGGCGTCGGACGAGGCGCGAGGTCCGGGCGCCTCGACCCCGGATCCCCTGGCCCGCGATCCTCCCCTGCGGCCGGCCCGCGCTTGTCGCACAAAGCCGGCCTTGAAGAATAGGGGGCAGCGAACCACATCCAGTCGAGCTACGGAGTGAAACACGCCGCGCCTTTTCTTCCTGAATCTTGACGCCCGTCGGACACACCTACGCCCAAAACCTCGCCCATCTGGTAGTACAAGTGAAATTCGTTCGGGGTTGGCATGAGGAAGACAATGCAGTCGAACAAGCTGAAGACATTGGCCAGCAGTGGCCTGGCCATCGTCGCCATGGCCCTGTCGGGCGTGGCCATCTACACCACCGAGGCCGGCGCCCAGACCGGCGCCCGCGACCGCGCCGCCCATGAAGCCGGCAAGCCGGTGAACACCCCCGCCCCCGCGCCCACCAGCGCCGCCCCGGCCTCGTTCGCCGACATCGTCGAGCGCGTCGCGCCGGCGGTGGTGTCGATCGACATCGAGGAAAAGGGTCCGACCCGGGCGGCCTTCCGCCACGGCGCCCCGCGCTCCGAGGATCAGGACGACGGGGACGGCGGCGGCGGCGGGCTGGAATCCCTACCGCCCGAGTTGCGCCGCTTCTTCGAGCAGCACGGCCGCCAGGGACAAGACCAGGGGCAGGGCCAGGGCCAGGGCCAGCAGGACGAACAACCGCAGGAGCCCCTGCGCGCCTCCGGCTCAGGCTTCTTCATCTCGCGTGACGGCTACATCGTCACCAACAACCACGTGGTCGAGAACGCGGCCACCATCACGGTCAAGACCAACGACGACCGCGAGTTGAAGGCCAAGCTGGTCGGCCGCGATCCGGCCACCGACCTCGCGGTGATCAAGGTGGACGGCGCAGCGTTCCCCTATGTGAGCTTCGAAGACAAAGGCAAGCCGCGCGTCGGCGACTGGGTGATCGCGCTCGGTAACCCCTTCGGCCTCGGCGGCACGGCCACCGCCGGCATCGTGTCGGCCCTGTCGCGCCCCTCCGAAGGCCCCTACGTCGACTACATGCAGATCGACGCCCCGATCAACCGCGGCAACTCCGGCGGCCCGTCCTTCGACATGAACGGCCGGGTGGTCGGCGTGAACAGCGCCATCTACACGCCGTCGGGCGGTTCGGTGGGCATCGGCTTCGACATCCCCGCCGACGTCGTGCAGAAGGTGTCCCACACCCTGATCGACCACGGCAAGGTGGTGCGCGGCTACCTCGGCGCCACGATCCAGGGCGTCACGCCCGAGATCGCCGAAAGCTTGGGCCTGAAGGGCAAGAAGGGCGCGCTGATCGCCTCGACCACGACCGGCGGCCCGGCGGCCAAGGCCGGCCTGCAGACCGGCGACCTGGTGCAGAAGATCGACGGCCACGAGGTGGACTCGCAGAACGACCTCACCCGGCAGGTGGCCCTGGTAGCGCCCGGCCAGGAGATGCGCCTGACAGTACTGCGCGACGGCAAAGTGCAGGAGCTGACGGTGAAGTCCGGCGAGCGGCCCTCCGAAGAGGCGCTGGCCAGCAACGACCAGCAAGACCAGGGCGACAGCCGCCGCGGCCGCTAGGCCGAGCCGCATCCCCGTTCTTTCCGAGCCGCCGCACGCCCCCGCGTGCGGCGGCTCTTCCTTTTGGCGGACCGCTCTTCCACCGCTCGCCCGATGGGGAATAGGGTTTGCGACGGGCGCGATTCGCCGGTTGGGCGACGGTGACGCGGACAGAGGCGCGGGCATGTTCAGACTGGAATGCGAGCTGTCCCACAGCCTGCTGCGGCCGTCCCCGCAACCGCCCGTGCTGAGCGTGGTGATGCTGACCTGGCGCCGCCCCAAGGAGATGACCGAGGCCGTCGTCAGCATCGCCGACCAGATCCACGGCGAACTGGCGTCCAAGGTCGAGATCATCGTCACCGACAACGCCTCGGGGCACGAGACCGCGGCCGCCCTGAAGCAGCTCGCCGCCAACTACGCCTCGGTGAACTACATGATCCACGCGCGTGACGAGGGCGGCCAGTTCCAGATCTATGCAGCGCCCAACCGCGCCAGGGGTCGGTGGACCTGGGTGTTCGGCGACGACGACGCCCTGGACGCCGGAGGCCTGGAGCCGATCGTCGAGCTGTTGGAGCGAGAGCAGCCCGACTTCCTCACCCTCAATCGGCAGGTGTGGAACCAGGACTTCGACACCCTGCTGGCGCCCGCCAAGCACAAACTGCCGGATCGGCGCTTCGAGAGCTTCCTCGACCTCGTGGCGCTGTTCGGCTGGGACCAGCTGAGCTTCCTCACCTCCCAGGTCTACGCCAGCGACCTCGCCCTCCGCGTCGATCCGGAGCCCTACATGGCCGCGGTGTCGCGCTACGGCCAGCTCGGCTACTACCTGGAAGGCTTCCACGATCGGCCCGCCTTCTATTCGTCGCTACCGTCGGTGCGCCACCGCTGGGATCCCGGCGCCCAGGACACCCACGCCGCCAACTTCCTCCACCTGGCCACGACCTTGCCCGAAGTGGTGCAGCTCGCCATCGACGCGGCAGGGCTGGACCCCGGCCTGTTCGAGCGCATCGGCGGTCGCCGACGGAACCTGGAGCAGGCGCCGGACGAGCCCCTGACCTTCGTGGACAACATCATCGAGAACCTGTGGCGCTGCATGGCCGTCGGGGTCCGCATCGAGGCGCGCCGCTGGGAAGAGCTCGAGCAGCTGAGCGCCCAGTGGCGGCCCGATCATGCCGATCAGCTCAAGACCGTGCGCCAGATCCACGCCAGCGTCGGGGCCGCTCTGGACCACCACCAGGCCCTGGTGGACGAGTATCTGCAGCGCATCGCCGCCGGCCCGCGCACCGAGCAGGACCTCGACATGCTGAACCGGCTGAGCACGGCCGCCAGGTCCCTGGAAGGCAATATCAACGAGGCGCGCAAGACCGCCCTGGCCATGGCCGGCCAGCTGAACCGCTGATCGTGCTGCGCCGCCTCTAGCCGCCAGCGCGACCCCACACCTGCGCCAAGCGCGCGTCGCGGCCGCAACCGGTGCGGTACATCTCGTACTGCAGGGCATGGCGTTTGGCGAAATCGCGGTGCTCTTCCTCGGCGGGGTAGAAGGTGGTCGCCGGCAGGATCTGGGTCAGCATGCGGCCGGTCTTCAGGTTCTTGGCCGCCGCCGCCCGGGAGTCCTCGGCCGCCTTCTGCTGCGCCGGGCCATTGACGAACACCGCAGGGCGATAGGACGGACCCCGGTCGCAGAACTGGCCGCCGCTGTCGGTGGGATCGACCAGCTTCCAGTAGCGGTCGAGCAGCTGGCGGTAGGTGATCTTGGCCGGATCGAACGTCACCCGCACCGACTCGTAGTGACCCGTCTGCTCGGTGATCACGTCCGAGTAGTGGGGGTTCTTCAGCGTGCCTCCGGTGTAGCCGGACTCCACCGACACCACCCCGGGGATCGCCTTCATGTCGCTTTCCATGCACCAGAAGCAGCCGCCGGCGAAGATCGCGGTCTCCGCCTTGGCGGCGGCGCGGGCCTGGCTCGCCGACATCAGCGGCCAAGCCAGGGCGAAGGTCATCAAGGCCAGGACGGCCAGTTTGCGGAACAGGGCGGAGCGCATGACAAGGTTCTCTCGCAGATAGGTGCAAGCACAACCAGCCCCGGGCGCGAGAATCAAGGCCCCTGGCGCCTCTATTCCGGCGATCACACATACGGGGCATGTCCGTCCAACTCGCCCTTTTCGCGGCGCCGGAGCCCGGCGCGCCCGAAGGCTTCGCCTATCGGCCCGAGGTGATCACCCCTCAGGAGGAGCTGGCGCTGGCCGCCCGCTTCGAAACCCTGCCCTTCAAGCCGTATCAATTCCGCGGCTATGAAGGCGCGCGCCGCACCGTGGCTTATGGCTGGCGCTACGCCGACGACGGCAAGGCGATCGAAAGGGCCCAGGCGATTCCGGACTTCCTGCTGGAGGTTCGCGCCAAGGCCGCCGCCTTCGCCGGGCTGGAGCCGGAGGAACTGGTCCAGGCGCTGGTGATCGACTATCCGCCCGGCGCGCCGATCGGCTGGCACCGCGACCGGCCCGCCTTCGGCCAGGTGCTCGGCGTGTCGCTGCTGACGCCCGCGCCCCTACGCCTGCGGCTGGAGCGGCCTGACGGCGGCTGGGACCGGATCACCCAGGTGCTCGAGCCGCGCTCGGCCTATCGCCTCAGCGGGCCGGCCCGCCACCAGTGGCGGCATTCGATCCCGCCGCTCGACGCCCAGCGCTACTCGATCACCTTCCGGACCCTGGCGAAGCGCTGAAGCGATCGAGCTCGGCGCGCAACCGCGCAACGACCTTGTCCCAGTCGCCCAGGTCAGCCTGGTTGAACAGGCGGGCGGAAGGGTACCACGGGCTGTCCTCGCGCCCCCTCAGCCAGCGCCAGCAGCTGTCGTAGCGGTTCATGATCCAAACCGGCTTGTCCAGGGCGCCGGCCAGGTGCGCCGTGGAGGTGTCGACCGTGATCACCAGATCGAGCGCCTGAACCAGGGCGGCGGTGTCGGCGAAGTCGTCGACTTCGTCCATCACGTCGAGGATGTCCGGCCCGTCCCAGCCCGCGGCCTTCAGCGTCCGCAGTTCGCCCTCGCCCGGCTCGCCCTTCTGAAGGCTGACGAAATCGACGTCCGCGCCCGCGAACCGCGCCAGGAGGCCCAGGGCGATGTTGCGCCGGACGTTGATCCAGCGGGAGCCGCCCTCGTCGCGAAAGCCGCCTGACCATACCAGCCCCACCCGCGGCCGCGCCTTGGTCCCGAGGCGGGCCTGCCAGCGCGCCACCCCGGCGGGATCGGCGGTCAGATAGGGCGTCTTGCCGGGAATGGTGTCCAGCCGCGTGCCGAGCAGGAACGGCAGGCTCATCAGCAGGGCCTGGTAGTCGGTCTGCGGCGGCGTATCCGTGTGTTCGATCACAGCATCCACGCCATCGAGCCCAGCCAACAGACGCACCAGGGGCGGCTGGACCTCCAGCACCACGCGGGCGCCCAGCGCTTTCGCGTTAGCCACGTAGCGGCAGAACTGCAGGGTGTCGCCCAGCCCCTGTTCGCCGCGCAGGAGGAGACTCTTGCCCTCCAACGAAGCCTTGCCGTCCCACGGCGCGCCGGTGAAGCCATAACCGTCCGGCCCCTGCCAGCGGCCCTCGTAGAGCTCCCAGCCTCGTTCAAACTGGCCGAGCGCCAGGTGGGCGTGGGCGCCGCTGAGCCTGGCCGGGCGGTAGTCGGGCGCCAGGGCCAGGGCGGCCTCATGGTCGGCGCAGGCCTCTTCGAGCCGGCCGAGGTCTGTCAGCACCACGCCGCGATTGAAAGGGTGCGCCGCCTCGGCGGGGTCCAGGGCGATGGCGTGGGCCAGCGCCTCCAGGGCCTCGGCGTGGCGATTGAGCAGCCTGAGGCCGGCGCCGCGGTTGGCCCAGGCCTGGGCAAGACCAGGATCCAGCGCGATGGCGCGGTCATATTCGGCCACCGCCTCCTCGACCCGCCCCAGATTCCACAAGGCGGCGCCGTAGCACAGGCGCAGCCGGCTGGTCTCGCCGCCGAGCGACAGAGCCCGCTCGAAGCTCTGCAGCGCCTCCTCAGGGCGTCCGGCGCCCGTCAGGGCCTCGCCGTGCAGGCTCCACAGCTCGGGCGCCTCCGGCGCCAGGCGAAGCGCCGCCTCGGAACTGGCCGCCGCCTCCACCGGGCGTCCAAGGCCGAGCATCACATTGGCGCGGACCGTGTGCGGCATCGGATGACCGGGAGCCAGGCGCACCGCTCGGGCGCAGTCCGGCAGAGCCTCTTCCAGCCGGCCGAACTGGCCCAGGATCATGGCCCGGGCGCACAGCACGTCGACGAAATCGGGGTTCAGCGACAGCGCGCGGCCGTAGCTGTCCAGCGCCGCACCGGGATCGCCCATGTCACGCAGCGCGTTGCCCAGGTTGCCGTGCGCGACGGGATCGTTTGGATCGAGCGTGATCGACCGGCGCAGGCTCTGAAGCCCCGCCTCGGGAGCGCCGGTCTGCAGTTGCACGATGCCCAGCAGGTGATGGGCCAGGGCATTAGCAGGCTCGGCCCGGACGGCAGCCACAAACAGCGCACCGGCTTCGGCCAGCCGGCCCTGTTGCAACAGCCCTATTCCCCCCTGGACGCTCATGCCACCTCACCTAACCCTCGCTAATCCCGGAGCTTTTCCGGGTCGTGGCCGTTTGTATCCCCACCCATCGCGACAGGAGCATCGCCATGCCCAGAGGCGACAAGTCCAAATACACCGACAAGCAGGAGCGCAAGGCCGACCATATCGCGGAAGGCTACGAGAAGAAGGGCGTGTCGGAAAAGGAGGCCGAAAGCAGGGCCTGGGCCACCGTCAACAAGGACGACGGCGGCGGCAAGAAGGCCGGCGGCTCGGGCCGCGGCAAGGACGCGCACAAGGCCCGCTCGGATTCCGCCAAGCGCGCCGCTGCGACCCGCAAACGCAACGCCGAGCACCGGGCGCACTGACGCGCTCGACCAGGCCGCCAGGCCGATAGCGCAAAAAGACTCCCCAGAGCGCGAAATTCTGTGGCCCGCCAGCTTCACCGCCCGGCGGGCCGTTCCTATATGCGGCAGGCCGGGGCGCGAAATCGAGCACGTGCCCCGGCGCTCCCCACAACCGAATCCCCGAGGCCAAGAGGCGACCTCCCATGAAGTACAAGCAGATGGGCCGGACCGGCCTCTATGTGTCCGAGATCGCGCTCGGGACCATGACCTTCGGCGGCAACGAGGGCACCATCTGGCAGATGGTCGGCTCCCTGCAGCAGGACGAGGTCGACGCCATCGTGGACGGCGCCCTGAAGGCCGGGGTCAATTTCATCGACACCGCCGACGTCTATTCGTCCGGCAAGTCCGAGCGCCTTCTTGGCCAGGCGTTGAAAAACCTGGGTGTGGCGCGCAAGGACGTGGTGATCGCCACCAAGGTGCTGGGCGAGATGGGCCCCGGCCCCAACGACCGCGGCGCCTCGCGCGGGCACATCATGGACTCGGTCCAGGCAAGCCTCGAACGGTTGCAGACCGACCACATCGACCTCTACCAGATCCACGGGACCGACGCCGTCACCCCCATCGACGAGACCTTGCGCGCACTCGACGACCTGCAGCGCCAGGGCCTGGTGCGCTACTTCGGCGTGTCCAACTGGACCGCCTGGCGGATCGCCAAGGCGCTCGGGCGCAGCGAGGCCAAGGGCTGGGGCCGCTTCGAAACCCTGCAGGCCTACTATTCCATCGCCGGCCGCGATCTGGAGCGCGAACTGGTCCCGCTGATGGCCGAGGAGAAGATCGGCCTGATGGTGTGGTCGCCGCTGGCCGGCGGCCTGCTCTCCGGCAAGTATGGCCCGGGCGCCTCGACCCCCAATGACAGCCGCCGGGTAAGCTTCGATTTCCCGCCTGTCGACAAGGACCGCGCCTGGAAGTGCGTGGAGGTGATGCGCGAGATCGGCGACGCCCACGGCGTCTCGGTGGCGCGGGTGGCGCTGGCCTGGCTGCTGCACAAGCCGCACGTGATGAGCGTGATCATCGGGGCCAAGACCACCCAGCAGCTCGACGACAACCTGGCCGCCGTGGACCTTCGGCTGACGGACGAAGACATCGCCCGGCTCGACCAGGTCAGCGCCCTGCCAGCCGAATATCCGGGCTGGATGCTCGAACGCCAGGCGCGCAATCGCATTCCGCAGCCTTTCCCGCCGACCTAGGTCCGGCGGACCAGCCGCTAGCCCCCCGCCGCCATTTCTGGCATTGGCGGAGGCATGAAGCTGTTCTCCACCTGGACCGGCGTCCTGATCGTCGTCCTGCTCGCCGTGGCCATGGGCGCGGTGGCCTATATCCAGCACGTCCACGGACAAAGGCCGACCGCCGTCGCCAGCGTCGCGGGCCTGTTGATCGTCGCGGTGTTGTTGGCCCGCCGGGTGGCGGCGCGGAAGCTTTAAGGCATCAACCGCAGCGCGTCTTCGAAGAAGCCCGGCCCGCCGAAATTGCCGGACTTCAGGGCCAGCGTCATCCGCGGCCCTCCACCCACCGTACGCAGCACCGGCACGCCAGGCGCGATCTCCGGGCCGATGGCGAAGGCCTTCAGGCCCAGACGGTCGACCGCCGCGCCCGAGGTTTCGCCGCCGGCCACGATCAGCCGTCGCACCCCGGCCTGGACCAGACCCTCGGCGATCCCGGCCATGGCCTGTTCGATGGCGTGACCGGCGGCCTCGCGCCCGAAGCGGGCCTGCAGGGCCTGGACCTGGTCGGGCGGGGCCGTGGAGGCGATCAGCACCGCCCCCGCGTCGAGCTTCGGCAGCGCCCAGGCCAGCGCCCGCTGAGTCTCCTCCGGCCCCGCGACGAGGGCCGCCGTGTCCAGCCGCAGAACCGGCATGGTCCGTTCCGCCTCGGCCACCTGGGCCAGGGTCGCGGCCGAGCAACTGCCTGACAGGCATGCAGCCCTGCCGCCCACTGAGGAGGCGTCCCAGCCGCCATCGGCGGCCGGCGACACGGCGCCCTCCTCGATCAAGGCCCGGGCCAGGCCGATGCCCATGCCCGAGGCGCCCACCGTCAGAGGCGCGCTCAGCGCCGCCCGGCCCATCGGCCCGAGGTCGCGGTCGAACACGGAATCGATGATTGCCGCGCCAAAGCCCTGGGCCTTCAGCGCCGCCATGCGCTCGGCGATCGCGCCCTCGCCCCGATCGACCACGGACAAGGACACCAAGCCGATCCGCGTCCTGCTCTGACGGCCCAGCACCCGCACCAGGTCGGAGTCGTGCATCGGATTGAGTGGGTGGTCCTTGAGCGGGCTGTCGCTGAGCAACCCGTCGCCGACGAACAGGTGGCCGAGGTAGATGGTCCGCCGCGTCTCCGGGAAGGCGGAATTGACCAGCACCAGTGGCGGGTCGCCTTCGGCCTGGATGAGGGCATCCATCACCGGGCCGATGTTGCCGCGGTCGGTGGAATCGAAGGTCGAGCAGACCTTGAACATCACGTGCCGCACGCCGCGGGCTTTCAGCCAGGCGTGGGCGGGAATCGCCATGGCCACCGCGTCCTCGGGCGCGATCGAGCGACTCTTCAGCGCCACCACCACCGCGTCGGCCTCGGGCAGGTCGAGGTCGTCCGCCGGCACGCCGACGGTCTGGACCGTGCGCAGGCCCGCACGGGTGAGGGCGTTGGCGAGGTCGGACGAGCCCGTATAGTCGTCGCCGATACAGCCCAGGACGATACCGCTCATCCCACGCGCGCCCCCGCGCCGGTGAACCAGTCGAGACCGTCGACCGTCTTGCCGCGCGGCCGGTACTCGCAGCCGACGAAGCCCGCGTAGCCGAGCAGGTCCAGCTCCTGGAACAGGAATGGATAGTTCAGCTCCTCGCCGTCCGGCTCGTTACGGCTGGGCACGCTGGCGATCTGCACATGGCCGATCAGGGGCAGCAGGCGCCGCAGGCGGCGGGTCACATCGCCGTGGATGATCTGGCAGTGATAGATGTCGAATTGCAGCTTGAGGTTCGGGATTTGCATGGCCGGGATCAGGCCGGCGGCGTTGTCGACGCTATCCAGGAAATAGCCCGGCATGTCGATGCGATTGATCGGCTCGATCATCAGGTCGACGCCGACCTCGGCCAGGCGCCCGGCCACATGGGCCAGGGACCGGCGGTAGGCCGCCATGGCCAAGGGGTCGTTCCAATCGGCGATGCCCGCCATCATGTGCACGCGCCCGACCTTGGTGGCCTCGATGTAGGGCAACGCCAGCTCCAACCCCGCCTGCACTTCCTCCATCCGCCCCGGCAGCGCCGCCAGCCCGCGCTCGCCCGCGACCCAGTCGCCGGGGGGCAGGTTGAACAGGGCCTGGGTCAGGCCTGTACTCTCCAGCCGTCTGGCGATCTCGTCGGGCGCATGGTCGTAGGGGAAGAGGTATTCCACCGCCGTGAAGCCGGAGTCGGCCGCCGCCTGGAACCGGTCCAGGAAATCCCACTCGTTGAACAGGAAGCTGAGGTTGGCGGCGAAATCGGGCATGGCCTTACTTTCCTAGGGCAGCGGACTTACGGCAGCTTGGCGCCGGACAGTTGGGCGTACACTCGCGCGAGCGAGGCGTCGTCGTCCTGGCCCATGCCGGCGCCGGACGCCGCCAGGTACATCTGCAGGGCCGCCGCCGCCAGCGGGGCGGGAAAGCGCTCGCCGCGGGCCATGTCCTGCACGATGCCCAGGTCCTTGACGAAGATGTCGATGGCGCTGCGGGGCGAGTAGTCGCCGGCCAGGATGTGCGGCGCGCGGTTCTCGAACATCCACGAATTACCGGCCGAGGCGGTGATCACCTCGTAGACCTTCGGCAGGTCCAGACCCTGCTTGGCCGCGAGCGCCATAGCCTCGCAGGCGGCGGCGATGTGCACCCCGGCCAGGAGCTGGTTGATCATCTTGAAGGCCGAGCCCAGGCCCGCCTCGTCGCCGAGTTCATAGACCTTGGCCGCCATAGCTTCCAGCGCCGGCCGCGCGGCGGCGAAGGCCGCCGGCGCGCCCGAGGCCATCACCGTCAGCTGCCCCTCAGCCGCCCTGACCGCACCACCGCTGATCGGAGCGTCGAGATAGAGTCGGCCCGAAGCTTCGAGCCCGGCGGCCAGCCGCCGGGAGATCTGCGGGTCCATGGTCGCGCTGGACACGAACACCGCGCCCTGGGCCAAGGTCTCGCCGACCCCCTCGCGACCGAACAGCACCGCCTCGGTCTGGGCGGCGTTGACCACCACCGAAACCACCACCTGAGCCCCCTCCGCCGCCAGGGCTGGGGTGCGGACGACCAGGCCCCCCTCCTCGCGGAAGCGCTGCAGCGGCGCGGCGGACACGTCGCAGCCCACCACCTCGAACCCCGCGCGGCGCAGCGACAGGGCCATGCCAAAGCCCATCGATCCCAGGCCGATCAGGGCCACGCGGCAAGGGTCAGACATCTCGAAACTCCCCACGCGCAGAGGCGGCCGCCAGGCGATAGCGCCACAAAGATGGAGCCGTTTAGCAGCTTCCCGCCGCAGCGCGAATTGTACGTCCCGCGTTATTTGCAAGTGACGTGGCAGCGCCTGTTGTCGACCGTACTACTACAGGTGTAGCATGCGACGTGCTGCAGGAGTACCGACGATGAAAAGGCTCAAGGCCGCCGCCCTGTTTTCCGCCCTCGCCCTCGCGGCCGGGCCCGCCAGCTTCGCCCAGACCGTCTACGTCCCGCCAGGCGAAGGCCCCCGCTTCGGCGGTGAGTTCAACCTGGCCGATGTCGGTCCGGTCGCCGGCTACTGGCGCAGCGAATGCTACGACTGGCATATCCGCTCCCAGGCCCGCCGCGGCGGGCCCGCCGCGCCGCCTGAACTCAACGCGGCCTTGAGGCGCTTCGTCGACGGCATCATCGCCAACAGGCCCAACTATGCCGATTTCAGCCCGGCCATGGCCGAGGCGGTGCGCAAGAACCTGCCGACCTATTGGCCGAGCCTGAACCGCATCGGCCGCGCCTCCGCCGCCCGCAAGTTCGAGACCACCCAGCAGGGCGACGATCTCTACGTCCTCGACCAAGCCGGCGGCGGCAGCCACTGGAACGTGACGGTCGACCACGACGGCAAGATCGCCTCGGCCTTCATCTGCGGCGGCCAAGGACTGTAGTCCGCCATCCCGGAAATCCCGGGAAACCGCCTCGACGCCCGTCCGGCGAGGCCTCTACCGGGTGCGGCCGCAGAGGCGGTCCATGTCGAACCGCACGGTCACCGGGCGCTCCGCCGGACTTGGGGGCAGATTGCCCTGGGAGAGATTGGCCTGCACAGACGCCGCGGCCCGTTCGCGGGCGGCTTCCAGCGCCGGATTTGCCGGCTCATTGACCTCCGACCGCACATCGCCCACCAGCCTGCCGTCCTTGCCCAGAGTGCCGTGGACCGAGATGATCGCTCCCGCCGGAATCTGGGCGCACTCCTTCGCCGGGTCGAAGTCGGTCCGGTTGGGCGGGCCCCGCCTGCGATCTCCGCTGCGACGAGCAAGGCAAGGAGGATCAAGGGCGTCTTCCTGTGTCGCAGAGATCAACGCCCAAGGTGGATATCCGGTCCGACGATTGGGCATCGGAAGGCTCGATCACGGCCGAGGGGCCCGACGACGCCTTGCCTTGGCTGAGGACCTTGACCACCTTGGCGGCGCCAGACCTTGCCGACAGCGGCAAACTTGACGAGCACACGGAGGCTTCATGCTTCGCAGGACGTTCTCCGTCAGCGCCCTGGCCGCCGCCGTTCTCCCCAAGCCCGCCCTGGCCGGGTCTCCCACCGCGCCCGAGGATGAGCGGCTGAACGCCTTTTTCGAAGCGGCTTCGCTGGAGCGGCTACGCCTCAGCCCCGAAGCCATGACCTATCGCAGGATGAAGGACAGCTACGGCGAGCTCGACGACTACACCGAGGCCGGCCAGCGCAAACAGTTCGCGCTCTTGGAAGCCCAGTCCGGGCGAATGAAGCGTGGGTTCGGCCGCGCGAAACTCGGCGACAGCGCTAGGCTCTCCTACGACCTGTTCGAGCGGATCGTCGCCATGGGACGCATCCGCATGCGCTGGTACTGGCAGGCCTATGCGGTGACCTCGACCGGCGGCGGGCTGGACGGCGTCCCCCTGCTTCTGATCAACGCCCATCGGATCGACAGCGTGGCGGACGCCGAGGCCTATGTCTCCCGCATGCGGGCGGTGGAGCGCGTGGCCGGCGAGGTGTCGGCCGAGATCGACCAGCGCACGGCCAAGGGCTTCCTGCCGCCGACCTTCATCTTCCAGCGTGTGGTGGGGGATGCGCAGAACCAGTTGAAGGGCGCGCCCTTCGATGCCGGGGCCGACCATCCCGTCCTGGCGGACCTCAAGAAGAAGCTCGGCGTCCTGCAGGCCGATCCCATGGTCAAGGCCAGGCTCCAGGCGGAGGGCGAGGCGGCGTTGAGAGGGGAATGGCGGCGGGGCTATTCGCGCTATGTCGCCGCCCTGCAGGCCATGGCGGCCAAGGCCAAGGGCGCCAACGGCGTGTGGACGCTGCCGGACGGCGACGCCTATTACGCGGATGTGCTGCGCCTGCAGACCACTACCGACCTGACGCCCGAACAGGTACACCAGACCGGGCTTGCGGAAGTGGCTCGCATCCGCGCCGAGATCGAGCGGCTCAACGCCCAGATCGGCTTCGCCGCGCCCCTGGAAGCCTTCCTCGACCACGTACGGACCGATCCCCAATTCCAGTATCCCAACACCGAGGCGGGCAAGGCCCAGTGCCTGGCGGACGGCCGCAAGCTCATCGCCGACTACCTGGCGGTCGCCGACCGGCAGTTCTCCCGGCGACCCAAGCTGCCACTCGAGGTGCGGGCGGTGGAGCCCTTCCGCGAGAAGTCCGCCTCGGCGGTGCCCGCCTATCAGCCCGGAGCCCCCGACGGCTCGCGCCCGGGCGTCGTCTATTTCAACCTGTCGGACATGACCCAGGTGCTGAAGCCGCAAATCCCGGTGTCCTGCTACCACGAGGGGGCGCCGGGGCATCATTTCCAGATCGCGCGGGTGCAGGAACAGACCGACCTGCCGACCTTCCGCCGCAACTCGCAGTTCACCGCCTATACGGAAGGCTGGGCGGTCTATTGCGAGAGGCTCGCCAAGGAGGCCGGCTTCTACCAGGACCCCTATGACGACTTCGGCCGCCTCGCGTTCGAGCTCTGGCGCGCCGTGCGGCTGGTGGTCGACACCGGCATCCACGCCAAGCGCTGGGAGCGGGATCGGGTGGTCGACTACATGAGGAAGAACACCTTGAACTCGGAGCGGGATATCCAGGCCGAGGTCGACCGTTATTTCACCCAGCCCGGGCAGGCCTGCGCTTACAAGATCGGCCAGTTGAAGATCTCGTCGCTGCGCCAGCGAGCGCAGGCGGCGCTGGGTGGGAAGTTCGACATCCGGGAATTCCACGAGGCGGTGCTGGCCAACGGCAGCCTGCCCCTGGACGTGCTGGACGCCCAGGTCGAGGCCTACATCGCCCGCACGCGCTAGCCGCCTGCAGGCGCGGCGACGACGCGGCCGGCGGCCGTCGGCGATGCGGATTTCGAGTCTATCGATTCACCAGCCGCGCCGGCGTGAGCAGGGTGCACACGGCGCCCACCACGAGCCCGCCGGCGATGGCGTACATGCCCACCGCGGCGCTGCCGGTGGAGTCCTTGGCCCAGCCGATCACGTAGGGGGCGACGAAGCCGGCGAGGTTGCCCACCGAATTGACCACGGCGATGCCCGCTGCCGCGCCCGCCCCGGCCAGGAAGGCGGTCGGCAGGGACCAGAACAGGGGCGCGCAGGTGATCGCGCCGGCCGCCGCGAGGCTCAGGGCGGCGATGGCGATGCCGACGTTGGGCGCCGTGGGGGCGATGACGAAGCCCGCCGCCCCGATCAGGGCCGGTATCACCAGGTGCCAGCGCCGCTCCCGCCGCCGGTCGGCGCTGTGGCCGAGCACGTTCATCAGCACCAGGGTGACGATGTAGGGGATGGCGCTGACGAGACCGATGGCCGAGGCGCCCTTGACCCCCGCGGTCTTGATCAGGGTCGGCATCCAGAAGTTCATGCCGTACTGGCCGAGCACGACGCAGAAGTAGATCAGGCACATGAACCAGACCCTCGGGTCCTTGAACGCCTGGGCCATGCCGTGCACGCCGCCGACCTGGCTGCGCTTGTCCTCGGCGATGGCCGCCTCCAGCACCCGCTTCTCCTCGGGCTCCAGCCACTTGGCGGCCACGATGGAGTTGTCGAGGTAGAACAGGACGGCGATGCCGACCAGCACCGCGGGCGCCGCCTCGATCACGAACATCCACTTCCAGCCGGCCACGCCGGCGAAGCCGTTCATGGCGTCCATCACCCAGCCCGACAGGGGATTGCCGAGGATCGACGATATCGGGATCGCCGACATCAGCATGGCGATCACCCGCCCGCGCCAGCGCGCCGGGAACCAGTAGGTCAAGTAGAGGATCACGCCAGGGTAGAAGCCGGCCTCGGCCAGGCCCAGCACGAAACGCAGGCCATAGAAGGCCGGCACGCTCTTCACCCAGATGAAGGCCGCCGAGAGCAGGCCCCAACTGATCATGATGCGCGCGATCCAGGCCCGCGCGCCGACCTTGTGCATGAAGACGTTGCTCGGCACCTCGAACAGGAAATAGCCGAGGAAGAAGATGCCCGAGCCCAGGCCGAACACGGTCTCGGAGAAGCCCAGCTCCTGCTGCATCTGCAGCTTGGCGAAGCCGATGTTCACCCGGTCCATGTAGGAGGCGACGTAGCACAGCATCAGGAACGGCATCAGCCGCCAGAACACCTTGCGATAGGCGCGCGCGGCGGTCGGCGCGTCCTCGGCCTCGATGCCCGGGATGTCGGCGATGCCGATCGCTTCGATATCCGGGGCCGCCATGACCTCTCCTTTGGACGTCTTCTTGCGCTCCCGCCTTGTTAAGCCGTCATGACGACCGCGCCAACGACGGGTTAGAAAGGGCCATGGACGAGTCCCGCATCCGCGAAGAAATCTGCCGTTTCGCCCGCTCGCTGTTCGAGCGCGGCCTGACCCCCGGCTCCTCGGGCAACATCTCCGTCAGGCTCGACGACGGCGGTTGGCTGGTGACGCCGACCAATGCTTCCCTGGGATTCCTCGATCCGGCCAACCTGGCGCGGCTCGACGCCGAGCGCCGTCTGGTCGGCGGCGACAACCCCACCAAGGAAATCCCGCTGCACGCGGCGCTCTATGAGACCCGCGCCGGCGCCCGCGCCGTGGTGCACCTGCACTCCACCCATGCGG
This sequence comes from Caulobacteraceae bacterium, assembly GCA_036500495.1. Classification (GTDB taxonomy): domain Bacteria; phylum Pseudomonadota; class Alphaproteobacteria; order Caulobacterales; family Caulobacteraceae; genus BOG-938. Next base: position 19,579 of record DASYBX010000200.1, read on the forward strand.
TGGCGGTGACGATGCTACCTGAGGTCCAACCGGCCAACGCCCTGCCGCCGTTGACGCCCTACTTCCTGATGAAGTGCGGTTCAGTGGCGATGCTCCCCTACTACCGCCCCGGCGACCCCGCCGTGGCCGACGCCATCCGCGGTTTGGCCGGTAAGCATTCCAGCGTGCTGCTGGCCAACCACGGGCCCGTGGTGGCCGGCGACAGCCTCGAGGCGGCGGTCTACGCCATGGAGGAGCTCGAGGAGACCTCGCGGCTCTACCTGCTGCTGCGCGGGCTCAATCCCCGCCACCTCAGCCCCGAGCAGGTGAATGACCTCGTGGCCCACTTCCGGCTGAAGGACCTCTAGGAACAACGCTCCCGGCGGGCCGTTGGGTTCTGCATGGTACCCGTGATCCTCGTCTCCAGCCTGCTGCTGGCGGCGGCCCAGCCGGCCAGCCCGGCCCAGGACCCAGCCTCCAGCCAACTCCCCGCCGCCGCGCAGGACGCAGCGCCCGCGCAGCAGGGCGTCACGCGCAAGCCGCGCACCACCAGCCCGCCGGGCGCCACGCCCATGCCGCCGAAGGCCAACGTCGACAAGGACATCCAGCTGCCGACGGACAAGCCGCCCGAGAAGCCCTCGCCCGGAGAACCGGCCAAGCCGGTCCCCGACTCAGCAAAACCCGGCGACAGCTCGGTCAAGCCGGTGCCGGCGGCGCCCAGCAAGCCCGGCGAACCCGGCGTGCGACCGCTGAGCGGCGCCTAACGCCCTGTGGGACGCCTCAGCACTCGACGGCGCCGCCCTGGCCGCTGTCGGGAGCTTCGCGGCGCTTCAGAAGCTGGGTCAGGTCGGCGACGGTCTGGGTGAGCAGGGTGATCTCCTTCTCCCGCAGTTCGTCGATCTTCTGGTGCAGCAGTTCTATCTCGAGTTCGGCCTTGATGTTCACCTGGTAGTCGTTCTCGGCCTTGGTGCGGTCGATGTCGGCCTGCCGGTTCTGGCTCATCATGATGAACGGCGCGGCGTAGGCCGCCTGGAACGACAGGGCCAGGTTGAGCAGGATGAACGGGTATGGATCCCAGTGCCGCACCACCGCCACCAGGTTCATCACGATCCAGGCCGCGAGGATCGCGCTCTGGATGATGATGAATTTCCACGAGCCCATGGTCGACGCCACCGAGTCGGCGACCTTCTGGCCTAGGGTCAGCTGGTCTTCGGAGACCGGCTTGGCGTCATGCCGCCTCTGAAGCCGCCGCATGGCGCGCAGGTCATGCAGCAGTTTCTGTTCGGTCGCCTCCAAATCCGAGAGCAGAGTCATCGCGCCCCTCCTGTTTCCGTTCAAAGGAGGATGCCGAGTCCAGCTTACAGCACAATGAGGTTGGTGGATTCGCCGAGCGCCACCTCGAGCAAGGCGGCGCCCGGCTCGGGCGCTACTTGGTCTCGTTCAGGTTGACGAAGGGCGTGGCGCCGGAGGTCACCTGGGGCAGCTTGCCGTCCCACTTCTCGATGGCGCGCAGCCGCAGCACTTCCGGGTTGGCGCGCAGGGCCGCGCCCTGGGCTGCGATGGCGTCGGCCTCGCCCTGGGCCTGGGCGACGCGCTGCTGGGCCTGGGCCTTGACGGTGGCCACCTGGGCCTCGGCCGCCAGAGCGCCCTGCTCGTTGGAGATCTTCTGCTCGATCTGGCTGCGCACCATGTCGGGCAGGCGGATGTTGGACGCCCAGTAGAGCCGCTCCACGTTCAGGCCGAACGGGGCGAAGAACGCCCGCGTCCGCGCCTCGGCCTTGGCGATCAGCTCGGCCTTCTTGGGGCCGGCGATCTGGTCCACCGGATAGGTCGAGGCGATCTGGGTCAGGCTGTCGCGCACCTCGTTGCGCACCGGGCCGGCGATGATGCCGTCCATGTTGGTGCGGTACTTCTGGAACAGGATCGAAGCCTTGGTCGGGTCGACGGAGAAGCTGATGCCGACGTCCGCGGCCATCGACAGGCCCTGGGCGTCCTGGAAGGTGAACTCCTCGTTGGTCCCGCTGCTCTCGTGGGTATTGGCGGTCCAGCTGTAGGTCTGGGTGTAGACGGGATATTCGAAGATCTGCTGGCCGAGGCCGGTGAAGTAGTAGCCCACGCCCAAGGTGGTGTTCTCGACCCCGGCGTTGGAGCCGAAGTTGTCGACACGCACCCCCACGTGCCCGGGCTTGACCTGCGAGCAGGCGGCAACCATCGCCGCGGCGGCGGCGATGACGACGATGTTGCGCATGTGCGCTCTCCTATGACCGGCGGAAGGGCCGGATCGATGTTTGGGAGTCGGACCGGCGGAAGCGCCGGACGGATGTGGTGAGATCGAACGCTAACCAGATCAGGGCGGCGAGGCCGGCAAGCCCCACCACCACGGCCCCGACGAGGCCCAGGTCGGTGTGCAAGTCGAAGAGGTAGGGAACAACGATCCGGAACACGACGACCGCGATGAGGATCAACAGGGCGATCCTGGCAAGCCCGAGCAGCACCCGCGTACGGAGCTGACTGGCGTCTATGTCGGTAGTCACGGGTTCCAATGCCTTGTGAACGACGGCCCTGATATGGGGAGTCTTCCAAGCTTTACAGTTGCCGGCGAACGCTGCTCTCGAAAATGTGTCCCCGCCGCTCGAAACCGGGCGCTAGCGAGGCTGAAGTTCGTCCTCGACATAGGCCCGCACGATGGCGTCGAAGTCGGGATCGGGGCGGAGGCCCAGGGCCTCGGCGCGGCGATTGTCCCAGGCAGCCGGCCAACTGCCGACGATGGCTTCCACCGCCGGATCGCGCTCGTGGCGGATCAGATCCACGGCGCCCTTGCCGCCGGCTCGCTCCAAAGCGGCGATCATCTCGCCGACGCTGACCGACAGCCCAGGCAAGTTCAAGGCGCGCCGCTCCCCGAGCGCCTCGGCCGGCAGGGCCGCACCGGCGATCAGGCTGTCGACCGCCCGGCGCGGCGACAACAGCCACAGCTTCAGGTCCAGGCCCACAGGACACACGGTCGGCGCGCCGTTCAGCGGCTCGCGGATCAGGCCGCTGGCGAAGGACGAGGCGGCCTTGTTGGGCGCGCCGGGACGCACGCTGATGGTCGGCAGCCGCAGGATGCGGCCGTCGACGAAGCCCTTGCGCGTGTAGTCGGCCAGCAGCAGTTCACCGATCGCCTTCTGCGTCCCGTAGGACGAGCGCGGGTTGAGCGGGGTGTCGTCGGCGACCCTCGGCGGCAGGGTCCCGCCATAGACCGCCACCGAGCTGGTGAACACCACCCGGGGCGTCCGCCCGGCCCGCCGGCACAGCTCCAGCAGCCAGCGCGAGGCGTCGAGGTTGACCCGCATGCCGAGGTCGAAGTCGGCCTCCGCCGCCCCGCTGACCACCGCCGCCAGGTGGAACACCAGGTCCACCTGCGGCCCGACGAGCTCGCCGAGGGCTTCAGGATCGGTGATGTCGGCGGCGACGGCCCGCACCCGGCGCTCGCCGAAGTCCGGGCCCGCGACCTGGTCGACCAGCACGATGCGCTCCACCGGCTGGCCGCCGATCTGGCCGTCCGCGAGCAGGCGACGGGCGAGTCTCTGGCCGAGGAAGCCGGCCCCGCCGGTGATCAGGATGTTCATGGAGCCGCACGCGTCCTGAAAAGAAAAGCTGGCCCATCTAGCCTGCGCGGCCCGCGTCCACCAGAACGGTGATAAGGCCTTACTGGCGAACCGCCCCGCTTGTGCACTAGAAACGCGATCATGAAGCTGTTGCTCGTCGAGGACGATCAGGAAGCCGCCGCCTACCTCAAGCATGCGCTGGAGGAGGCCGGCCATGCTGTGGAGCATGCCGACGAGGGGCGCGAGGGCCTGCTGGCCGCGGCCAGCAACCCGTTCGACGTGATCATCCTCGACCGTATGCTGCCGGAGATGGACGGCCTGGCGATCCTGCGCACCATCCGCGCCGCGCGGGTGCGTACGCCGGTGCTGCTGCTGACCGCGCTCGACGGCATCGACGACCGGGTCGAGGGGCTGGACGCGGGCGCCGACGACTATCTGGTCAAGCCGTTCGCCTTCGTCGAACTCCTGGCCCGCATCAACGCCCTGGCCCGCCGTCCGCCGCCGCAGGAGGTGGTCACGGCGCTGCAGGTCGGCGACCTGCGCGTGGACCTGCTCAAGCGCTCGGTGACCCGGGCCAGCGTGCGCATCGACCTGCAGCCGCGCGAATTCCAGCTGCTGGAATTCCTGATGCGACATGCCGGCCGGGTGGTGACCCGCACCATGCTTCTGGAAGGCATCTGGAACTTCAACTTCGAGCCCCAGACCAACATCGTCGAGACCCACATGAGCCGCCTGCGCGCCAAGATCGACCGCGGCCACCCACGCGAGCTGATCCACACGGTGCGCGGCTCCGGTTATATGATGCACGAGCCGGCGTGATGCTGGGCGGTTCGACCAGCTTCCGACTGGCCGCCCTCTACACCGCCGGGTTCTCGATCGCGGTCGCCGTCCTCGGCCTGATCGCCATGCTGTCGACCCGCGGCGCCCTGATCCAGGAGTTCGATTCGCGCCTGCGGGCCGATCAGGTGCCGGTGATCGACGGCTGGAACCAGTCGGGCCTCCGGGGCCTCCTGCGCGAGATGGGCGAGGCCAGCGCCGGGCCGGGCGCCCTAATGTATGGCGTGCAGGCGGAGAACGGGGCCCCGATCCAGGGTCCGCTGGCCAACCTCAGGGCGCCGAACGGCGTTTCCACGGTCCTGGGGACGATCGACGGCAAGCCTGAAAGCCTGCGCGTCCTGACCGTGGACCTGGGCGGTCGCTACCGCCTGCTGTCCGGCGACAAGGCTGGACCCATCGAGGCCCTGAGCCGCAAGGTGCTGGGGGGCTTCGGGCTCGCGTTCGCCGGCCTTCTGGTCATCGGCATCGTCGCCGGTTTCGCCCTGAGCCGGGCCGTGCAGAAGCGACTGGACGCCATTTCCGACGCGGCCGAAGCGATCATCGATGGCGACCTGGGTCGCCGCATCCCTGTCCGGCGCGGCGACGACGACCTGTCTCGCCTGGCGGCCACCATCAACCGCATGCTCGACCGCATCGGCGGGCTGATGGACAGCCTGCGCCAGGTGACCAGCGACGTGGCCCACGACCTGCGCACGCCGCTGAATCGCCTGCGCCAGCGGCTGGAGCGCTCGGCCCGCCAGGCCGAGGACCCGGCCCACCGCGCCGAGATCGAGGGCGCCCTGCGCGACGTGGACGCCATTCTCGTCACCTTCGCCGCCCTGCTGCGCATCTCAGAGGTGGAAGCCGGCGCCCGCAGGGCCGCCTTCCGCCCGATCGACCTGCAGGCCCTGGTCCGCACCGTGGCCGAGGATTTCGCCCCGGCGGCCGAGGACACCGACCATCGCCTGGAATTCCAGCCGGGGCCGCCCGCCTGGATCGAGGGCGACGCCGAACTGCTCACCCAGATGACCGTGAACCTGGTGGAGAACGCCCTGCGCCACACGCCCAAGGGCTGCACCGTGCGCCTCTCGACCTCGGTCGAGCCCGGCGCCGCCTCCCTGGTGGTGGTCGACAACGGCCCGGGCGTGACAGAGGCCGAGCGCGGCCGCCTGTTCGACCGCTTCTACCGGCTGGAGCGCAGCCGCTCCACGCCCGGCAGTGGCCTGGGCCTGGCCATGGTCCAGGCGGTGGCGCGCCTGCACCGCGGCGAGGCGCGCCTTTCGGACGGGATGCCCGGCCTGAAGGCGAAGGTGGTGTTCCCGGTTACTTCTTGAACACGGCGTCGATGCCCGCCTGGGCGCAGAGCTGGTCCACGGACTGGCCGTTCTCCGGCCGCCCGCCGCCGGCGCCCACCGCCCCGATCACCTTGTCGCCCTTCTTCAGGGGGATGCGTAAGCGACGTTCTCAGGCCACGGCGCGGGCAGGCGCCGCGTAGGCCCAGGGCAGGAGCTCGTCGAGGCGGCTGTTTGGATGGCCGTTGACGATGCGGGTAATGACGTCGGTCAGGTAGGCCTGCGGGTCGACGCTGTTC
>DASYBX010000201.1:0-4567 GCA_036500495.1 Caulobacteraceae bacterium
CGTCGATCCCAGCTCGGCCCAGCTCGACGCCCCGGCCGGCGTCTCGAGCCAGGACTACCAGAATCTGTTCGCCCTCTATCAGGGCCTCAACAGCCTCTATGACCTGGCCTCAACTGCGGCCGTGCAGGGCACCGCGAATGCAGACCCGACCATGTCCTACATTCAGCCGGCGCAGCTGCAGTCGGCCTTCGCCTCGGGCATGAGCCAGTTGGAGAATTTCCTCTCCAACGACCCCTTCAGCGAATTCAACCTGGTCGCGGGCAAGGTGCAGACCCAGGCCCAATCCACCGTCGGCATCCCCAACGGAACATACCAGACCTACACCACCGGGGTGATCGCCACTGGCGACGAGAGCCAGGCGCTGGCGTCGTTCCAGGGGAACGTGCAGTTCAACATCACCGTGGCGAGCAAGTACGCGACCACCACCATCACCAAGCCGGACGGAACCAAGAGCACCGTCACACAGCCGCCCAAGACCATCCCGATCGACCTCACGGGCATGGGCGCGGCTCCGCGCACCATCGACAACGTGGTCAACTACATCAACAAGCAGTTGCAGGCCGCCAAGGTCTCGACCCGCTTCGGCGCCGCCAACCTGGGCTCGACCGCCTCGACCACCACCCTGCCCAACGGCCAGACCGTGACCAACAAGGGCACCAGCGAGTGGGGGCTGACCGTCAACGGATCCTCGGGCGAGGTGGTCAGCTTCTCCGCGCCCTCCACCGCCGCGGCGCTCTATGTGTCGAGCACCACCGGCGGGGCCCAGACCTACCAGCCGCCGAGCACGGATCCGACCACCGGCGAGGCCACGCCGGGGGGCGAGGTCGCCTCCGCCACCGCCCAGCAAGTGATGAAGCTGCAGACCGGCCAGGACGTGGTCGGCACCCAGCCGCCCACCATCACCAACGCCGGATCGACCACGGGCCTGCCGGTCGGCGCGGTGTTCGCCAAGGCCCTGCCGGACGGGGTGTCGGACGTCGCCGCCAGCGCCACAGGCTCGGATGGCTCGGTCTATCTGTTGGCCAACGCCACCGGCTCGGTGAACAATGCGCCGGTCCAGGCCGGCCAGGGCGTGGTCCTGCTCAAGTACGACTCCTCGGGCAAGCTGCTGTCGACCAAGGTGGTCGCCGGGCTGCAGAACGCCTCCGGCGGCTCCGTCGCGGTCGGCGCCGACGGCACCGTCGCCGTGGCCGGGACCAACAGCACCACGGCGACGACCAACGCCGCGGGCCTGACCACGCCGGCGACGACCTCGGCCTTCGTCCAGGTCTACGACCCGACAGGCGCGCCGAGCTGGAGCCAGAAGATACCCGCCCTGGCGGGGGCCTCCGGGGCTTCGGGCGTGGTGGTCGGCTCGGACGATTCCGTCTACGTCAGCGGCCTGACCACCGGCTCGGTCGGCAACCAGATCCCACAGGGCAGCCAGGACGAGTTCATCCAGGGCTTCGACAAGACCGGCGCGGCCACCTTCACCAAGCAGTTCGGTTCGCGCGCGACCAACACCTCGGCGGGCCTGGCCTACGACTCCGCCACCAACACCCTTTATACGGCCGGCCTGGAAAACTCACAGACGGTGGTGCGCAGCTTCACTCTGACCACCACGACCACCGGCACGGGAAGCAAGGCCAAGACCACCACCACCGCCACCGCCGCCGGCTCCCGCAATCTCGGCTTCGCCACCGGCGTGGCCGGCATCGGCCTGACCAACGGCCAAGTGGTGGTGGGCGGCACGGCCGGCGCCTCCACCATAAAAGCCGGCACGGTCACCCGCGCCTACGCCGGGGTGTCGGACGGCTTCATCGCATCGATCGCAGCTTCCCCCGCCCTGACGGCATCGTCCAGCGACTCCGTCGCCTATCTGGGCCAGTCGGGCGTGACCCAGGTCGCCACGGCCATGACCGTGGCCGGCGGCCAGGCCTATCTGACCGGGACCCTGGCCAACGATCCCCACAGCCTGGCGTCGCCCAACGCCACCGAGGGCTTTGTCAGCGGCGTGGACGCCTCGACCGGGACGCTTTCCTATTCCAGCAGGTTCGCCGGGGCCAACGGCCAGGACGCACCCAGCTCGATCACCGTGGCCGCCACCGGCTCCTCGATCCTCGACCAGCTCGGCCTGCCCCAGGGGACGATCAACGGGATCACTTCCAACCTGATCACCGCCTCCACCTCGATCAAGGCCGGCCAGAGCTTCTGGGTGCGCACCTCGCCCGGCGGGCCGCAGAACCAGGTGACCATCACCGCGACGGACACCCTGCAGACCCTGACCGACAAGCTGAACATCGCCCTCGCCGGCCAGGGCCAGGCCCAGGTGCTGGCCCTCGGCGGCAACAGCCAGCTCGAGATCACGCCCAACTCCACCAGCTCCTTCATCGAACTGGACTCGCAGCAGGCTTCCAACATGACCCCGGGCGCGTCCTCCTCCAGCTTGCAGACGGACGTCCTGGCGGCGCTCGGCCTGCCGTCCGGCGTGATCCGCACGGTGAACCAGATCAACAACCTGACCGACGTCAGCCAGCTGCGCGAATACGGCCTGGACCTGCCGACCAACCTCGACCTGTCGACCACCACCAGCGCCCAACACGCGGCCAATGCCCTGCAGGCGGCGATGTCGGCGGTGCAGTCGGCCTACCAGGACCTGGCCACCCCGCCGACCATGGCCTCGGAAGCCGCGGCGGCGCAGCAGGCCGCCGGGGGGGCGGCGCCGGCCTATCTGACGAGCGAGATCGCCAACATGCAGGCGGGCCTGGCCCGATTGACCGGCGGGGCCAGCCAGGGCGCCAGCAGCGGCGCCAGCGGCCCCCTCAGCAGCGCCAGCATCGCCGTCAGCCTTCTCGGCGGCTGAACCCGCTTTACCGACTGGCTCAGCCGTACTTTAGTCGCTCCACAAAACCGGCGCAGATCGGCTCGCCCGCGCTCGACGGGCGCAAGCCGATAACAGGGAGCCAACCATGAAGACCGTCCTGCCCCTCGCCGTCGCCCTGGCGCTGGCGCCCGTGCAGCTGGTGTGGTCCCAACAGGCGGCCGCTCCCGCGCCGGCCGCTGCTGCGGCCGCCCCGCCGCCCTGCCTGCCCGAAGGCGGCGTCCGCTACGTGTGCAACGTGCAGGTGGTCGAGGACATGATGATCGTTCCGGGCGGCCGCTGGGTGGCGGGCTCGGCCATGACCGCCGGCGCCGGCGGGCTCTATCTGATCGACACCCGCACCCTGACCGCCCATCCGGCCAAGATCACCATGGGCAAGGCCCAGGCGCCCTTCGACCATTGCCCTGGCCCGCCGGACATGAAGACCCTGCGTACCCACGGCATCGACCTGAAGCCCGGCAAGAAGAACACCGCGACGATCTACGCCGTGGCCCATGGCGCGCGGGAGTCGATCGAGGTGTTCAAGGTCGACGCCTCGACCCGGGAACCCAAGGTCACCTGGACCGGCTGCGTGGTGCTGCCCAAGAACGCCAGCGGCAATGCGGTGGTGGCCCTGCCGGACGGCCGGATCGCCGTCACCAAGTTCATGAACGCCGACGACAATGATGGCATCGTCCACATCATGAGCGGCCAGATCACCGGCACGGTCTATCTGTGGACCCCGGGCAAGGGCTTCTCCGAAGTGCCGGGCACGCGCCTGTCCGGCGACAACGGCCTGGTGGCCAGCAAAGACGGCCACTGGCTCTATGTGAACGATTTCGGCCGCAAGCAGGTCTACAAGGTCCCGCTCGACCGCTCGGGCGAGATCAGCCACGTCAATACGGACTTTCGCCCCGACAACCTGCGCTGGGCGCCCGACGGCAAGATCATCGCCACCGGCCAGTTCGTCGACCTGAACAACCGCAACGACCTGCACGGCTGGGCCGCGGTGAAGATCGATCCCGTCACCATGAAGGCCGAGCCCTACGTCAAGGTCGCCGGCTCCGCCGCCTTCGACAACGGCACCACCACCCTCGTGGTCGGCAAGGACCTCTACATCGGCACCTACCGCGGCGACCGCGTGGCGGTGATCCCGGCTCCTTAGCTCTTCTTCCGCTTCGGCCTGGCCGACGCCTGAAGCGCGCAGGCGGCGGCCAGGAGGGCGGCGAGTTCGGCCTCCTCCACGGTGTCGAGCCGCACCAGCACGGCCGGGTAGCCGCGATAGTGGTCGTCGTCGAAATAGATGTCGGGCGCGGCCTCGATCAGGAGCTCCTTGCGCTCGATCGGACAGCGCACCGCCAGGACGCCGAGATCGAGCACGCGCGGTTTCTTCGGATGGGTCCTCACCAGATAGGCCCAGGCGAAGCCCTTGCCGCCGACCGTGAACGACAGGGCCCCACCCTCGGTCTCGTCGACGGCGTCAGGCAGGGCGACTGCGAGGCGGCGAACGTCGGCCGCGCCCAGCATCTCAGCGCTCGGCCAACTGGTCCGCCAGCAAGCGCCAGCCCTGGGGTGTGGCGCGCCACACCCGCACATAGTAGCCGGTCTGAGGACCCGACGGCCCCGACCAGCGCGCGCTGCCATAGGTATAGCCGACACTGCCGTCCATCGCCCGGCTGCCGCCCAGGGTGGACGCATTGAGGATCGGCGGGGAGTCGGCCACCAGGG
>DASYBX010000202.1:0-43624 GCA_036500495.1 Caulobacteraceae bacterium
ACGGCACCTACAACCGCACCCTGCGTCCTAATGACACCATCATGTTGCGCCTTCTGCTGGTCACATTGGGAAGTACAGGATACCAACGGCCTGATTTTAGGTAGAATGTCGTGAAAACCGGGTCCACGTCCTCCATGACCATCTTCCATCGTCGCCGCGCCCTGACGGCCGCAGCCGCGCTTGCGCTTCCGTTGCTGGCCACGGTCGCCATGGCGCAGTCGCTCGGCCAGACCGCCAGGCCGCCGTCGCGCATCACCGCGCCCAAGGTCGACCTGCCGTCCGACATCACGGGCAAGTCCGCCGCCGAGCAGGCCGCCGCCGAAGCCGCCGCCATTCCGGTCGCGCCCGCCACGGTCACCGGGCCGCAGCTGCGCACGGAAGTCGCCGCGGTGGTCAACGACGACATCATCTCCAGCTACGATCTGCAGCAGCGCATGAAGCTGCTGGTGATGACCAGCGGCCTGCGCGTCACCGAAGAGAACCTGCCCCAGCTGATGGACGAGGCCCGGCGCAGCCTGATCGACGAGCGCCTGGAGTCGCAGGAGATCCAGCGCGTCTCCAAGAAGCAGAAGAGCAAGGACTTCATCGCCGACGACAAGGAGATCGACGAAGAGATCTCCGACATGGCCAAGCAGAACAACCTCAACTACGCCCAGTTGAAGCAGGCCTTCGCCAGCAACGGCATCGACATCCAGACCCTGCGCGACCAGGTGCGCACCTCGATCACCTGGCAGAGGCTGGTGGGCGGGGTGTACGGCCGCAACGTCCGGGTGGGCGACGACCAGATCAACAACACCCTGCAGCGCCTGTCGGCCCAGGCCAGCCAGACCCAATATCTGATGGGCGAAATCTTCCTCGACGCCAACCGCGTCGGCGGCGAGCAGGAAGCGATCCAGGGGGCCAACCAGCTGGTGACTCAGATGCAGCAGGGCGCGCCTTTCGGCGGCGTCGCCCGCCAGTTCTCGGCCGCTCCCACCGCCGCCAACGGCGGCGACACCGGCTGGCTCACCGCCGCCCAGGTGCAGCCCGAGGTGGCCAAGGCCCTCGAACAGCTGCGCCCCGGCCAGCTGTCGATGCCGATCCCGGTCAGCGACGGCGTCTACATCATCTACCTGCGCGACAAGCAGGCCGCCTCCGGCCAGACCATGGTGGCGCTGAAGCAGGCCGCCGTGCGCCTGGACAAGGACGCCACCCCCGCCCAGATCAGCGCCGCCGAGACCGAGCTAAAGGGCCTCAAGCCCCAGATCAAGGGCTGCACCAATATCGAGCAGGTGGCCGCCAAGGCTCCCGGCGTCATCTCCGCCGACCTCGGCGAGGCCGACATCAGCGACCTGCGCGGCGAGTTCAAGACCGCGGCCGAAAAGCTGAACGCCGGCGAGGTGTCCGATCCGATCCGCACCGACGTGGGCCTGCACTTGGTGGCGGTGTGCACCAAGCACGCCGGCGGCTCCAAGATGCCGACGCGCGAGGACATCCAGAACCGCCTGCAGTCCGAGCAGCTGTCGGTGATGTCGCGCCGCTACCTGCGCGACCTCAGGAACTCGGCCACCATCGAGGCGCGCTGATCCGGTGCCGGCTCCGCTCGCCCTGACCCTGGGCGACCCGGCCGGCGTCGGTCCCGAGATCACCGCCAAGGCCTGGCGCGCGCTGAAGGACGAAGGCCCGGCCTTCGTCGTGATCGGCGACCGCGACCTGCTGACCGCCCAGGGCGTCCCCACCGTGGAGGTCGCGCGCCTGGCAGACGGCGCCCAGGCCTTCGCCGCGGCGGCGCCCGTGCTGCACCAGCCTGTCTCGGCCCCCGTGCAAGCCGGCGTCCCCTCGCCCGCCCATGCCCCCGCCATCATCGGCTGGATCGAGACCGCCGTGGCCCTCGCGCTGCGGGGCGAGGCGTCGGGCATCGTCACCGCCCCGATCGCCAAAGCGCCGCTCTATGCGGCCGGCTTCAGGTTCCCCGGCCACACCGAATTCCTCGCCGACCTGACCGCCAGCGCGCCCATGCCCGAGGCCGAGGGGCTGACCGAGCGCGGCCCGGTGATGATGCTGGCCTCCGGCGACCTGCGCACCGTGCTGGCGACCATCCACGAGCCCTACGCCAAGGCGCCCGGCCTGCTCAGCGTGGCGCGCATCGTCCATGTGGCGACCGTGACGGCCCAGGCCCTGGCGCGCGACTTCGGCATCGAGCGCCCGCGCCTGGCGGTGGCCGGCCTCAACCCCCACGCCGGCGAGAGTGGCCAGATCGGCCGCGAGGAGGTCGAGACGATCGCCCCGGCCGTCGCGGCGCTCAGGGCCCTCGGCATCGATGCGGTGGGGCCCCGGCCCGCGGACACCCTGTTCCATCCCGAGGCCCGCCGCACCTATGACGCGGCGGTGTGCATGTACCACGACCAGGCCCTGATCCCGGTCAAGATGCTCGACTTCTGGGGCGGGGTGAACATCACCCTCGGCCTCCCTGTCGTGCGAGTCTCCCCGGACCACGGCACGGGCTACGACGTGGCCGGCCAGGGGATCGCCCGGCCCGACAGCCTGATCGCCGCCATACGCGCCGCGGCGGCCATCGCCGGCCGCCGAGGAGCGGCATGACCGCGAACGAGGCGCTCGCCCAGCTGCCGCCCCTACGCGACGTCCTGGCGGCCCACGGCATTTTCGCCAACAAGGGCTTCGGCCAGCATTTCCTGCTGGACCTCAACGTCACCCGCAAGATCGCCCGCCTGGCGGGGCCGCTGGACGCCTGCGTCACCATCGAGGTCGGTCCGGGCCCTGGGGGCCTGACCCGGGCCCTGCTGGAGGCCGGGGCGCGGGTGGTGGCGGTGGAGAAGGATCCGCGCTTCCTGCCCCTCCTGGCCGACCTAGCCGAGGCCGCGCCGGGACGCCTGACAGTGGTCGAGGCCGACGCGCTGGAGGTCGACGAGCGCACCCTGGCCGACGCCGTGGAGCCCGGCGCGCCCGTGCGCATCGTCGCCAACCTGCCCTACAACGTCGGCACGCCGCTGCTGATCAAATGGCTGACCGGGCCGCTGCGTCCCGAGAGCATGAGCCTGATGTTCCAGAAGGAGGTCGCCCAGCGGGTGGCGGCCAGGGTGGACACCGACGCCTACGGGCGCCTCGCCGTGATCGCCCAGGCCGTGGCCGATGCGGAGGTGGTCATGGACCTGCCGGCCCGCGCCTTCACGCCCCCGCCCAAGGTCGCCTCGGCCGTGGCCCGGCTGACCCCGCGCGCCGAACGCCCGGCCGACGCCGAGCTGAAGGCCCTGGAGGCGGTCACCCGCGAGGCCTTCGGCCAGAGGCGCAAGATGCTGAAGTCGAGCCTCAAGGCGCTCGGCGGCGAAGCCCTGTGCTCAGCCGCCGGCATCGACCCCCAGGCGCGGGCCGAAACCGTGGACGTGGCCGGCTTCCTCGCCCTGGCCCGGGCTAGTCTCGCCTGATCTCAGCGCTCGTGGCTCGGCCCGGCGTCCCGCGCCCCCCAAAAAGCAAACCGCCCTCCCCGCCATGAGCGGAAAGGGCGGTTGAACTGGTGTCTGCCGACAACGTGTCGGCAGGAATTCAGCAGCCGGTGCCCTGGCTGATGCAGGAGGCGGCGCTGTTGATCGCGGTGGAGATCGCCGCGCCCAAGAAGATGGCGGCGCCGGCAATGGCAGCGCCGACGATGGCCAGGATCAGAGCGTATTCGGCAGCCGAAGCGCCGTCCTGTTCCTTAAGAAACGCACAGATTTTCGACATGACAGTCCCCGTATCTAACGTTTGCCCACGCGTGCCACCATAAAACATATCGTTACTTAAATGTAAACGCGCAAAAAGAGTTAAAAGACAAGATCGTCCGTTAACCATGATCAAAAGCTCAGCAACGTTATTGTCACAAACAGGCCATATCTCTCGGGAGCCAGCGTCGAGTAAGGAGCGCGTAAGGTGGGCAGAGGATGCGCCTGGCGAGAAAAACAGTATTCCCGGGCTCAGGCTCGGGCCGAGTCCCCCGCCGAGGCCGGACGCGGGAGTCTAGATCTCTTCGGCCAGCAGTTTCTCGACCAAAGGGGCCAGGCCGGGGTTGCGCGATCGTTTGAGGCGCTCGGCGTGGTAGATGTGCGCCAGCTCGGCATAGGCGCGGTCGAAATCGTCATTGACGATCACGTAGTCGTACTCTTGCCACTTGGCGATCTCGGCCTTGGAGCGCGACAATCGCCGCTCGATCACGTCGGCCTCGTCCTGCGCCCGCGCATAGAGCCGGCGGCGCAGGTCCGCCATCGACGGCGGCAGGATGTAGACCTTCACCGTGTCCGCGGGCGCGCCGGCGGCGATGCTGAGGGCGCCCTGCCAGTCGATGTCGAACAACACGTCCTGGCCCTCGACCAGCGACTTCATGATCGGCCCCCGGGGCGAGCCGTAGCAGTGGTCGTGCACCTCGGCCCATTCCAGGAATTCGCCGTGTGCCGCCATGTCGTCGAAGGTCTTGCGGTCGACGAAGTGATATTCGCGCCCGTCCTTTTCGCCCGGCCGCGGCCCCCGGGTGGTGGCCGAGATCGACAGGTTCAGATCCTGATGGTCCGCGACCAGGCGGCGCGAGAGCGAGGTCTTGCCCGCGCCGGAGGGGCTGGACAGCACGAGCAGCAGGCCGCGATGGCCGGATAGGGCGAGGACGGACATGCCCCTGAGTAGCCGATGAGTGGGAGTTCGTCATCCCGCACGGCGCGGCGACGCCGGTTCGCGGTTCGGCGCGCCTCTCAGCCGAGTTCCTGGGCGAGTCCGATGAGAAGCTCTTCAGGCCCGCGGATGTAGCAGAGCCGATAGGCGTCGCCATACTGGACCACGTCGCCGACGAGCCTGGCGCCGCGATCGAGCAGCCTTTCAAGCGTCTCGTCGAGGTCGTCCACGGCGAACATGACACGGAGGTAGCCCAGGGCGTTGACCGGGGCGTTGCGGTGATCCGCGACGACGGGCGGGGTGAGGAAGCGGGATAGCTCGAGCCGGCTGTGCCCATCCGGCGTGCGCATCATGGCGATCTCGACACGCTGATCGCCCAGCCCGGTCACACGTCCGGCCCATTCTCCCTCGATCGTGGCGCGCCCCTCGAGCTCGAGGCCGAGCCCGCGAAAGAAAGCGATCGTCCCTTCGAGGTCGGCGACGACGATGCCGACGTTGTCCATCCGCTTGATCGCCATGTGTCCTACCTTCCCCGAACTTCTCTGATCGCGCGCCGGTCACTGTCGGTCCGCCAAGCCCTTCCGCGGCAGCCGCGCTGTATGGACAACAACACTCGGCATGTCCGGAATGCGCAAGTCACGCGATGTCCACTCATCCAGACCGGACATCGGGCCGGCGAGCGACGCTTCTTCCGGTCGCGCGTTAGGTCTCCATGATCAAAGCCGTGCTGCTCCTATCCGCCGCCCTGATCGCCGCGCCGCTGCAGGTCCTCGCCGCGGACAAGCCCTCGGCGAACGTCCACGCGGCGTTCGGCAACACCGTGCTGACCATCGACCCGGACGGGCGGTCGCGGAAGATCTGGCTGCAGCCCGACGGGACCTGGACGGGCCTCAGCCGCAGGGGGCTGGATCTGGCGGGCAAGTGGAAGGTGGACGGGGACAAGGTCTGCCTGAGCCAGTCCAAGCCTTCCCTGCCCGGCAGCCTCTGCCAGACGCTCCCCACCGACCCGAAGGCGGAAATCCAGACCAAGGACCCGACCGGGAAGACGGTGCGCCTAAAGCTGGTCAAGGGCCACGTCGCCAAATAGGCGGCGACTTGGCGTGCGCCCCTATCCCTTCGTCTTGTCGCCCTTGAGCGACTTGGCGATGGCGCGCCAACGGTCGACGTTCTTCTGGTGTTGCTCGTAGGTCTCGGCGAACACATGGCCGCCCGAGCCGTCGGCGACGAAATAGAGGTCGCGCGTGGACGCCGGATGCAGGGCGGCCTCGATCGAGGCGCGGCCGGGGTTGGCGATCGGGGTCGGCGGCAGGCCAGCCACGGCGTAGGTGTTCCACGGCGTGGGATCCTGGACGTCGGCGTGGGTCAGGCTGCGGCCCAGCGGAAGGCCCTTGGTGATGCCGTAGATGATGGTCGGGTCCGACTCCAGGCGCATGCCCTTGGCCAGACGGTTCAGATAGACGCCCGCCACGTGCGGCCGCTCGGCGGGGACGGCCGTCTCCTTCTCCACGATCGAGGCCATGGCCAGGGCCTGTTCGGGGGTCTTGTAGGGCAGATCGGGTGCGCGCTCGGCCCACAGGCGCCGGACCAGCTTGGCCTGGGCCGCGCGCATCTGCGCCACTACCTCGGCCCGGTCCTGGCCGCGCTGCACGTCATAGGTCTGGGGCATGATCGAGCCCTCAGGCGCCACCGGCGCGTCGCCGCTCAGCACCGGATTGGCGTCGAGCACCTCGGCGACCTGGGCCGAGGACAGGCCTTCGGGGATCGTCACCAGGTGGCGCACGATCTTGCCCGCGCGGATCATCTGCAGGATGTCCCAGGTCGAGGCTCGGGCCGGCGCCGCATATTCCCCCGCCTTCAGGCGCGCGCCCCCGCCGGTCAGCTTGGCCAGGGCGCCGAAGGTGAACGGCAGGCGGATCACCCCGCCGTCGGCCAGGGCCTGGGCGATCTGCGGCAGGCTGGAGCCGCGCTTCAGGATCACGGTGGTCTCGGTCCCGCCTTCCCGCGGGCCGGGTCCGGGGCCGAACGCCAGCCAGGCGAAGCCGCCGGCCACGGCCACCACGGCCACGACCAGCAAGGCTGCAAGGCCCGGCAGCCGGAGCCGCGGCGGCGGAGTTCTGCGCGCGCCGCTCTTTTTGGATGACGCCCTGCGCGGGGCGCG
Organism: Caulobacteraceae bacterium; assembly: GCA_036500495.1. GTDB lineage: Bacteria > Pseudomonadota > Alphaproteobacteria > Caulobacterales > Caulobacteraceae > BOG-938. The sequence goes on from DASYBX010000202.1 coordinate 6,791, forward strand.
GGTCACGAGATCCGCTTGAGCACGAGCGCGGCGTTGGTCCCGCCGAACCCGAAGCTGTTGGAGAGGGCCACGTCGATCTTCATCGGCTTGGCCTTGAGCGGCACGAGGTCGATCGGCGTCTCCACAGACGGATCCTCGAGGTTGAGGGTCGGCGGCGCGATCTGATCGCGGATCGCCAGGGCGGCGAAGGCCGCCTCGATCGCCCCGGCGGCGCCCAGCAGGTGCCCGGTGGCCGACTTGGTCGAGGACATGGTCGCCTTGGCTGCGGCCTCGCCCAGCATGCGCTCCACCGCGCCCAGCTCTATCTCGTCGCCCAGCGGCGTCGAGGTGCCGTGGGCGTTGATGTAATCGATGTCGGCCGGGCCGATGCCCGCGTTCTTCATCGCCGCCTGCATGGCGCGAAAGCCGCCGTCGCCATCCGAGGCCGGAGCGGTGATGTGGTAGGCGTCGCCCGACATGCCATAGCCGATCACCTCGGCGTAGATCTTGGCCCCGCGCGCCTTGGCGTGCTCATACTCCTCCAGCACCACCACGCCGGCTCCCTCGCCCATCACGAAGCCGTCGCGGAGGCGGTCATAAGGACGGGAAGCCTTGGTCGGTTCGGCGTTGAAGTCGGTGGACAGGGCGCGGCAGGCGATGAAGCCGGCGATGCCGACCTTGACCACCGCAGCCTCCGCTCCGCCGGCGATCATCACGTCGGCGTCGCCGTGCTGGATCAGGCGCATGCCGTCGCCGATGGCGTGGGCTCCGGTGGCGCAGGCGGTGACCACCGCGTGGTTCGGCCCCTTGAAGCCGTAGCGGATCGACACCTGGCCCGACACCAGGTTGATCAGGGACGAGGGGATGAAGAACGGGCTGACCCGGCGCGGCCCCTTCTCGTGCAGTTCGATGGCGGTGTCGGCGATGGTGCCGAGCCCGCCGATGCCGGAGCCGATGATCACCCCGGTGCGCTCGCGGTCGTGCTCGTCCTCGGGCGTCCAGCCGGCGTCCTTGACCGCTTCGTCGGCGGCGGCGATGCCATAGAGGATGAAGTCGTCGACCCGCTTGCGGTCCTTGGCCGACATCACCAGGTCGGGATCGAAGGAGCCCTCGACGTCGGGACCGCCGCCGCCGCGGCCATCCACGCGCGGCACCTCGCAGGCCACCTGGCAGGCATAGCCCTCAGGGTCGAACGCGCTGATGCGGTTGGCGCCCGATTGCCCCGCCAGGATGCGGGACCACGACAGTTCGCGCCCCCAGCCCAGGGGGGTGAGGAGGCCGATACCGGTGATCACGACTCGGCGCATGCCGTACTCCTTGGGGGGAATCCCGTCCTCGGGATCAAATAGAGGCTAATGCGGCGATTCCGAAATCCGCCTGCGATCCATGGCTAGGCTGAGCGTATTCCGGAATCTCCAGCCGCATTGGAAACATGATGATTCTGTTGTGCTTTTTTGGATTTGAAGGTCGCACCGCCCATGATCCGAAATGTTGGCGGACTTCAAATCCAGCACACTAGACGTCCAGATACGACAACGCGGCCGCCGCCGATGGAATCGGTGACGGCCGCGTCAATAGGACCGAGTCGGATCAGGCGCCCAGGCGCTCCTGGATGAACTTCACGGCGTCGCCGACGGTCTGGATGTGCTCGGCGGCGTCATCCGGGATTTCGATATCGAACTCTTCTTCGAAGGCCATGACCAGCTCGACATTGTCCAAGCTGTCGGCGCCGAGGTCATCGATGAAGCTGGCCTTCTCGGTGACCTTTTCCGGGTCAGCGTCGAGGTGCTCGATCACGATCTTACGCACGCGTTCGAGGATGTCGGACATACGCTCTAAGCCCCTTGTTCTTCAGGCCGCCTGCGCGGCCGTGGCAGTGGTGGAATCGATGGGACCTGGACCGTGACCGGAACAGACCATCATAAGACGTGGGCCGTAGAAGACTTCCTACGTCCGAACCGTTCGAGTCTTCGCTAGCACGTTCCTTTTTCGGAGACTAGCGCGGTTTCTCGGCCGCAAGGCAAGCTGGCCGGCGCCTCGCCCCTCTCCCCGCCGCCTCAAACCATCGCCATCCCGCCGTTCACGTGCAGGGTCTGGCCGGTGACGTAGGCGGCCTCGTCGCTGGCCAAATAGATGCAGGCGGCGGCGATTTCGGCGCCTTCACCCAGCCTTGCAGCAGGGATTCGCGTCAGGATCGTCGCTTTCTGCTGCTCGTTCAGCACATCGGTCATCGGGCTGGCGATGAACCCGGGCGCCACGCAGTTCACAGTGACGTTACGGCTGGCCACTTCCTGGGCCAGGGCCTTGGAGAAGCCGATCATGCCGGCTTTCGAGGCGGCGTAGTTGGTCTGGCCGGGATTGCCGGTCACGCCCACCACCGAGGTGACGCCGATGATGCGGCCGGAGCGGCGCTTCATCATCCCGCGCACGACCGCGCGCGACAGGCGAAAATAGGCCTCCAGGTTGACCCGGATCACCGTCTCCCAGTCTTCGTCCTTCATGCGCATCAAGAGGCCGTCGCGGGTCAGGCCGGCGTTGGACACCAGGATGTCGACCGGCGCGCCGGAGGCCGCCTCGGCCGCCTCGATCAGGCCGTCGACCGCCGCGGCGTCGCCGAGGTTGGCCGGGACGGTTGAGACCCGCTGGGCCAGCTCCCCCGCCAGCTCGTCCAGCGCCTCGCGCCGGGTGCCCGACAGCACCACATGGGCGCCCTGGGCGTGCAACTTGACGGCGATGGCGCGGCCGATGCCGCCGGAGGCGCCCGTCACCAGGGCGGTCTTCCCGGAAAGGTCGAACATGGACGGCTCCTAGAGCGACTTCGCGAAAGCTTCGAGGTCTTGGGGGGTGTTCAGCGCCGCGGCCTCGGCGTCGGGCGCGATGCGCTTGGCCATGCCGGTCAGCACCTTGCCGGCGCCGAGTTCGGCGAATCGGGTCACCCCGCCCTCACCCGCCAGCCAGCCGATGCTCTCGCGCCAGCGCACCCGGCCGGTGACCTGCTCCACCAGCAGCGCGCGGATCTGCTCGGGATCGAGCGTTGGGCGGGCGGTGACATTGGCCACCAGCGGCGTGCGCGGGGCCAGGATCGCGGTGCGGCCCAGGGCCTCGGCCATCTCCTCGGCGGCGGGCGCCATCAGGGGACTGTGGAAAGGAGCCGAGACGTTGAGGGGGATCGCCCGGGCGCCCAGCTCCTTGGCCTTCTCGATGGCCCGGTCCATGGCCGCCTTGGCCCCGGAGATCACCACATTGCCGGCGTTGTTGTCGTTGGCCACCACGCAGACGCCGATTGCGGAGCCGGCCTTGGCGGCCTCCTCGGCCAGGGCCAGATCGGCCTTGGGCCCGATCAGCGAGGCCATGGCCCCCTCGCCCACCGGCACGGCCCGCTGCATGGCCTGGCCGCGTAGCTTCAGCAGGCGCGCGGTGTCGCCCAGGGCCAGGGCTTCGGCCGCCGCCAGGGCGGAATATTCGCCGAGGCTGTGGCCGGCGACGAAGGCCGCCGCCGTCACATCGACGCCGAACTCGGCCTTCAGGGCGCGCACCACCGCCAGGCTGACCGCCATCAGCGCCGGCTGGGCGTTTTCGGTCAGGGTCAGGTCGCCCTCGGGCCCTTCGCGCATCAGCACAGACAGTTTCTGGCCGAGGGCGTCGTCGACCTCCTCGAACACCAGCCGCGCGCTGGTGAAGGCTTCGGCCAGGGCCGCGCCCATGCCGACGGCCTGGCTGCCCTGGCCGGGAAACAGGAAGGCAAGGCTCATGGGCGCTCTCTCAAGGTCTTCGGAATCCGGGGTCTTCAGAATCTGGCGGCGAGGGTTAGGGGATCAGACCGGGAGGAGCAAGGGCGGGAAAATGTAGGACCCTAAGCATTGGGCTTGCCGAGAACCGATTGCGCTATCAAGGTGACTAAAGCGACATGGCGCAGCGACGCCGTGCGTCCGCGCCCGCTGCCGGCGCCCCATCTGGAGGAATAGTGATGAAAGCCCGCGTTCTCGCCCTCGCGTCCGCCGCGGCCGCGCTCACCGCCCTGGCCGCCGTCCCGGCCCGCGCCGCCCTCGACCAGGGCGCCACCGCCCCCGAATTCACGACCAAGGCCTTCCTCGCCGGCAAGGCGTTCGACTTCAACCTCGATGAGGCCCTCAAGAAGGGCCCGGTGGTGCTGTACTTCTTCCCGGCCGCCTACACCCCCGGCTGCCAGATCGAGGCCCACCTGTTCGCCGAGGCCGCCGACCAGTTCAAGGCGCAGCACGCCACGGTCATCGGCGTGACCGCCGGCAAGACCGACCAGCTGGAGAAGTTCTCCACCGACACCCAGTACTGCTCGGGCAAGTTCGCCATGGCGGCCGACACCGACCTGAAGATCGCCACCAGCTACAAGTCGCTGATGGCCGAGCGCCCGCTGTCCGACCGCACCTCCTATGTGATCGGCAAGGACCACAAGATCGCCCTGGTCTATTCCAACCTGAACCCCAATGACCATGTCACCCAGACCATGGCCGCGGTGAAGAAGCTGAACGGCAAGAGCTGAACAGCAAGAGCTGATTAGGGGCGCCGCGCGCTCCCACGAACGGTCGGAAGCGTCGGAACCTCGGTTCCGACGCTTTTTGACACCATTCGCCCGTTGACACCCTGGCCCCAAGACCAAATCTCTCCTTCAGAGGGCGTCTGGAGGATGACTCGATGAAAGCCCGTATCCTGATCGCCGCAGCCGCAGCCGTGATCGGCCTCGTCGGAACGGCCAACGCCGCGACGGCCGACAAGCGCGCCGACAAGAACGCCACTCGCAGCTGCTTCCTCAGCCGGGATTGGGAAGACTGGCGCGGGGCGGACGCCAACACGATCTACCTGCGCGTCAGCAACCACGACTACTACAAGGTCGAACTGTCGGGCGGGTCGAACATGGTGACCGACCAGACCAACCACCTGATCAACACCAACCGCGGCGGCTCGAGCTGGATCTGCACCCCGCTCGACCTCGATCTGAGGATCTCGGACGGCCACATCACCGAACCCCTGATCGTCAAGTCGATCACCAAGCTCACCCCCGAGCAGGTGGCGGCGATCCCCAAGAAGATCCTGCCGTGAAGACCGCGATCATGATGGCCGCCGCCACAGCTGCGCTCGGCCTGGCCGGCGCCGCCCACGCCGTCGCGCCGGCCGACAAGGCCCAGCCGGCCGCGCCCCTGGTCGCCAAGCTGCCGTCGGCCAAGACCCAGCCGTCCTGCTTCTTCACCCGGGACTGGAGCGGCTGGCGCTCGCCGAACGCCAACACGATCTACCTGCGCGTGAACGTCAGGGACATCTGGCAGATCGACCTGAGCGGCGGGTCCTCGCTCCTGGCGTGGCCGGACTCGCACCTGATCAACGAGGTCCGCGGCCCCGATTCGGTGTGCGGCCCGATCGACCTAGATCTGAAGGTGGCCAACGACCACTTCGTCGAGCCCCTGTTCGTCAAGGCGGTCACCAAGCTCACCCCCGATCAGGTGGCGGCGATCCCGAAGAAGTTCCTGCCTTAGGGCAGGTCCGCCAGACGAACGGCAGGCCGTGGTCACGAACGGCATGCGGCTCGCGCCTTGCCGTCCTCCCCCTTTTGACGTATACGCGCGCCTCCCCTGGAAGGCGGTCTTGCGCGGCCACCTCCAAGCTTCCGGCCATGACGGCCGGGACGCCGCGCCTAGAGCCATCGTCCTGATCGGATCTTCCGCCGATCGAGACGCCGCCCTCCGCAATGGAAGAAGGACATCATGGCGCTTTACGAGCACGTGGTCATCGCGCGGCAGGACATCTCGCCGCAACAGGCCGAAGCCCTCAACGACACCCTCAAGGCCCTCATCGAGCAAGGCGGCGGTTCCGTCGCCAAGATCGAATACTGGGGCCTTCGCAACCTGACCTACCGGATCAAGAAGAACCGCAAGGGTCACTATTCCCTGCTCGCCATCAACGCCCCCGCCGACGCGGTGAAGGAGATGGAGCGCCAGCTGTCGATCAACGAAGACGTGCTGCGCTACCTGACCGTGCGCGTGGAAGAGCTGGACCTGGAACTGTCCCCGGTGCTCGCGCGCCGCGACCGTGATCGTGACCGTGGCGAGCGCCGCGGCTATGACGACGCCGGCATGTAAGGGACGAGGAAGAGATCATGACCGACGTTTCCGCTCCCGAAACCGCCGCCCCCGCCGCCTCCGGCGGTGGCCAGCGCCGCCCCTTCTTCCGTCGCCGCAAGGTTTGCCCGTTCTCGGGCGCCAACGCGCCGAAGATCGACTACAAGGACGTCAAGCTGCTGCAGCGCTACGTGTCCGAGCGCGGCAAGATCGTGCCGTCTCGCATCACCGCCGTCTCGGCCAAGAAGCAGCGTGAACTGGCCAAGGCCATCAAGCGCGCCCGCTTCCTCGCCCTGCTGCCCTACGTCGTGAAGTAAGGAGGGCCGCACCCATGAAAGTCATTCTGCTGGAACGTGTGGAACGCCTCGGCGGCCTCGGCGAAACGGTGAACGTGAAGGACGGCTTCGCCCGTAACTTCCTGCTCCCCCGCCACAAGGCCCTGCGCGCCACCGCCGCCAACCAAAAGGTGTTCGACGCCCAACGCGCCGACATCGAAGCCCGCAACGCCAAGGCCAAGGAATCGGCCGAGGGCGCCGGCGTCAAGCTCGACGGCTCGTCCTACATCCTGATCCGTCAGGCAGGCGAATCCGGCCACCTGTACGGCTCGGTCTCGGGCCGCGACGTGGCCGACGTGATCAACGGCGAAGGCGGCAAGATCGACCGGTCGATGGTCATCCTCGACAAGCCGATCAAGACCCTGGGCGTGCACGAGGTGAAGGTGCGCCTGCACCCCGAAGTGGCCGTCACGGTGAGCGTCAACATCGCCCGCTCGCAGGACGAAGCCGAGCGCCAGGCGCGCGGCGAGAACGTCATCAACGCGCAGTTCGAGGAAGATCGTCTCGCCGACGAACAGGCCACGGCCGACCTTCTGGAAGGCGGCGCCGGCCAGGCCGTCTCGGAAGAAAGCTTCGCTTAAGCTTCAAAGGCTTAGGTCGTTCATTGAACAGGCGGCGTGAACTTTTCACGCCGCCTGTTTTTTTATCTGCAGGCAGATTTATCCCCAGGGCCCCGCTTTTGTTGTGGAGGGTCTCGGAATCGCCGAGCTGTCGCATTCCGTCGCCACCGTGGATCGCTATCCTGACCGGATGACCGTCGTTCCGACCCTCGACCTGCGTTCCGCCGAGCCCCACCCGAACCACGCGCCCGCCAACATCGAGGCCGAGCAGGCCCTGCTCGGCGCGGTGCTGTTCGACAACGCGGCCTACGAGCGGCTCAGCGACCAGCTGCAGTCCCGGCACTTCTACGAGCCCTTCCACCAGCGCCTGTTCGCGGCGATGGAGGACTATATCCGCAAGGGCCAGCTGGCCGAGCCGATCGTGCTGATGGAGCGGTTCAAGCACGACCCCGCCTTCCAGGAGCTGGGCGGCCTGCGCTACCTGGCCGACCTGGTCGACCGCGCCCCGCCCGCGGCCAACGCCGCCGACTACGGCCGGCTGGTCTACGACCTGGCCCTCCGCCGCGACCTGATCCGCATCGGCGGCGAGATCGCCCTGGCCGCCGGCGGCGACCAGGAGCGCACGGCCAAGGACCAGATCGAGTTCGCCGAACAGTCGCTCTACACCCTGGCCGAGACCGGCCAGAGCTCCACCGGCTTCGTCACCTTCGCCGACGCCCTGCACGGCGCGGTCGACATGGCCGCCGAGGCCTACGGCCGCGACGGCGGCCTCTCGGGCGTGTCCACCGGCCTGATGGACCTCGACAAGATGATCGGCGGCCTGCACCCGTCCGACCTCGTGATCCTCGCGGGCCGCCCGTCGATGGGCAAGTCGGCCCTGGCGGCCAACATCGCCTTCCACGTGGCCCGCAACTACGCCTACGACATCCTGCCCGATGGCTCGAAGAAGACCTCCTCGGGCGGGGTGGTGGCCTTCTACTCCCTGGAAATGTCGGCCGAGCAGCTGGCCATGCGTATCCTGGCGGAGGCCTCCGGCGTGCCGTCCGACCGCCTGCGCAAGGGCGAGATCAACGCCACCGAGTTCGGCCAGGTGCGCGACGCCGCGCTCGAGATCCAGCAGGCCCCGCTCTACTTCGACGACACCGGCGGCCTTTCCCTGGCCAAGCTGACGGCGCGCGCCCGCCGCCTGAAGCGCCAGTCGGGTCTAGACTTGGTGGTGGTCGACTACCTGCAACTGGTCACCGCCGGCGAGGGCTCGCGCACCGACAACCGGGTGCAGGAGGTGTCGATGATCACCCAGGGGCTCAAGGCCCTGGCCAAGGAGCTGTCGGTGCCGGTGATCGCCCTGTCGCAGCTGTCGCGCCAGGTGGAGAGCCGCGAGGACAAGCGCCCGCAGCTCAGCGACCTGCGCGAATCCGGCTCGATCGAGCAGGACGCGGACATGGTGTGGTTCGTCTACCGTGAGTCCTACTACCTCGGCCGGGCCGAGCCGCGCGAAGGCTCGCCCGAGCACCTGCAGTGGCAGGAGGACATGGACCGGGTGCAGGGCATGGCCGAAGTCATCATCGGCAAGCAGCGCCACGGTCCGATCGGCACCGTGAAGCTGGCCTTCAACTCCGACCTCACCAAGTTCGGGAACTTGGCGCGTGAAGGGCGGTTCGACCCGCGGTAGGCTCAGCCTCGCCGACGGTCCCGGCCCCGAAGACAGACGGAGGCATCGATGAAACTCAGCGCCCGAAACATCCTCGGCGGCACGGTCCAGGAGCTCCACAAGGGCGCGGTGACCACCACCGTCAAGATCGCCCTCAAGGGCGGCGACGTCGTCACCTCCTCGATCACCAACGAGGCGGCCGAGGATCTCGATCTGAAGGTCGGAGACGCGGTTTCAGCGGTGATCAAGTCGTCGGACGTCATCATCGGCAAGTGAACCCTAGCCGGGCCACAGCCGCCACGCCGCGCCGATCAGCGCGATCAGCACGGGCGGCAGGGCGGCCATGACATAGTCGCGCCGGCTGAAGCGCGCGCCGACCGCCGACAAGTCGGCGACCGTCACACAGGCTGCCACCAGCGCTGCGAGCATCGTCCACAGATGGTAGCGCAGCTCGGACGAGACGCTGACCACGCCATAGCCCAGGCCGTACAGCAGCGACGACAGCGCCAGCGGGACGATCAGATGTCGCGACGGCAGCCTGACGGCCAGCGTCAGCATCCCGCCGGCCAGGGCCATCCAGACGATCGGCCAGCCGAGCGGGGTCCGCGCCATGACCAGGGCCATGGCGTCGACGGCGGCCACGGCCGGGTTCGGCGTCACCTGGTAGCGCCAGGGGTTGTCCACCGAGCGGTCGTGCACCGGCCGGTAGACGTCGGCGGGCGTGCGCCGGTCGAAGTCGGCCGCCACCAGGAACCGTGCATTGATGTTGAAGTGCCCCAGCCGGTGTTCGGCATAGGCCAGCGGGTGGGCGGCGATCGCCTTGATCCAGAACAGGGTCGGGTTGATCCCCTGCGCCTTGAACGCCGGCCGCAGGACGTCGAAGCCGACCGGGCAGTCCTCCTCGGCCCAGTCGGCGTAGAGGTCCCATTGGACAGGGGTGTAGCAGCGATGGTTGGCGGCCATCGGATCGTCCACGTCCGGCAGGGCCGGGAACACCGACTTGCCGCCGTATTCGGTGATGCCGCCGAGGTCGTAGTTCACCAGCGACAGCTCCACGCCGCTGCGCGAGGCCCGAAGCAGGTGGTTGGCGACGGGGGTGGCCGCGAGTAGCGCCGCCATGGCCGCGAGCCCGGTCGCCGCCAACCTGAACGGAGTGCGGCGCAGGGCCTCGGGCAGCAGGGCGACCAGCAGCGGCGCGCCGGCCAGGAAGGCGTTGAACCTCAAGGCGCAGGCGACCACCACGAGGGCCACGGCCAGGAGCCGCGGCGGCCAGTCGCGCCCTTCGCGCCGCCAGGCGAGCACGCCCGTGGCCGCCAGCAGCAGGGCGGCCATCAGACAGTCCTTGACGATCGTCGCCATCAGCGCCACCGCCAGGGGCGTCAGCGAAGCCGCCGCCAGGGCCATCGCCAGGACGGGCCTGCGCCCCTCGAGCGCCCAGCCGACCAGCAGGCCCCAGCCCGCCGCATACACCACGAGCTGGAGCAGCAGCATCGGCGCCGGCCCATGGGCGACCGGCAGCAGTTCGCGCCAGAACCACTCCATCAAGGGCGGGTGCCAGTCGTCGAACCTGCCGCTCAGGGCCTGGCCGTACTGGCGGATGGAATCCCAGGTCATGACGCCCGGCCAATAGGACAGGCTGAGGCCGATCGAGATCACCAAAAGGCCGCCCGCCGCGAGGGCCGTCGCCGATACCTGCCTGCGCTGCATGACTCTGCTGGCCCTTTCCTCAGGCATGCATAGCGCCCGCTGCCGGGTGCGTCATTCCAGGGCGCGTCATTCCTGGGTCAGAGTGGCCGCATAGGCGGTCGCGGACCGCGGCAGGACCGCCCGCGCGGCCAGGCCCGACAGGATCAGCACGGCCAGCACCGCTGCGGCGAGCCGCCAGCGGCGCCCCGTGACCGGCCTTTGCGCCAGGATCGCCCAGGCCAGGGCCACCGCAAGCATGGTCCAGAGGTGGTAGCGCAGGTCGGAGGAGATGCTGAGCGCCGCGAAGCTGGCCTCCTGGCAGAGGGCCGAGCCCAGCAGCGCCAGGGCCAGGTCGCGGCGGGGGTCCGGCGGGCGGGCCAGCGCGGCCCACAGGCCCCAGAGGCCGAGCGCGATCCAGATGATCGGCCAGCCGAGCGGCGTCTCCGCCGCGACATCGGCCACCGCCTTCCAGCGGGCGACGGCGTCGCGATGGCCGGGACCGGCCAGGCCCAGGGTGTTGGGCTCGCTCTTGACCGGCGCCGCGCCCACCGGCCAGTTCATTCCCACCAGCCAGCGGTCGGTCGAGTTGAGGTGGGCCAATCGCCATTCCAGATAGGCGAGCGGATGGCGGACCATGGCCTTCACGAGGTCGACGTAGAGCTGGCCGGCGGGGCGTTTGGCCAGGGTCTGGATGGCGGTCTCGCATGGCGGCAGCTCGCTGAGCGGATCCCAGAACAGCGGCTTGATGCAGCGATTGGCCCTGAGGGCGGCCACCTCCCCCGCGCCGAGGCCGGCGCTCGCCCCGTCGCCGGTGCGCGCCGCGATCGCCGAGAGGTCCCAGACCGCCTCCACCCGCTGTACGCCGCTGGGCTCGGCCTGGAGCAGGCCCAGATTGATCGCCTGGGAAGCGAGGATCGCCGCCGGGACGCCCACCACCACCAGGGCCGCCTTCACCGCCCGCGGAACCGAAGCCGGCAAGAGCAGCGCCACGAGGGGCACGGTGGAGAACACCGCATTGGCCCTCACCAGCGAGGCATAGGCGATCAGGGCCGCCGCCAGCAGCAGCGCCGGCCAGGGCGCGCGCCGCCCACGCAGCCGCCAGAACCCCACCAGCCCCGCCGCCAGGGTCAGGGCCCCGGTCATCTGGCCGTCCTTGAGCACCGCCCCCTGCCAGCCGAGGAACAGCGGCCAGGCGCCGATCGCCAGCAACGCCAGCGCCCGCCGTCCGCCGACGGCCTGCGCCAGCAGACCGAGCCCCAGCCAGTAGCTGGTCATCTGCAGCGCCAGCATGGCCCCGGCGCCGGGGCCGAACACCAGCAGCCGTCGCCACAGCCACGCCATGATCGGCGGATGCCAGTCGTCGTAGCGCCCGCTCAGGGCCTGGCCGTACTGCAAGACCGCGTCGAACAGCGCCACGCCCGGCCAGAACAGGGTGAGCGACAGGGCCAGCAGCATCGCCGCGCCCAGGATCGGCCAAAGCCGTCCTGCAACCCCGCCCCGATCGTACGCCTGGCCCTGATCCATCCATCCGCCCCGACCGCAGCTTTGGCAGCCTTCCCCTCACCCGTCGAGGCCTTGGCCGGGTCGCTCGCCCGCCCGCCGTCGCGGCAGGTGGGGCCGCGCCCTCGACCGCGCTAGACGCCGCCGTCTCGAAAACAAACCCGTGTCCGGCGCAATGCGGCGCTTGACGCGAACCCTGTTCGTCGGCCGAATGGCGCGCTTCCGTCGACAATGGACGGACTACGGACATGAAGCGCAACCCGCTCTACAGCGGCTCGGCCTGGTCCAGACCCTCTCGCGGCGCGAGGGCGGCCGCGGGTCGGCCTGACTCCGAGCCGGCTCCCCTGCCTCCGCCCAAGCCCACCCGCCTGAAGGCCTTCCTGAAGCGGCGTCCCGTGGCGTGGATCGCGCAGCATCGCTGGATGGCGTCGACCGCGGCCCTGGGAGCGGCCCTGGCGGCGGTTCTGCTGGTGCAGGTGCATCCGCCGCGCACCCTGACCCAGGCCGACATCGACGCGGCGGTCGACTACACCTTGAGGCACCGCCCCACCCCGCCCTCGACCTCGAGCGTCGCCGCCGAGATCATCCGGCCGTCGGTGGTGCGGGTGGTCGGCTATCTGACGGAAGACCAGATCGCCGAGGCCGCCAAGAAGGCCGCCGCCGAGGCGGCGAAGTCCAAGCCCAAGCCGGGCGACGCCCAGTCCAAGTCTGGCAATGGCGCCACGGCCAACGAGCCGCCGCCGCAGGGCGCCAAGCCCGGCCAGACCGAGCGCGACAAGGGCGCCATCTCCGTCGGCTCTGGCGTGGTCATCGACGAGAAGGGCACCATCCTCACCAACTGGCACGTGGCCGACTCCGCGCCGCGCCTCAAGGTGACCTTCTCCAACGGCCTGACCGCCGACGCCGACATCGTGGGCGCCCAGCCGCAGGACGACCTGGCGGTGATCCGCGCCCGTCAGATTCCCGACGACCTCAAGCCCGCCACCCTGGTCTCCACCGGCGGCCTGCGCCCCGGGGACGAGGTGGTCGCCACCGGCTTCCCGTTCGCCATCGGCCCGTCGGTGACCCACGGCGTGGTGTCGGGCCTGAAGCGGGAGTGGGACTTCCCCGACGGGCGCAAGATGACCAACCTGATCCAGTTCGACGCGGCGGCCAATCCGGGCAACTCCGGCGGCCCGCTGGTCAACCGCAACGGCGAGGTGCTCGGCATCGTCACCGGCATTCTCAACCCCACCTCGCAGCACGTGTTCATCGGCATCGGCTTCGCCGTGCCGATCGAGAACGCGGCCGCGGCGGCCGGCATGTCGCCCTTCTAGTGTGGCAATCCAGAAATTCGTCCGGAGAAGATAAGGGTTACAGTTCTATTTTCTGAATTACGGCCAGGCTGACAAGAAGATTGTAATCCAGCGTCCCCGTCGAACCAGACATGATCTGTGCGTTCGACATCATTTTGCTGACTGACTTCTGTTTCGAACATCAGATCGGGAGCAAGCATGACTCGCGACGACGCCCTGGACATCGAGGCCGCCCCGCTGATGCAGCGGGTGCTCTACGAGCTGAAGAAGGTGGTGGTCGGCCAGGACCACTTCCTGGAGCGGGTGCTGGTGGCCATGCTGGCGCGCGGGCACCTTCTGGTGGAGGGCGTCCCCGGCCTGGCCAAGACCCTGACGGTCAACACCCTGGCCAATACCGTCAGCGGCGTGTTCAAGCGCATCCAGTTCACCCCCGACCTGGTGCCGGCCGACCTCGTGGGCACGCGCATCTACAACCAGCGCAGCGGCGACTTCTCGACTTCGCTGGGACCGGTGTTCTGCAACCTGCTCCTGGCCGACGAGATCAATCGCGCGCCGGCCAAGGTGCAGAGCGCCCTGCTGGAGGTGATGCAGGAGCACCAGGTGACCATCGCCGGCGAGACCTATCCCGTCCCCGAGCCGTTCGTGGTCATCGCCACCCAGAACCCGATCGAGACGGAAGGCACCTATCCCCTGCCCGAGGCCCAGGTCGACCGCTTCATGATGAAGGTGCTGGTCGACTATCCGAGCGAGGAGGAGGAGTACGTCATCGTCGACCGGGTCACCAACGCCATCGGCGCGGCGGGATCCATCGCCACCACCGAGCAGCTGCGCGCGCTGCAGGCCGAGAGCCGGCGGGCCTATGTCGACCCGTCCCTGATCACCTATGCGGTCAAGCTGGTGTCGGCCACCCGCGACCCGGCCAAGGCCGGCCTGCCGGACCTGACGCGCCACGTGCTCTATGGGGCCAGTCCGCGCGGCTCCATCCACCTGATCGAGGGCGCCCGGGCGCTCGCCTTCCTGCGCGGCCGCGAATATGTGCTGCCGGAAGACGTGGTCGACCTGGCCCCCGACGTGCTGCGCCACCGGATCGTGCTGAGCTACGAGGCCCTGACCGACAACGTCTCGGCCGACGAGGTGGTCAAGCAGGTCATGCGGCGGGTGCCCGTGCCCGCCAAGCCCCTGGATACCCATGTCCGCGTCGCCGCCCAATCCTGAGCAGCTGCTTCGCCGGCTCGACTGGACGGTGATCCGCCGTCTGGAGGGCCAGTTGCAGGGCGACTACCGCACCCTGTTCCGCGGCTCGGGCATGGATTTGGCGGACCTGCGCGAATACCAGCTGCACGACGACGCCCGCCACATCGACTGGAACGTCACCGCACGGATGAACACGCCCTATGTGCGCGAGCATCACGAGGATCGCGAGATCACCGCCTGGTTCCTGCTCGACCTCAGCCCATCGATGGACCTCGGGTCCGGCGAGCGGCGCAAGCGCGACGCCCTGATCGAGTTCACGGGGATGCTAGCCCGCATCCTGACACGCCGGGGCAACCGCGTGGGCGCTCTGTTCTACAGCGGGGCGGGCCTGGATGGGGTGATCCCGGTCGGCGGCGGACGGCGCCACGTGCTGCGCCTGCTGCACGCCTTGAACGCCCGGCCGGAGCTGAAGGCCGCCAAGCCCACCGACCTCGCTCAATTCCTGCGCGCCGGCTTCAACCTGCTCAAGCGCCGCTCGCTGGTGTTCGTGGTCTCCGACTTCATCTCGACTCCCGGTTGGGACCAGCCGCTGTCGCTGCTCGGCCGCCGCCACGAGGTGCTGGCCGTGCGCCTGGTCGACCCGATCGAGCGTGACCTTCCCGACCTCGGCCTGTTCACCCTGCAGGACGCCGAGACCGGCGAGCGCCTGTTCGTCGACAGCCACGACAAGGCCTTCCGCCGGCGCTTCGCCAAGCTGGTCGACCAGCGCGAGGCCGAGCTGCGCGACGCCTTCGGCCGCGGTGGGGTGGACGTGCTCGAGCTGGCTCCCGGCGATGACCTGGCCGAGGCGCTGATGCGGTTCTCGCAACTGCGCCGGCGGCGCGCGCGCGGCGGCCTCGGGGCCAGCCGCGCCATGGCCGCCGCGGGACCATAGGAGCCGCCATGACCTTCGCCTGGCCCGGCATGCTCTGGCTCCTGCTGCTGATCCCCGCAGCGGTCGGCGGCTATCTGTGGGTGCTGCGGCGCAAGCAGGCCGCCGCGGCCCGCTGGGCCAACCTGGCCATGGTGCGCGAGGCGATGGGCGGCAAGTCCAGCTTCCGCCGACACGTCCCGCCCCTGTTGCTGCTGGCCTCCCTGACCTTGATGCTGCTCGCCGCGGCGCGCCCCGCCGCGGTGCTGACCCTGGCCACGCACCGGGCGACCATCATGATGGTCATGGACGTGTCCGGCAGCATGCGCGCCGCCGACGTGGCGCCCAACCGCATCACCGCCGCCCAGGCGGCCGCCAAGGCCTTCGTCAAGGGCGAGCCGCGCAACGTGCGCATCGGCATGGTCGCCTTCGCCGGCACCGCGCTGCTGGTCCAGCCGCCCACCGTCAGCAAGGAAGACCTGGACGCCGCCATCGACCGCTTCGAACTGCAGCGCGGCACGGCGGTGGGCAGCGGCATCCTGGTGGCGCTGCAGAGCCTGTTCCCCGACGAACAGATCGACCTGCCGGGCTTCCGCAGCGGCTTCGGCTTCGGCGGCGGCTATGGCTCGACCTATGGCGGCGGCTATGGCGGCGGCGGGGGATCCGACCGCTCCCCGCTCGACCCGTCCAAGCCCCAGGGCGGCAAGAAGCCGCCCGGCCCGCCGGTGCCGGCCGGCTCGAACCCCGCCGACCTGATCATCGTCATGACCGACGGCCAGACCAACGCCGGCGCCGACCCGGTCGAGGCGGCGCGCATGGCGGCCAACCACGGAGTGAAGGTGATCACGGTAGGCTTCGGCTCGACCGACGGCGACGTGGTCGGCTTCGGCGGACGCTTCATGCGCGCCCAACTCGACGAGGAGGCGCTCAAGCAGATCGCCGACATGACCAAGGGCCAGTACTTCCGCGCCACCAACTCCACCGAGCTGAAGAAGATCTACCAGGGGCTCAACACCCAGCTGATCAAGGAGACCAAGGAGACCGAAGTCACCGCCCTGTTCAGCGTCGCCGCCGCCGTGCTGGCCTTGCTGGCGGCTGGCCTGTCGATGCTGTGGTTCAGCCGAATTCTCTGAACCTTCGGGCCATCGGAAGGAACCTATGCAATCGCGCGGGAACGCGTATGACTCCTTCCCGACGATAAGTTTCCAGGCAGGCCCACATGCATCGGCATCTCTCCTTCACCCTCGCGGCGGCGACCCTGCTGCTGCCCGCGAGCGCCTTCGCCCATTTCCAGCTGCTGGCGCCGGCGTCGGCCCTGGTGGAGAACCAGCTGGGCGACCCGCAGAAGATGGCGCCATGCGGCGGCGTCACCGGCAACCCCGGCATGCCGACCAACGCCGTCACCGCCGTGCGGGGCGGCGACATGCTGCACGTGAAGGTGTCAGAGACGGTGTTCCATCCCGGCCATTACCGCATTTCGCTGGCGGTGAAGGACCGCAAGGAGCTGCCCGCCGACCCCATGGTCATGACCAAGCAGGCGGCCAACGGGGCCACCATGTCGGTCTCCGCCGAGATCGCCAAGGCCAAGCCGCCGATCCTCGTCGATGGCCTGTTCCCCCACACCGAACGCCAGCAGACGCCGATCCCGTAGGAGACCGACGTCAAGCTGCCGAACATCAACTGCGACCAGTGCACCTTGCAGGTGATCCAGTTCATGGCCGAGCACGGCCTGAACAAGGACGGCGACTTCAGCTACCACCATTGCGCCACGCTCAAGATCACCGCCAATCCCGCCCTGCCGATCGACAAGGGCTGGCCGGGCCAAGGCTGATCGACAAACGGCTGATCGGGGCTGGCCTTGACTTGGGGCGACGTCAGCCATCCGTCGCCTTGCGCCCGCCCCTTACCCTGACCGTGCGCACCAGGGGATCTGCGCCGCCCTCCCCGCGAAGGTGCGACATGCGCCAGAACACCTTGCCGTACCGGCGCACCATGTGGCCGCGCACATAGTGCAGCCGGCGCGGCCGGCTGCTCCCGCCGCCGCCCTGTCCGCCCGCCCCCGTCTGGAAGTCGTCGCCCAGGGACAGGGTGACCTCGGTGTGGTCGAGCAGCAGCGGCTTGCCCCGCTTGGCGCGCTGCCGGTTAAGGCGCTCGCGTTCCACCGGAGTCGGGGCCAGCCGGTCGGTCGAGACCAATAGGGCCGAGAACGCGAGCGCGAAGACGAGGTCGCGCCAGACCACCGCGCAGATGCGGCCCGCCGCCTGCCGCAACGCCTGCGGCCCGGCCGCGGACAGTTCTGGCAGCCACTGGGGCTCGATCCGCACCAGCAGATGATCGACCAATCGGGCGAGGGCCCCGCCGCGTGCGGTGGTCAGCCGGTGGACGTCCCAGTGGTTGGCGCGCCCTGAGATCGGCAGGTCGAAGTCGAACTCGACCCTGGCCTGGGCCATCTCGGGCTCTCGCCCCGGCGCCTCCCAGAAGCTCTGCACGACGCCGCGGCGGCCCTTGCCTTCGGCTTGCACCAGGATCCCGGCGCGCGGGGCGGCGTCCCTGGGTCCCTCGCCGTCCGGCTGGCGCCATTCGAGCCAGAACCGGTCGGCGAACACGCGCAGCAGTTCGTTGCGCGGATCGAACATGCCCTCGTTCCAGCCGATGAAGGCGGCGCATTGTTGCGAGGCAGCCGGGTCCAGCACGTAACGCAGGGGCGCGGCCGCCAGTTCGCCCGCCCGCGAGCCCGCGCCGGGCAGGCGGAGGACCTGGCCCGAGGGCCGCTGAATGACGACGGGCTCCCGCGCCAGGGCGATTTGATCCAGAAGACGCATGACCGACCGGACGAGGGCCGCCAAAGCGGCTTCAGGATCAGTCTGCGCGGCGGCCGCCATGGCCGTTACGACATTTTTCCCTGAAATTCCGCCATCGGAGTGCTAGACGGCGTCAGGCGCGCCATCTGGGGGGAGTGCCCGCTTTTGCTGTCGAAGGATGCGGTCTCCATGCAGCCGTCCGTGCAACGCCAGATCGGCCTCTATGCCTACCCGGGCTTCGACGTGCTCGACCTCGGCGCCACGGTCTCGGTCTTCCGCGATGCGCTCATGCACTGCCCGGGCGCCTACCTCACCCGCGTGCTCTCCGCCCACGGAGGGCAGGTCGAGAGTTCCTCCGGCGTCGTGGTGGCCACCGAGGCGGCGGGCTCCGAACCGTTCGACACCCTGGTGGTGCTGGGCGGCCGGCCCGATGCGGTCCGCCAGCCGCCGGACGACGTGCTGTCCCCGATCGTCAGCCTGGCGGCCCGCGCCAGGCGCGTGGCCAGCACCTGCACCGGCGCCTTCCTCCTGGCCAACGCCGGCCTGCTCGACGGCCGGCGCGGCACCACCCATTGGCGCTTCGCCGCCGAGCTCAAGGCGCGCTTCCCCGCCGTGCGCGTGGACGCCGACCGCATCTTCGTCAACGACGGGCCGATCTGGACCTCGGCCGGCGGCACCGCGGCGATCGACCTGGCGCTAGCCCTGGTCGAGCAGGACCTCGGCCGCGACGTCTCGCGCCAGATCGCCCGCGGCCTCGTCGTCTACCACCGCCGGCTGGGCGGCCAGTCGCAGTTCTCCGCCCTCCTCGACCTCGATCCGCCGTCGGACCGGATCCGCCGCACCCTGAGCTTCGCCCGCGAGCACCTGCACGAACCCCTGTCGGTCGCCAGCCTGGCCGAGGTCGCCAGCCTGAGCGAGCGCCAGTTCGGCCGCGCCTTCGCCGCGGAAACCGGCATGACCCCGGCCAAGGCGGTCGAGCGGATGCGGGCCGAGGCGGCGCGTTCGCTGGTGGAGGACGGGCGCCAATCGCTCGAGCAGATCGCCCGCTCGGTCGGTTTCTCCGACTCCGAGCAGATGCGCCTGGCCTTCGTGCGCATCTTCGGCCAGGCGCCGCAGGCGGTCCGCAGGATCAGCCGCTCCGGCGCGGCGCCGGAGATCGCCCCGCCAGCCTAGGTCCGGCGTCGCCCTCCGTCCTGCACAGGGCCATCGCCGTGGACCTGCGGAACCAAAACTGGCGCCGCCGTATTGAATACAGTTCGCCGTTTTTCCTAACGAATGCTCATTGAATATTATGCGACGGCCTCGCTTGATCCTTGAGCCCACGCCCATATCCTGATGCCTCTGCTTCAGGAGAGCGTCGTGACGAAGGGCGCAGGTCATCAGATCGGCCGTGAGCGAGCCCGCCTGCGACGCGCGCTCCTGGCCGCCCTCGCCCTGCCGCTGGCCGCCTGCGAGCGCAGCGTGCTCGACCCGCTTGGGCCGGTGGGGCGCGACGACGCCGCCATCCTGATCGACGCCACCCTGATCATGCTGGCGATCGTCATCCCCACCATCCTGCTCGCCTTCTGGATGGCCTGGCGCTACCGCGCGTCCAACACCCGCGCCGAATACCTGCCCTACTGGTCCTATTCGGGGCGGATCGAGGCGGTGGTCTGGGCGATCCCGATCCTGACCATCATGTTCATCGGCGGGGTGATCTGGATCGGCTCCTACCGGCTCGACCCGTTCCGCCCCCTGCCCTCCAAGACGGCGCCGCTGGAGGTGCAGGTCGTCTCGCTCGACTGGAAGTGGCTGTTCATCTACCCCAAACAGGGCATCGCCACGGTCAATCAGCTGGTGGCCCCTGCCGGGACGCCGGTGCATTTCCAGATCACTTCGGCCAGCGTGTTCAACGCGTTCTTCGTGCCGCGGCTGGGCTCGATGATCTACGCCATGCCTGGCATGGTCTCGCAGCTGAGCCTGCAGGCCGACAAGCCGGGGCAGACCTGGGGAACTTCCGCGCAGTTCTCCGGCGACGGCTTCTCCGACATGCAGTTCCAGGTCAGGAGCGTGTCGCCCGCCGCCTTCGACGCCTGGGTGGCGAGCGTGCGCGGCGCGGGCCCGGCGCTCGACCGGGCCGCCTACGCCGGACTCGTGCAACAGACCCAGCGCGCGCCGCCCTCCGCCTACCGCAGCGTGGACCCGACCCTGTTCCAGGCCATCGCCACCCAGACGATCGCGCCGGCACCTGGCCCTGAGCCAGAAACGCCCTCGCACGCCGGCCGTGAAGTCTCCACCGGCGGGAAGGACTGACCATGTTCGGCAAGCTCAGTCTCTCAGCGATCCCCCTGTCCCAGCCGATCCCGCTGATCACCTCCTTCGCGATCATCCTGATCGGCCTCGGCGTCCTGGGCCTGATCACGATGAAGGGCTGGTGGCCCTATCTGTGGCGCGAGTGGATCACCAGCGTCGACCACAAGCGCATCGGCGTCATGTACTGCCTGCTCGGCGTGCTGATGCTGCTGCGGGGCTTTGCCGACGCGATCATGATGCGCACCCAGCAGGCGGTGGCCATCCAGGCGCCCGGCTACCTGCCGCCCGAGCACTACGACCAGATCTTCACCGCCCACGGCACCATCATGATCCTGTTCGGCGCCATGCCCCTGGTGCTGGGTTTCATGAACTTCCTGACGCCCCTGCAGCTCGGCGTGCGCGACGTGGCCTTCCCCACCTTCAACTCGGTGGGCTTCTGGCTGACCGCCTCCGGCGCCCTGCTGGTCAATGTCTCGCTGTTCGTCGGCGAGTTCGCCCGCACCGGCTGGCTGCCCTATCCGCCGCTCAGCGAGACCGCCTACACCCCCGGCGTCGGCGTCGACTACTACCTGTGGGCGGTGCAGATCTCCGGGGTCGGCACGCTGATCACCGGCATCAACATCGTCACCACGGTGCTCAAGATGCGCTGCCGCGGCATGAACTACCTGCGCATGCCGATGTTCACCTGGACGGCCCTGGCCGCGTGCCTGCTGATCGTCGCGGTGTTCCCGATCCTCACCGCCACCCTGGCGATGCTGACCCTCGACCGTTACCTGGGCTTCCACTACTTCACCAACACGGCGGGCGGCAGCCCGATGATGTTCGTCAACCTGGTGTGGGCCTGGGGACACCCGGAGGTCTACATCCTGGTGCTGCCGGCGTTCGGCATCTTCTCCGAGATCTTCTCGACCTTCTCGGGCAAGCCGCTGTTCGGCTACCGCTCGATGGTCGCCGCCACCCTGTTCATCTGCATCATGTCGATGATGGTGTGGCTCCACCACTTCTTCACCATGGGCGCGGGCGCGGCGGTCAACACCTTCTTCGGTATCGCCTCCAGCATCATCGCGGTGGGCACCGGGGTGAAGATCTACAACTGGATCTTCACCATGTATGGCGGCCGGGTGCGCTTCGAGACGCCCATGCTGTGGTCGATGGGCTTCATCTTCACCTTCGTCATCGGCGGCCTGACCGGGGTGCTGCTGGCCGTGCCGCCGGCCGACTTCCTGACCCACAACTCGATGTTCCTGGTGGCCCACTTCCACAACGTCATCGTCGGCGGGGTGGTGTTCGCCATCTTCGCCGGCATGGAGTTCTGGTTCCCCAAGGCGTTCGGCTTCCGCCTGCATCCGGGCTGGGGCAAGGCCGCCTTCTGGTTCGCCTTCGTCGGCTTCTGGGTGACCTTCACCCCGCTCTATGTGCTGGGCCTGCTGGGCATGACCCGGCGGCTGCAGCACATCAACATCCCCGACTGGGCGCCCTGGCTCTATGTGTCGGTGGCCGGGGTCGGCATCTTGATCCTCGGCGTGATCGCCCAGGTGACCCAGCTGGTGGTCAGCATCCGCGACCGCGACAAGCTGCGCGACGTGACCGGCGACCCGTGGGACGGCCGTTCCCTGGAATGGGCCACGCCCTCGCCCCCGCCGTTCTTCAACTTCGCCGTCATGCCCAATGTCGAGGGCGAGGAGGCCTATTGGGGCATCAAGCTCCGCGCCGTGGAGACCCAGCAGCTGTCGCCCGAGCCGCGCTACGAGCCGATCGAGATGCCGCTCAACAGCCCGGTCGGCGTCTACACCGCCTTCTTCACCTCGGTGTTCGGCTTCGCCATGATCTGGCACATCTGGTGGCTGGCCATCCTCGCCTTCCTGGCGGCCTTCGCCGGCTTCGTCGTGTTCGCCTGGCGTGACGTGCACGAATTCCACGTGCCCGTCGACGAGGTCGCCCGGATCGACCGCGCCCGCCGCGCCGCGCGGGCCGCCCTGCTCGAACGGCTCGCGAAGCAGCAAGGGGCGACGCCATGACCGACATGGAGCTGCCCGCCAGCGTCGAGGCGCTGCGCCGCATCCGCGAGGACCCCCACCGGCTCGGCCACCGCGCCCACGGCGCCGAGGAGGCCATCGCGGGCGCCGGCCACGGCGAGACCGGCCCCGCCCGCAAGCGGATCATCGTCGGCTACGGCTTCTGGATCTTCCTGCTCAGCGACATCGTCATGTTCTCCTGCTTCTTCGCGGCCTTCGCCGTGCAGCGGAAGATGACCGCTGGCGGCCCGACCATCTCCCAGATCGTCGATGTGCCGCGGGTCGGCTGGGAGACGGCGGCCCTGCTCCTGTCCAGCTACACCTGCGGCCTCTCGCTGGCGGCCACCAACGCCCGCAACAAGCTCTTGACCCAGGTCTTCCTGCTGTTGACCGGCCTGCTGGGCCTGATGTTCGTGGGGCTGGAGCTGCAGGAGTTCCTCGAGCTCGGCGCGCGCGGGATCACGCCCCAGCGCAGCGGCATGCTGACCTCGTTCTTCGGCCTGGTGGGTCTGCACGGGGTGCACGTCACCCTCGGCGGGACGTGGCTGGCGACCATGGTGGCCCAGGTGCAGCTCAAGGGCTTCCGTCGCGAGATCATCCATCGGCTGATCTGCTTCAACCTGTTCTGGCACGCCCTGGACATCGTCTGGATCGGCATCTTCACCATCGTCTACCTGATGGGCAGCATCGGATGAGCGACCGCGACTACGATCCGAACCTGCATCCCGCCGCCCAGGACCACCGCGAGGACCACGCACCGGGCGACGAGCCCGAGGAGAGCGCCGGCCACTGGGTGCTGAACTCGAACCTGGGCCTCGGCTTCTCGGTGATCCTGACGGTGGCGGCCTTCGTCCTGGCCGGCACGCACCTGATCTACGGCCCGTCGATCCCGGTGGCCCTGATCGTTCTGGCCATCGCCCAGATGGGCGTGCATCTGGTGTTCTTCCTCCACGTCACCACCGGCCCCGACAACACCAACAATGTCCTGGCGCTCGCCTTCGGGGTGCTGGTGGTGTTCCTGCTGGTGGCCGGCTCGATGTGGATCATGACCCACCTGAACCAGAACATGATGCCCATGGACCAGCTGATGCAGATGCAGCCCTAGGAAGGTCCGCGAAAAAGCGGGCGACGCCAGAACCGCCCGCCGCTGACGGAGTTGTCCAGATAGGTCGGGACAAGCGTGGGCCGCCAGGCATGGGAGCGGCCCAAAGGGTCGAAGGCGGTCAGGCATGACCATCGGCTGTCCGGACTGCCGGCGATGACCGACGCCGACCACGCCTTCCTCAGAAAGGTCATCATCCTGGCGGCGGTGGCGGCGACCGTGCTCGTGCTGTGGACCCTGCGCTACGTGCTGCTGCTGCTGTTCAACGCGGTGCTGGTCGCGCTCTTCCTGCAGGCTCTCTACGCCCCGCTGGCGCGCCTGGGCCTCGACCGGCGGGCGGGCCTGGCCATTGTGGTCCTTGCCCTGGCCGTCGCCGTCGGCCTGGGCGGCGCCTTCTTCGGCTGGAAGATCGAGCAGCAGGCGGCCGAGGCGATCCAGCTCCTGCCCCAGGCGCTGGCCGACCTGCAGCAGAACCTGCAATCGACCGACCTCGGCAGCAAGATCGTTTCCGGCGCCTCCAGCTTCAACCTGAGCCTGCAGTCGGCCCTGCCGGCCCTGATGCACCTGCCGGGCTACGCCGTCTCCACCGCCCAGGTGGTGGCCGACGTGCTGATCGTGGTGTTCGGCGGCCTGTTCATCGCCGCCACGCCGCACGGCTATTTCCGCGGGGCCGTGGCCCTGACGCCGGCTTCCTGGCGCGGCCGGCTGGGCCCGTTCCTCGACGACACCGGCAGCCTCCTGCGCCGCTGGCTGATCGCCCAGCTGATCGCCATGGTCACCGTGGGACTGCTGACCGGGCTGGGCCTGGCGGTGATCGGCGTGCCGGCCGCCGGCGCGCTCGGCCTGTTCGCCGCGGCGGCGGAATTCGTGCCCATCGCCGGCCCGATCGCCGCGGCCATCCCGGCCCTGCTGCTCGCCTCGCTGCACGGCCTGGGGAAGACCGGCTGGACCCTGCTGCTGTTCGTCGTGGTCCAGCAATTCGAGAGCAACCTGCTGATCCCCCTCCTGCAGCGCCGCATCGTGCACCTGCGGCCGCTGCTGGTGCTGTTCTCGCTGATGGCCTTCGAGGTGCTGTTCGGCTTCCTCGGCATCCTGCTCGCCATTCCCCTGACCATCGTGGCCAAGACGGCGCTGGAGCGGTTCTACATCGACACCCAGGGCGCGGGCCCTCACGCGCCGGGCGGACTCCAGGGCCTCAGTCCGCGAGCTGACGGATGACCCGCGCCGGATTGCCGCCCACCAGGGCGCCCGGCGGCACGTCCCGGGTCACCACCGAACCGGCCGCGACCACCGCGTTCTCGCCCACCGTCACGCCGCCGACGACGATGGCGCCGGCGGCGATCCACACGTTGCGCTCGATCACGATGGGTTTGGCGGTCACCGCCTCGCGCCGCCGGGACGGCTCGAGGGGATGGCCGGAGGTGATCAGGCTGACGTTCGGCCCGATCATCACGTCGTCGGCGATGTCGATCCCGCCGAGATCGTAGAAGGTGCAGTTCTGGTTGACGAACACGTTGCGCCCGACGGTGATGTCGCGCCCGCCGGTGGTGTAGAACGGCGGGATCAGCACGAAGCTGTCGTCCACCGCCTTGCCGATCAGCTCGCTGAACATGGCCCGCACCTCGGCGGCGTCGTCATAGGTCAGGCGGTTGAGCGCGACGGTGAAGGCCATGGCCCGCCTGACGTTGGCCGCCATCGCCGCCGACTCCGGCGTGCGCCGCGCGATCTCCCTGGCGCGAGAATCATCCGCCATGCGCGGCCCTACGGCTTGGCCGGGGCGGCCGGCTTGTGCGCGTCGCGATAGGCGGCCAGTTCCTCGGCGGTGAGCTTGCCGTCGTGGTTGGCGTCCATCGGCGCGAAGCCGCGGCCGCCGTGGCCGCCATAGGCCACCCACTCCTCCTCGGTCACCCCGCCGTCGCGGTTGGTGTCGGCCATGCGGATGGTGATGTCCGGGTCGAACTTGGGGTTCTCGGCCTTCAGCGCGGCCCGCTCGGCGTCGGTCTTGGCGGTCTTCGCCCGGAACGCCCGCAGTTCCGCGACCGTGACCCGTCCGTCGTGGTCGGTGTCGATGGCGGTGAAGCCGGCGTCGTGGTTGCCATAGGCCACCCACTCCTCGCGGCTGGCCGCGCCGTCATGGTTGGTGTCCATGCGCACGATGGTGGTCACCGGGTCGACCTGTGGCGGCGGCGCCTTGGGCGGCGCGGCGGGCGCCTGGGCCAGAGCGGGGCCGGCGGCCAGGGCGAACAGTGAAGCCAGCACGATCCGGCGCATTCGGCGACTCCCTCGGTGTCTCCAGCCCAGACTAGCAGACGCCGGAATGCGCCATGGTGCTTGACTCTATCGTTTACGTTCGTAATCATATCGATTACAGGAGTAAACGATGCCGACGATCACCGAGGCCGAAAGCGTGGTCATGGAGGCGCTGTGGCGGAGTGAGCCGCCGCTGGCCGCCGAGCAGATCGCCGTGGAGGTCGCGACCACGCACAGTTGGTCCCTGGCCACGGTCAAGACCCTGCTGAACCGGCTGCTCAACAAGGACGCGATCACCGCCGAGCTGGACCGCCGCCGCTATCTCTACCGGCCCAAGGTCGCCCGGGCGGACTATGTCCTGGCCGAGAGCCAGAGCCTGGTGAACCGGCTGTTCTCCGGCCGCCTCGCGCCCCTGGTCAGCCACTTTTCCCAGGCGCAGCAGCTCACCCCCGAGGACCTCGCCGAACTCAAGCGGCTGATCCAGGAGCTCGATCCGTGACCGAGGCGATCGGACGGCTGTT
The DNA here is from genome assembly GCA_036500495.1 of Caulobacteraceae bacterium. Classification (GTDB taxonomy): domain Bacteria; phylum Pseudomonadota; class Alphaproteobacteria; order Caulobacterales; family Caulobacteraceae; genus BOG-938. The sequence continues at coordinate 32,971 of DASYBX010000202.1, forward strand.
CGTCATCAACTGCGTGACCACCGCGGCGATCCTGCTGGTCGCGGCGATCCGCGGACCTCTGCGCCGGACCTTCGGCGCGCAGGCGGCCTACGCCGCCTGGATGGTCGCACCGGCCGGCGCGCTCGCCTGCCTGCTGCCCCGCGGCGCCCTTCCCCTGCCGCTTCCGCTTCCCGATCCGTTGCGCCAGGCCGGCCTGGCAACCCTGGCCCAGTCCGCGGCCCCGGCCTCCACGCGCCTCAGGCTCGTGCTGGCGACGGTCTGGATCGCCGGCGCCCTGGTCACGGCGGCGCTGCTGGCGTGGCGCCAGGCGGCCTACCTGTCGTCGCTGGGGCCGCTCACGCCGGTTGGCGAGGACAAGCGGCGGCTGCGCGCCCAGCGGCTGGGGATCGGCCCCGCGGTGATCGGCTTTCTGCGCCCCCGGATCATCACCGCGGCCGATTTCGAACAGGCGTTCGACCCGCGGGAGCAGACCCTGATCCTCGCGCACGAGCATGTCCACCTGCGGCGGGGCGACTCGGTGGTGAACGCCTTCGTCGCCGCCGCCCGATGCGTCCTGTGGTTCAATCCCCTGCTCCACTGGGCCGCGCATCTGGTCCGCGTGGACCAGGAGTTCGCGTGCGACGCCGCCGTGCTCGAGCGGTTCCCGGCCCAGCGCAGGGCCTACGGCGAGTTGCTGCTGAAGTCCCAGTCGGGCGCCCCCGCCGTGCCCATCGGATGCCAGTGGCCCGCCCATCCGGGGCCTCTCCTGAGGCAGAGGATCGTGCTGCTCAAGGCCGCCGTTCCAAAGACCCGGACGGCGGCGGGGTTGGCGGTGGCGGCGCTGATGGCGGCGGCGGTCGGCTCGGCCACCTGGGCCGCGGATCAGGAAGCGAACCTCGCGGGGACCTGGAGCTTCTCCGGCGACATCAGCACGCCCGCCGGGCGCGCGGCCGGGGCCAAGCCGCAGTGCACCTTCACCCAAGCCGGCGAGCGCCTGACGGGCCAATGCCGGGGCCCGAATTCCGCCGGCCCCGTCACGGGCGCGATCAAGGGCAGGCACGTGTCGTGGCGCTGGCGATTCCGACCCTACACCAAGGCCGGCCTGGGCGGCGTCAGCGCCTTCGACGGGGAGATCGAGCCCGACAAGGCCATGCACGGAACCTGGTCCTATTCCGGGCTTCCCGGCGCGACGGGGCGGTTCTCGGGCCGCCGCCAATGATCCTGTGGAGCCCGTCATGGCGCCTTTGAACCTGACCCGCAGGGACCTCGTGTCCGGCCTGGCGGCCGCGCCCGTCGCCGCCAGACCGGCCGGGGCGGCCGTGCGCAAGACGCGCTCGGAGCAATGGCGCCCGGTGAACGAGGCCATCGACCAGGCGGTGGCCTCCAAGACTGCTCCTGGCGTGATCGCGATGATCGCCAAGAACGGCCAGACGGTCTATTCCCGGGCCGCGGGCACGGCCAATTTCGAGACGGCCACGCCGATGACCCTGAACTCGGTGTGCCGCATCGGCTCGGTCAGCAAGCAGTTCACCGCGTCGGCCATCCTGCTCCTGGCGGAGGACGGCAAGCTTTCCCTGGACGATCCCCTCGCCCGCTTCATCCCCGAGTTCCCCAAGGCCGACCAACTGCCCCTGCGGCGGATGCTCAACCACACCGCGGGCATGGGGAACTACACCGCGGTCAAGCTCGAGCAGTTCCTGCAGAACTCGCGGCTGGACTACGACGACGCGGCGCTGCTGAAGGTGGTCGAGGAGACCAAGCCACTGTTCCTCTACGAACCGGGGACCAGTTGGCGCTACAGCAACAACGACTATGTGCTGCTGGGCATGGTGGTCACGAGGGCGGCGGGCGAGCCCTACCGGGCCTTCCTGCAGCGCCGGCTTTTCGCGCCCCTCGGCCTGAGCGGCACGGCCGTCGACGACGCGGGCGACATCGTCCCGCACCGCGCGTCGGGCTACAGCCCGGACGGCGCCGCCGCCATCGGCTTCCGCAACGCCTCCTTCATCAGCATGACCTATCCGGGAGGGGCCGGCTGTCTGCGTTCCTGCGCCCCGGACCTGATGCGCTGGACCGCGGCCCTGCTCGGCGGCCGCGTGCTGCGCCCCCAATCTCTGAAAGCGATGCTGACGCCGGCGACGCTGAACGACGGCGCCCTGCCCATCGCCAAGAACGCGCCCGGCATGCCGGCCATCCGCTACGGCTTCGGGCTGGGCCTGGAGTCGGTCAAGGGCCACCTCGAAATCGCCCACGCCGGCGGGATCCAGGGCTTCTACTCCGACCTGCGCACCTATCCCGATCTGGGCGTGACCTTCGCCATCCTGATCAATGGCGACGGCATCGCCGGCGCCAAGCCCAGCCAGGCCATCAGTTCGGCCATGCAGGGGGTCTTCCTGACCTGACCCGCTGTCCCCGGCGCGGTGCGGCGAGCCCTACCCGTCCGCGCCCGGGGCCGCCGAATATTGCTTGATCGCCGCGGGATCGGCATCGAAGCCCAGGCCCGGGGCGGCCGGCACGGCCAGCATGCCGGCCTTGGGCTCGGGCATGTTCTTGTAGATCTTGCGGTTCAGGGCCATCCACGGCAGATGCCACTCGCAATGGCCGCCGTTGGCGACGCCCGCGTGCAGATGCAGGTTCTGCAGCGGCCCGGCGCCGCCGGACTCGATGCCGATGTTGAAGGCCTCGGCCATGCCGGCGATCTTGATCGCCTGGGTATAGCCGCCGCCGACCATCACATTGGGTTGGGCGTAGTCGATCGCCTCGTGCAGCAGCATGTCGCGGAAACGGAAGGCCAGGGCCTCGTTCTGGCCGGCGGCCAGGCGCACCCCGGTGCGGCGGCGCAGCTCGGCCATCAGCATCACGTCGTTCTGGGTCAGCGGCTCCTCGAAGAACTGGATGTCGCAGTCCTTGATACGGTCCACTAGCCGCTCGGCGTTCGGCAGGTCCAGGCTGCAGTTGCCGTCGATGTAGAGCTGCACCTTGTCGCCCACCGCCTGGCGCACCGCCCGCACGCGCTCGGCGTCCTCGCGGATCACCGCCTCGATCGGCCGGCTGTCGCGCCGCTGCAGGGCGTTGTCGCCCACCACCATCTTCAGCGCGCCATAGCCCTGGTCCACCATGGCCTTGGCCACGGCCACCAGCTCCTCGCGGTTCAGGAACGCCGGGCCGAAGGTGACATAGACCGGGACCTGCTGCCGCGCCCCGCCGAGCAGGGTGGCGATCGGCGCGCCGAGCGCCTTGCCGCGGATGTCCCACAGGGCGATGTCGATCGAGCCCATCACATGGCCGGAAAAGCCGGTCTGGCCGCGCGGCGACAGGGTCCAGTAGAGCTTCTCCCACACCGCCGCGTTGTCGAGCGCGTTCATGCCCTTGATGGCCGGCGCGGCGATCTTGTTGGCGAGGTCGGCCACGCCGCGGGAGTCGATCAGGGTGGTGATGCCGTGGCCCACCAGCCCGCCCATGGTCTCGACCTCCACATAGGTGGCGCCGCCGCGGGTGGGCTTCTTCACCCCGCCATAGTCGAAGGTGTCACGGGTGGAGATCGCATAGGCCGTCACCCGCGCGATGCGGAAGTCGGCCGCCGCGATCCCTTTGGGCGCAGGCGCCGTCGCGGCGAGCGCCGAGCCGCCGGCCGCCGCCCCCGCCAGCATTCCCGCGCCCAGAAGCAGGCCGCGACGGGTCTTGAGCGCAGTCTCCGACATGCCGAGCCCCCGAAACCAAAAAAGAAGACGGCGGCGAGGATGCCCCGCCGCCGCCGTCGCGCCTAGACCCCGAGCCTAGAACTTGAAGCGGATGCCCGCCTGATAAGTCCGTCCGATGGAGTCGTAGAACTGACCGTTGGTGCCGGCGCCGGAGCCGATCTCCCACGGCGGATTCTTGTCGAACAGGTTGTTGATCACCGCGAAGGCCTGCAGCCGGATCCGGTCGTTGGTGACGATGTTGTAGGTGCCGGACAGGTTGAAGTACCACTCGTCGCCGACCCGGTTGACGTTGACCGAGTTCGACAGGGTCGGGCTGTAGTTCTTGTTGTCCGGCCCGATCAGGGTCGGGTCGATGAGGGCCGAGCCGATGAACCGGGTCTGCAGCGAGATGGTCGCCGGGCCCAGGTTGTAGTCGGTGTTCATCGTCCACTGCCAGTGCGGCGCGCCGCCAAGGCCGTTGAACACGTAGAACACCGATCCGGCGTACTGGGTGGAAGACGTCACGTCGTACAGCGTCAGGTCGTGCAGATACGTGGCGAAGAACCGGAGGTTCAGGTTCCCCTTGGGCAGCGGGTGGCTGTAGGTGGCCTCGAAGTCCATGCCCTCGCCGGTCTGCCTGACCAGGTTGAAGGGCGCGGTCTTCAGGCCGAAGATCTGCATGTTCGAGTTGTACTGGTTGTTGGTGATCAGCTGGCCGCAGAAGAAGCCCGGGGCCCCGGCGTCCGCCTCGGTCTTGCAGCGGTCGACGATGGCCTGCGGCGTGTAGCTGGCGATCGCCTGGTCGATGGTGATGTGCCAGAAGTCGATCGAGGCGTGGAAGCGCGGGATCCAGTGCGGCTCCACCACCACGCCCGCCGTCCAGGTATTGGCGATTTCGGGCTTCAGGCCGGTGTTGCCGACCGTGAAGTTCTGGATCGTGCCGGTGTTCTGGCGCGTGTAGTCGTTGACCACCGAGGTCACCGCCTGCTGCGAGCCGTAGAGCTCGATCAGGTTGGGCGCCCGGATGTCGCGCGAGGTGGTCGCGCGGAAGCGCAGGTCGTCGATCACCTGCCAGGTGCCACCCACCTTCCAGGTCGTCACCGCCCCGCTGGTCGAATATTCGGTCCGCCGGATCGCCCCGTTCAGGTCGAACGACTTGGCGAACATCTGGTCCTTCAAGAGCGGGATCACCGTCTCGGCGTAGATTTCCTTGGTGCTGTAGGCGCCCGAGAACGGTTTGGGGTTCTGGTTGTCGAAGTCGGTGGCCTGGGAGGTCGCATCGCTGACCTGGACCACGGAGTCCTTGCGCCAGCTGAGGCCGCCCACCACGGACACCGGGCCAGCCCAGGTCTTGAACGGCTCGCCGGAGATGTTCCCTTCCACCGCCTCCTGGTCGTAGGTGTCCTGCTGGATCAGGGTGCCTTCGACATAGCCCCTCACCGCCGCGATGTTGGTGGCGGAGTTGTAGCCGAACGGGTTGAACGGCACGCAGGCCGCATCCTTGTTGGTGCTCGTCGGCAGGTTCACCCGGCAAACGGTCTGGCCAGTCGTCGGATCGACGACGGCGTCATAGGACTTCTGCCAGTGCGACTCGATGGTCTCGTTGTCCCAGCGCTGGTTGTAGAACACCCGTCCGGCGACGGCCGAGACGTCCCACTTCCAGTTGTCGCCCACGCCGAAGTCGGGGATCTTGCCCTCGAAGCTCAGGGCCACGCGCGACAGGCTGTTGCTCTGGTGGGCGTAGGCCAGGCCCAGGTCGAAACCCACGCGGCCCATGTAGAAACCCGAGTTGGCCGGCATCACCGCCCTGATCGCCGACGGCAGATAGGCGTTGTCCGCGCGGATGAAGATGTAGTCCGTCGGGGTGACCGTCGGGTTGGTGGTGGTGGAGACGGTGTTGAAGTCGCGCCGGCTCGCCGTGTTGAAGTAGACGTCCGAGTTGGCGAAGTTGACCTGCAGCTTGGCGGTGATGCTGGGCGTGATCTCGTAGTCGAAGTTGCCGAGCATCGACCAGCGGTTCTGCTCGGGCGAGAGGCTGAGCAGGCGCCCGCCAGTCTCGCCGTAGTTGCCGCCGCCGACCGAGCTGGTGGCGTTGCCGTAGGTCTGGCCGACGTTGTAGGGCAGCACCGTGCCGCCGGTGCCAAACTGCACTTCGCGCACGGAACTGTTGCCGTAGATCGCGTTGTTGATCAGCGTGCCGACGTTGGTCAGGCCGCCGATGTTGCCGGCCGCGCCGCCGGCGCCGTTGATGACCACGCCGCCGAAGGTCGACTGGTTCGTCGTGCGCAGGTTGTCGATCACGAGACGTCCGGGCAGGCCGGCCGCGCGGGTGGCCGGCAGCACCAGCGTGCCGGTCTCCTTCTGGCCCCAGTCGCGGGCGTAGGTGTCGTTGATGATGCCCTCGTGGTACCACTCGCCGCCGACGGCGAAGTGGCCCTTGTCGTCATTGAAGTCGCCGCCGGTGGCCAGGGCGAAGTGGGCCTTGCCGTCGTCGCCGGCCTGGGCCATGCCGCCCGACAGTTCCCCCTCGACGCCGGTGATCCGCTTGCGCGTAATGAAGTTGACCACGCCGGACACCGCGTCTGAACCGTAGGCCGCCGAGGCGCCGCCGGTCACCACGTCCGCCCGCTCGAGCATGTTGGTCGGGATCAGGTTCAGATCGACCACGCCGTTGGAGGCGGCGGGGGTGAAGCGCTGCTGGTCCACCAGAGCCAGGGTGCGCCGGTTGCCGAGGCCGCGCAGGTCGACCGCCACGCCGACCGAGCCCTGGAACGCCGGGCGCGAGATCGAAGTGTTGGACGGACGGAACGAGGGCACTTCGTTCACCAGGGCCACCACGCTCGAGGGCGCGCGCAGCTCGATGTCCTTCTGCCCGAGCACGGTAGTCGGCGTCGGGGCAACGAAGCCGCGCCGCTCGACGCGCGAGGCGGTGACCACCACCTCCTCCACGTTCTGCCCGTTGGCGTCCTTGCCCGCGTTCGGCGCCGCCGCGTCCTGAGCGTAGGCGGCCGGCGCGGCCAGGCAGAGCACGCTGGCGCTCGCCCCGGCCATCAGCAGCCATCTGTTCCTGGTCCCCATCGTCTTGATCCCCATCTTGGTTCTCCCCCGACTCCGTTTGTGGTCCCCGGAGCCTTTCATTCGTGACGCCGGCGCGGGTTCATGCGCGTGCGCAGTCGTACGCCTTCGAACCGGGTCCGAAGGCGTTGGTCTGCCCGCGGAGCAGGCGGCGGTGTGAACAGGTCAAAGGCCGCCAAGAGCTCAGCTCCCGCGTGGCCAGCACTCGTGTTTTTCTGACGGCGTGACGACTTCCACTCGCCCAGATTGCGGGCGCAAGAAATCTTGCACGCAAGACGGTATCCCCATGCGTATCCACCCAGGTTCTTGTTCCGCCAAGTTTCGGCGGGCCGAGGTTTGCCCTCGTTGTTGTAGTTGACGATGCTAGGAGCGGAACGCTTACGGACGATATGCTTTTTCCGGCGCCGCCTATGCCGTAAGGACGCCGAAAGGTCGCAAACTATCGGGTTGCGCCCGCCCGCCTGACGCCAAGTCGCCCAGGCGCAGTGGTCGCCGAGGGCTCCGCTTCGCAGGGGCGGCGAAACCGTCTAACACCCAGGCAATGCCCGCTCCCCGCGCCCGCCTCACGATCGACCTCGACGCCCTCGCCGCCAACCACGCCGTGCTGAAACAGCTGGCGGGCGCCGCCGAGGTCGCCCCGGTGGTCAAGGCCGACGGCTATGGCCTGGGCGCCGGCCCGGTCGCCCGGCGGCTATGGGCCGAGGGGGCCCATAGCTTCTTCGTCGCCCGCCTGGAGGAAGGCGAAGCGTTGAGGGCGGAGCTGGGCGGCCAGCGACCAGCCCGCATCTTCGTGCTCGACGGCGCCGCCTCGGGCGCCGCCGCGGCGAGACTCTTTGCCGCAGGCCTGCTGCCGGTGCTCAACAGCCCCGCCCAGGTCGAGGCCTTCGCCGCCTTCGCCCGGGCCCACATGGCAGTCTCGGGACCCCTGCCCTGCGGCCTGCACGTCGACACCGGCATGCACCGCCTGGGCGTGACGCCGGACGAACTCGAAGTTCTCGCCTCGGCCCCGGACCGGCTTCAGGGCCTGGATATCGAACTCCTGATGAGCCACCTGGCCTGCGCCGACCAGGAGGAGCACCGCCTGAACGCCCAGCAGGCCGGCCGCTTCAAGCAGGCCCTGACCCTGTTGCCCGGCGTGGCCGCCAGCCTCGCCAACACCGGCGGGGTGTTCCTCGGCCCGGCGTTCCACCACCAGCTGGTGCGCCCAGGCATCGGCCTCTACGGCGGCGGGCCGTTCGGCCGGACGCATCCGCAGCTGAAGCCGGTCGCCACCTTCCACGCGCCGATCCTCCAGGTGCGCGCGGTTTCCCAAGGCGAGACCATCGGCTACGGCGCGACCTTCACGGCCGACCGGGCCTATCGCGTGGCGGTGGTGGCGGCGGGCTACGCCGACGGGGTGCTGCGCTCCAGCGCCGGCCGCGGCCGCGCCTGGTTCGGGGGCGACTTCCGCCCCGTGCTCGGCCGCATCTCCATGGACCTGATGGTCATCGACGTGACCGGCTGCGAGGACGCGCGCCCCGGCGCCCTGGTCGAGCTCCTGGGCCCCCACGTCACCGTCGACGACGCGGCCGAGGCCGCCGGCACCGCGTCCTACGAAGTGCTCACCCGGCTCGGTTGCCGGGCGGAGCGGGTCTACCTGGGGATCGAAGGTTAACCCTGGGACTGGGCGGTGATCATCTTGGCGGCGCTCTCCTGGTAGATGCAGGACGCGCGGTCCACCCCATCGATGGTGATCGCCAGAAGGCCGTCTTCCCCGGTGGCGACCCACTTCTTGTGCTTCAGGTACCAGATGTGGAATTCCAGGTGCTCGGGCGGGCACCCGGACAGGCGCTCCAGCTCGGCGTCGCCGATGCCCGGCTCGCGCGGGCTCTGCCGGCGGCGGAAATACAGCAGCACCAGGATGTTGTTCTGGATCGAGGTGTCGCGGTCGAGGCCGATCTCCTGGAAGAACTCGTCCGCCGCGTCGGTCGCCCGGCGGCCCCGCGGGCCCCTGCGGCGCTCGCCCTGGAACGGCTGCCCCAGCGGCGGCAGGAAGACCGTGTTGTCCTCATGGTACTGCGCCCGCAGGCCAGGGTCCTTCAACACGTCGTGCGCCTGCATGACCGCATCGAACCTGACCCGGTCGCCGGTCGCCTGATTGTCCGGATGGTACTGGCGCGCAAGATGGCGGAACTCGCGGTCGATCGCTTCCGCAGTGGCGCTCGGATCGAGATTCAGAATCTCATAATAGTTAATGAAAATCTGAGCTTCCATGCCCATGGTCGTCTCACACGCTTTCTGCCTGAAGACTGCAATATAGGCATCGAATAGTTAAAAAGGTCTGGGCCTTCACTGACCAGACCGACCGGCCGATCCATCGGAACGGATCGCACGCGGGGAACGGCCCCCAAAGGAGCGTCAATCCGCCGGTCTATCGCTGGACGAGCCAGTCCAAAAGTTCTCTATTTGTTCACGTATAAGCATTATCGAGTCCATGCGTCCCTCCCTGCTCGGGCGAGGACGCGTTGGCTTTTGGCTCATCGGGGGCCGTTGCGTTTCCTCATCCACACCTTGCGGCCCCCGCTACAATGATCACAGCCGCGAACGGCTGATTCGCGGCGGAAGGGGCTTTCATGGCGCGGGACGGCGCGGCCTACATCTGCCAGACCTGTGGGGCGGTCCATTCCAAGTGGGCCGGCCAGTGCACGGCGTGCGGCGCCTGGAACGCCCTGGTGGAGGAGCGCACGAGCGCTCCGCCCGGCGGCCTCGCCCCCTCCAAGGCCGCCAAGACGCGAGGCCTCAATTTCGAGACCCTGCAGTCAGAAGGCGCCGCCCTGCCCCGCATCGTCACCGGCGTGTCGGAATTCGACCGGGTGTGCGGCGGCGGCGTGGCCATGGGCTCGGCGATCCTGCTGGGCGGCGACCCGGGGGTGGGCAAGTCCACCCTGCTGCTCCAGGTGTGCGCCTCGGCCGCCGCCCGCGGCGCGCGCTGCGCCTACATCTCGGGCGAGGAAGCGGTGGACCAGGTGCGCGGCCGCGCCGCCCGCATGGGCCTGCAGGACGCAGCGGTCAAGCTCGCCTCGGAGACCGCCCTGCGCGACATCGTCGACGGCCTGAAGCGCGACCCCTTCGACCTGGTGATCATCGATTCCATCCAGACCATCTGGAGCGACATGCACGAGGCCGGGCCCGGCTCGGTGACCCAGGTGCGCGCCGCCGCCGGCGAGCTGGTGCGCCTGGCCAAGCGCCGCGGCGTGGCCGTGATCCTGGTCGGCCACGTGACCAAGGACGGCGCCATCGCCGGCCCGCGGGTGGTCGAGCACATGGTCGACGCCGTGCTCTCGTTCGAGGGTGAGCGCGGCTATCCGTTCCGCATCCTGCGCGCGGCCAAGAACCGCTTCGGCGCCACCGACGAGATCGGGGTGTTCGAGATGGGCGACGCGGGCCTGCGCGAGGTGGTCAATCCGTCGGCCCTTTTCCTCAACGAGGGGGGACAACGCGCCGCAGGCGCCGCCGTCTTCGCCGGTATAGAAGGATCGCGCCCGGTTCTCGTGGAATTCCAGGCGCTTGTGGCCCCTTCCGCATATGGGACGCCGCGCCGCGCTGTGGTCGGCTGGGACGCCGGACGCCTGGCCATGGTGCTGGCGGTGCTGGAGGCGCGCTGCGGGCTTGGCTTTGGCCAGCGTGACGTCTACTTGAACGTCGCCGGCGGCCTGCGGATCACCGAGCCGGCGGCGGACCTGGCGGCGGCGGCGGCCCTGGCCTCCTCGGCCCTGGACGCGCCCCTGCCGCAGGACTGCGTTGTGTTCGGCGAGGTCAGCCTGTCGGGCGACGTGCGGCCGGTCAGCCGCATGGAGGGACGGCTCAAGGAAGCCAGGAAGCTCGGCTTCGGCCGCGCCTTCGGGCCCGCGGGCGCCGCAGAGAACGCCCCCATCCCGGTGACC
>DASYBX010000203.1:0-2787 GCA_036500495.1 Caulobacteraceae bacterium
GGAGACGAGCCCATGGACGCTGCCCTCGGCCGCCAGACCCATCCGTCGCAACCGTCCCGGACGCTGTTCCTCGGCGTGGCCGCCGCCATCGGCGCGGCCTTCCTGGCGGGGGGCGGACTGGTGCTGGTCGGGCGGACGCCGCCGCCGCCGCCGCGCCCCGAAGCCTGCCTGATCGCCGCGCCCTCGGGCCTGATGCCGCTCGACTATGTGAACAGCCTGGAGACCTGCGGCGCGCGCCTGGAGGCGGTCTATCTCGAGGAACATCGGCCGGTGGCGGGAGCCTTCGGCGGGGTGCAGGTGTTCGCCGACGCCCAGGGCATCGACGCGGCGGCGCTGCACGGCCCCCGCCACAGCCTGATCTCGCCGCTGAACCGGTACCGGATCGACCTGGTGCTGGTGCGCAAGATGCGCGCCCGGGGCGAAGGCCCCGTCCTGCGGCTCGACCCCGCGCCCGACCCTCGCTAGGTCAGGCCAGCCCGGCGCGGCCGATGGCGTAGAACCGCTCGGCCCGCTGCTTCCTGAGTTCGTCGGGCGACAGGTTGGAGAGCTTGTTCAGCTCCTCCTCCACCGCGTCGCCCACCGCCTTGATCGCGGCCTCGGGATCGGCGTGGGCGCCGCCGTTCGGCTCGCCGACGATGCGGTCGACGATGTGCAGCCGCAACAGGTCCTGGGCGGTGATCTTCATCGCCTCGGCGGCGTCGCGGGCGCGCGCGCCATCGCGCCACAGGATCGAGGCGCAGCCTTCCGGCGAGATCACCGAATAGACCGAGTGCTCCAGGATCAGCACGCGATTGGCGGAGGCCAGGGCGATGGCCCCGCCCGAGCCGCCCTCCCCCGTCACCGTGGACACCATCGGCGTTCCCAGGGTCAGGCAGCGCTCGGTGGAGCGGGCGATGGCCTCGCTCTGGCCGCGCTCCTCGGCCCCCACGCCCGGATAGGCGCCGGCGGTGTCGACGAAGGTGAGCACCGGCAGGGCGTACTGCTCGGCCATGTCCATCAGGCGCACCGCCTTGCGGTAGCCCTCGGGCTTGGCCATGCCGAAGTTGTGCTTCAGGCGGCTCTGGGTGTCGTGGCCCTTCTCGTGGCCCATCACCAGCACCGGCTGGCCGCGGAAACGGCCCAGGCCGCCGATGATGGCCTGGTCGTCGGCGAACTTGCGGTCGCCGCGCAGTTCGACGAACTCGTCGATCAGGCCCGCCAGATAGTCCTTCAGGTGTGGCCGCTGCGGATGGCGGGCGACCTGCGTCTTCTGCCAGGCGTCCAGCTTCGCATAGGCCTCGCGGCGCATCTCGCCCGCCCGCGCGCGCAGGGCGTCGACCTCGACGCCCATGCCGCCCGCGCCGGCGACGCCCGACAGCTTGGACAGTTCTTCGATCTTGGCTTCCAGCTCGGCGATCGGCCGCTCGAAGTCCAGGTAGTGGCGCGGGGTGACGGTCATGGGGGCCGGAAAATAGGCGGCTTCGCTTGTGCGAACAAGCTCTAGGCCACGGCGTTCACATCGGGAAGACGTGCGCGCCCCTGACTTGCAGTCGAACCCGCGCACGGCCGGCCAGTTCGCCCTGCAGATCGCGTGGGAAGGCCGCGTCCAGGCGCCGCCCGCCGTCGGCCGTCGCCTCCAACCGCAAGATCGGACCGTGGGCGACGATGCGGTCGACCCTGACCTCGAAGCCCGGCTCGTCCGCGCCGGCGAGGGCGAACTGATGCGGCCGCACGAAAGCCTGGGCCGGCCCCGGCTTGCGGCCCGGGGCCCGGGCGGTGACCGGGCCGGACTGGAACAGCCCCGCCTCGACCACTCCGTCGAACCGCGCCCCCTCGCCCACGAAGCCGGCGACGAAGGCGCTGGCCGGGCGTTCGGACACCTCGACGGGATCACCCACCTGCTCAATGCGGCCCTGGTTGAGGATCGCCACCCGGTCGGCCAGCTCCAGCGCCTCCTCCTGGTCGTGGGTGACGAACACGGTGGTCACGCCGGTGGCGTCGTGGATGCGGCGCAGCTCCCGGCGCAGGGACTTGCGCACGGCCGCGTCGAGCGCCCCGAACGGCTCGTCGAGCAGCAGCACCGCCGGGTCGACCGCCAGGGCCCGGGCCAGGGCCACGCGCTGGCGCTGGCCGCCCGACAGCTGGGAGGGGAAGCGCTTGGAAAGATCGCCGAGTTCGACCAGCTCCAGCAGATCCTGCACCCGCTTGGCGACGGCGGCCTTGTCCGGCCGGTCCTTGCGCTTCCTCACATCCAGGCCGAAGGCCACGTTGCGCGCCACGCTCATGTGCTTGAACAGGGCGTACTGCTGGAACACGAAGCCGACCTTGCGCTCGGCCGCCCCGGCCCAGGTCACGTCCTCGCCATCGAACAGCACCTGGCCGCTCTCGGGGAACTCCAGACCGGCGATGGTGCGCAGCAGGGTGGTCTTGCCCGAGCCGGAGGGACCGAGCAGGGCCAGCAGTTCGCCGGGCCTGACCTCCAGGCTGACGCCGTTCAACGCCGGATAGCGGCCGTAGGACTTGTGGATGTCGCGGACGGTGATGGCCATGGGGAGTCCGGGTTTGCTCTTGGGAGCTCTAGTGACGGGCGCGCAGGTCCGGCTGGAAGGTCTCCAGCAGGGTCTTGAGCACCAGGGTGACGAGGGCGAGCAGGCACAGCAGGGCGGCCACGGCGAAGGCGCCCACGTAGTTGTACTCGTTGTAGAGGATCTCCACGTGCAGCGGCATGGTGTTGGTCAGGCCGCGGATGCGCCCGGACACCACCGACACCGCGCCGAACTCGCCCATGGCGCGGGCGTTGCACAGCAG
>DASYBX010000204.1:0-16841 GCA_036500495.1 Caulobacteraceae bacterium
CTCGTCCTGGAGGCGGCGGGCGGCGCCTTCGAAGTCGGCCGAGCCGCGGCGGCCCTCGCCCAGCCTCTCGCGGATCGCCTGGGCGATGAAGCCGGACCGGGTCGATCCGCTGGTCTCGGCCGCGGCGTCGAGCTTCTTCAGCAGCCGCTCGCCGATCGAGATGTTGACCCGCACCGGGGTGTCTTCCGCCTCCACGTCCACCAACAGGGTGAACTGAGCCGCCTTTGGCTGGACCAGCTCCACGCGGGTCGGCGTCGGCCACTCCTCGCCCCGTTCCGCGAGCGCTTGCAGCTCGGCGCGCAGCGCGCCTCGAGCGTTTGAGAGCAGCTCCGCCGGGTGGGAGCCGGCGGCGGTGCATTGGGGTAGATCCGGGAAGCTGGCGGTGTAGCCGACGGCTTCGCTGGCCACGGCCAGGGCGACGTAGACGATGGCGTTCATGGGGGTCTCCCGAGATGGATCGATCCCATAAGTGTGTAGTCTTGCGCAAAAATCCAGCGTTGGCGTGGGGCGATGCCCCACTCGACCCCATGGGCCTTGGGTCAACCGGCGCCTATTTCCGTTGGCGGGTGAGGGCCAGGAATTCCTCCCTCGTCCGTGGGTCTTCCCGCAGTATGCCCATCATCCGGCTGGTGGTCAGCTTGGCCCCCGGCGATTTGACGCCGCGCAAGGTCATGCAGCTGTGCTCGGCCTCGATCACCACGCCGACGCCCTGCGGCTTCAGCACGTCCTGGATCGCCTCGGCGATCTCGGCCGTGAGTTTTTCCTGGATTTGCAGCCTGTGCGAGAAGCCTTGCACCACGCGCGCCAGCTTGGAGATGCCCACCACGCGGTTGGTGGGCAGGTAGCCCACGTGGGCCACGCCCACCACCGGCAGCATGTGGTGTTCGCAGAAGCTCACCACCCGGATATCGCTCAGGACGATCAACTCGTCGTAGCCGCCGACCTCCTCGAAGGTCCGTTCGAGATAGTCGCGGGGATTCTCGCCATAGCCGACGAACAGCTCGCGGTACGACCGTGCGACCCGCGCCGGCGTGTCGAGAAGGCCCTCGCGCGCGGGGTCGTCTCCCGCCCACCGGATCAGGGTGCGCACGGCGGCCTCGGCTTCCGCCTGGCTGGGGCTCTCGGGGTTCGTCATTCGTGTCTCACTCAGCAGCGCCCCGCACGACGGTCAGGCGACCCGACCCGACCCGACGTGCGCGGGCGGCGTCGCGGCTTGCGCCTGCCGTTCGACATGATCAGCGGCTTTTCCGACGCTGGGTTCCTGTCTTTCCTCGTTAGTTCCGAGGTCGACGCGTGGCGCTGCTCGGGCCGTGGTGGAAAGCGGCGCGGCCGGCCGTCAGCCCCCGCTCTTGATCTGGGCGGTGATGTGCCCTTGGGCGTCGATCGGGTTGCGGTTGTTCTCCAGGCACACATAGGGCTCCAGGGTGAACCCGGGCGGCGCGCGCTTGAAGACCTTGGTCACCGTCCACGGCTTGGCCAGGGCCTTGGGGTCCACCAGGGTGATCTCGTCGCGCAGGGTGTTGTCGTCGGCCAGCCAGAACCGCTCGTAGGCGATCTCCTTGTCGCTCTTGGGCAGGCCAGAGGCCTCGAGGTCGGTCTGCTGCACGAAGCCGAAGGCGGTGGAGACCAGGACATTGCCCTCCCAGTGGCCCACGGACTGGCCGTAGAAGGTGGGATCGGGGTCGGGGTCGAGCGGGCGGCCGTCGGTATAGATGCGCCGGGTCTGCTCCATCCACTCGGCATAGATGGTCACGTGGTCCGGGGCGATCTCCACTTCCATCGGATAGGTCATGGTCATGATCCGCGGCATGCCCTGGGGCAGGCAGTTGGCGGTGATGTCGCCGGTCGGCTTGCCGATGCGCGCGTTCTCGACGTTGGTGTCGAAGATCTTCTGGTATTCGGGCGTCAGGGGCGCGTGCTGGCCCACCCCCGGCGCCACGCCCGGGGTCCAGCCGATGCCGCCCTGGTTCAGCCAGATGCCGGTGAAGTCGCGGGGCGATTTGGGCTTGTAGGCGGTCTTGCCCCAGTTGGGATCGGCGACCTGAGTCTTGGCCGCGCCCTCGAAGGTGGTCGGCAGCTTGGAGGCGTCGCGGACCGGGATCTGGACGCCCCGGCTGAGGTCCAGATCGACCTTGCGGCCGCTGCGATCCTCGGTTGGCGCCGGCGCGAACTCGCCTTTGATGCCTGACGGAACGGACTTGGGGGCTTGGGGCGCCTGGGCCGCGGCCACCAGGGGCGCGAGGACGAGCAAGGCCGCGATGGCGACACGACGACGATGAAGCTTGGGAAAGCCCATGGGTATCCGCTCCGGCTGGACGCATCGAAGGAAAGGGAGCGCCCGGCCTGGGGCCGGGCGCCCAGGGGGGTAGGTCAGTAGCGGTAGATGAGCTGGACGCCTACCTCGCGCGGACGGAAGGTGGTGGCGGTGATGAGCGCCGAGCCGGCCCCATGCCCCACGTTCAGCAGCTCCTGCGAATCGGCGAGGTTGTTGACGAAGATGTTGGCTTCGTAGCCGTCGCGGCTCATGCCGAGGCGGGCGTTGGCGATGTGCGTCTGCGAGCCGATGGCGGTGATCGGGTCGTACCCCGCCTGGCCGACGTTGGTGCGCACATAGTCGCTCTGGTACTCGAAGTCGCCGCGCAGATAGGCGGAATACTTGTCCAGGATGCGGAAGTCGTACTGGGCGACGATCGCCGCCTGCCACTTGGGCGTGGGCAGGAACATGCCCTTCTTGACGATGAAGGTGGCGGCGCCGGGCACGGGCACGTCCTGGGTGTATTCCGCGTCGGTGTAGGAAATTGACGGCGACACGGTGAGTCCGCCCCAGCGGAACTGGCTCTGGACGTCGAAGCCCTTGGACGCCGCCGCGCCGGCGTTGGTCACGTAGGACGACCCGCAGGTCAGGGAGATGGTCAGCTGCGGGTTCTGCCAATCGATGTAGAAGGCGCTCGAGTTGATCTGGGCGTGTCCGTCGAACAGCCGCAGCTTGGCGCCGAACTCATAGCTCCACACCTTGTCGGAGTTGTAGGCCAGCGGCGTCTGGGTGGTGCCGAGCGCGGCCAGCTGGGCGGCGCAGTTGCCGAGCGAGGCCGGGGCGTTGACCCCGCCGGCCCGATAGCCCTCGGCCGCGCTGAAATAGAGCAGGTAGTCCGGCGTCGCCTGCCAGGAGATCGCGGCGTGGGGCGTCACCGGGTGCTCGGTCTGCGAGCCCGAGGTGATGGTCGACATGACGTCGCCCGGGACGGCGAACGGATGGGCCGGAGTGGCGGTGAAGCCCTGGTCGGGGAAGGGATCGCCGTAGACCGAGCCCTGCAGCGACTGGATATAGGCGTTGTAGATTTCGGCCACCCGCAGGCCGAGGGTCAGCTTCACATTGTCGATCACGGTGTAGTTGCCCTCGCCGAAGCCGGCGATCTCGCGCTCGTCGATGCGCACGCGGCGGATGATCACCGAATTGCCGGTGTAGGTCGGCTGGGTGGGCTCCACGCAGTTGTAGACGGCGGTGGGGGCGGCGGTCCCCGCGTTGGGCGTGCTGTTGCAGTTGAACGCGATGGGGATGGTGTTGGTGAGATTGGTGTTCAGCGAGTTGAGCGTGAACGCCTCGTCGATGCCGCGCAGCTGGTAGGAGGTGATGGCTTCGGTCGCCGGCTGGAACAGCTGCTGGTCCTGGCGTGAGGTCATGAAATAGGCGCCCGCCACCCAGGTGAAGCGCTTGCCGGCGGTGTCGGACGAGAAGCGCAGCTCCTGCACGAAGCGGTTGGCCTTGTTGTAGTAGTTGAAGTCCGAGAACTGGTACGGCGTGCCCGGCATGATGATGAAGGCGTTGCCGCCGCCGGTTCCGCCGGTGCCGCCGGGCACGTTGGTGGTCGTGCCCGGGATCACGAACTGGCCGCCGATCGAAGCGGCCGAGGTGGTCGAGGTGGGGGCGAACGAGGCGCGGGCGCCGAACTGGCCGCCGACATCGCCGCTGGAATCGTCCATGGCGTAGGAGGTGATCGACTTGACGGTGATCCCGACCGGGAAGTGGTACTCGATGTCGAGGCTGGGGATCTGCAGGCTGTTGGTGCGCGGATCCTCCGCCAGGTCGGCCTTGTTGGGCCCGGGCTGCTGGCCCGGGATGTTGATGGTGCGCGCCGGATAGGTGACGCCGTTGACGGTGGTCGCCCCGATCTGCACCTGCGAGGGCCCGAACGGCGCGTAGGCGGTGCAGGCGCCGCAGTTGTTGTTGTAGTAGAGACCGACGCCGGTCTTGTAGGGGCCGAAGAAGTTGTACGGCCCGAAGCTGTAGGACGGGATCGTCGCGGTCGGGAACTGGTAGTAGAAGCCGTTGTTGTCGGGCGCCTGGCCGCTGGCCGGCGGCCCGATGCGCACCTTGTTGGTGAAGGTGCCGCCGTTCGTCGAGAACTTGGGGATGTTCTCGTAGAAGGTGTCGGTGTCGTCGGCGTGGTCCATGCCGTAGTAGAAGGCCGGGGTGATCTTCAGGTCCGGGATCGGCTCCCAGGTCACCGCCAGGCGGCCGACGAAGATGCGGCCGGCGTTGGTGTCCTTGCCGATACTCGTGCCGTCATAGATGTTCACGTGGTCGAGGTAGCCGCCCACGTGGCGGCTCCAGATCGAGGCGCGGAAGCCCAGCTTGTCCTGCACCAGCGGCCCGCCGAGGGCCGCCCCGGCCTCGTAGCTGGGCGAGCCGTCCTGGGTGGTGGAGGCTTCGGCGCGCATGTAGGTCGAATATTTGGTCAGGCTGGGCGCCGGGGTGATGAAGCGCACCGTGCCGCCTTCGGAACCCGAGCCGAACAGCGTGCCTTGCGGGCCGCGCAGCACCTCGACCCGGTCGAGGTCGAAGATCTCGGGGGTGGGCGAGCCGTTGCCGGTGACCGCGCCATTGGTGCCGCGCTTCTGCACGGGGGTGTCGTCGAGATAGACGCCCGTCGTGGGCGCACCGAGCGTCGCGCCGATGCCGCGGATGGTGATGTTCGGGTTGTTTTCCGAGCCGCTGCGGGTGAACACCACCGAGGGTGTCGCGCGCGCGAAATCCTGGATGGTCTTCACGCCCTGCTGGTCCAACCCCTTCTGGGTCACGGCGGTGACCGACAGGGCCACCTTGTTGACCGTCGAGGACTGGCGCGTGGCGGTGACCACCACCTCGCCGAGGGCGGCGGGCTGATCGAGCTGGGCGACCTGGAGGGGCGCGGGCGTGGACGGCGCCGGAGCAGCCACCTGCTGGGTGGCGATGCGGGTGATCGGCAGTGCGGCCGCCGCCGGCGGCGCCTTGACGATCAGGAAAGTGCGGCCCGAACGGCGCCAGGTCAGGCCGGTGCCTTCGAGCAGCTTGCCCAGGGCGGTGGAGGGGTCGGTGACGCCGGAGGCGCCTGGCGAGGTCTTGCCGGCGACCAGGTCGTCGGTGGCCAGGATCGGTTCACGGCTCTGGGCGGCGAACTCGTTCAGCGCCGCCGCCAAGGATTTCGGCGGGATGTTGAAGGTCTTCTCGGACTGGGCGAGGGCTGATGTCGTTGCGAAAAGGCCGATCACTGCGGCGCTGGAAAGCAGACACAGAACGTCGACTGCCCGTGTGGACATTTAACCCTCCCCATGTCGTTGCGGAGGTTGACCCTCCTGTTGATTCAGACGCCGCCCAAAGCCGGCGCCCCACGCGGGGCTGAAAATTATTTTGTGATTTTCGTCAGGGAGAGCCGAGCACCACTTCCCCGTCGTTCTCCGACTGCACCCGAGCCACCTTGTAGTCGACCAGGGCGTGGGTGAATTGGTCCACGTCTCCAGCCATGAAGGCTCCGTAGATCTTGCGGTCTGCCAGAGCAGGATCGGCGATGACTATCTTCCGATGGGAATAGCGGTTCATCTGACTGGCGATGTCGGCCAGGGACTGGTTGTCGAACAGCAGTTCGCCGTTCATCCAGGCCAGTTCCCCGCCGGAAGTGCGGGTCAGCGTCCAGCCGTGGCCGTCCAGGCTGGTCAGCCGTGTGCCGGGCTCGAGGTCCGTGGTGAGGGTCTTGCCGCCGGTCGCGCCCTTGCCGGCGGCCGGCTGGGCGACCCGCACATGGCCTTCGACGAGCACGACCTCGAACCGACTGGCTTCGGCCGTGACCTCGAAGGCCGTGCCCGTGGCGGTGACGGAGCGGTCGGAGACCTCGACCACGAACGGCCGTCTCGGGTCCTTGGCCACCTTGAAGAAGGCGCGGCCGTGGTCGAGATGGATTTCGCGGCGATGGGCGCGCATCTGGGTGCGCACCACCGTGTCGGTGTCCAGCGTGATGCGGGACCCGTCGATCAGGGCGATGGTGGCGGTCTGCCCGATGCCGGTGCGGAAGGTCTGGGGCGCGGGCTCCCGGTCGACGAAGGCAAGGGTCACCAGCGCCGCCGCCGCGGCCCCGCCGAGGCAGGCGACGAGCGTCCAGCGGGGCCGACGGCCGGCCGATCGGGCCGGATAGCGGCGCAAGGCCGCTTCGCGCATCTCCAGCAATTCCGGCTCGTTCCGGAAGCCCGCCGTCCGCTCCCACAGGTCGAGGATCTCGGCATAGGCCTCGCGGTGATCGGGGCTGACGTCCAGCCAGGCCTCCAGGTCGAGGCGATCGGCGGGGGTGAACGTGCTGGACCGCGTGCGCGCGAACCACCGCGACGCCTCTTCGAGGAGCCGGTCCTTGCGTTCGGCGGAGGGATCAACGGAGGGTGTCACAGATCGTGGTCCAACTCGACGGCCAGCTGATGCAGGGCCCGGCCGATCAACTTCTCGACGGCGCTCGTCGACACGCCCATGCGCCGGGCGATCGCGGCGTAGGTCATGCCTTCGAAACGATGCAGGAGGAACGCCTGGCGGGCCCGGGTCGGCAGGGCCAGGATGCCGGCCTGGAGGCGGATCCAGTGCTCGCGCCCGAGCAGGATGCGCTCCGGCGACATCTGTTCGGGAGAGGCGATGTCGTCGGGCAGGGGGTCGCGGAACGGCCGGCCCTCGACCAGGTCGTGGCGATGGCGGCTGATCAGCACATTGTTGGCGATGCGGAAGATATAGCCCTCGACATTGTCGATCTCGACGCGGTCCGAGGCGATCTGCAGGCGCAGGAAGACCTCCTGGACGAGATCCTCCGCGTCGGCGCCCGCCCCACGTTTGCGGAAATGCCGGCGCAGGGCCGGGCCATAGGTCTCGATCCAGTCGCGGAGGCGACCGTCCGGCTTCCCGACGCTTGCACCAGCTCCAGTCACGGGCGCAGCCATGGTCGTCCCCGCATTGCTCGACAGGATTGACGCGGTCCGGGGTCCGGACCCCACGTCGCTTTCCAGGCTTATTTGCCATGGCAGGGTATGGATTGGGGCAGGCCCCGTCGAGCCGTCGCCGTCCGAAGCGTCGCCTTTCGTCAAGGACGTGGCTTTCGACCAAGACTCGGCCCAGATGACGGCCATGGTGGTTCAGATCCTGGCCCGGTCGCGTGCGACCCGCATCCGGCAATCCCGTGGGGCGTGGCCCTACGCCCTGATGGCGCTGGCGGGCCTGCTCGCCGCCCTGGCCCTGGCGATCTTCAAGTTCTAGGGGGCTTCGGGGGGCGGTCCAGCATCCCGAAGCGGCCGAGCAGCAAGCCGGCCGACATCAGGCTGGCCAGGATGACGGCCAGGACGGCGCCGTTCAGGCCATGGTGCAGCCGCACGGCCAGCAGCCAGCCGAGCGGAAGCATGACCAGGGCGTAGCTGGCGATGTGGGTCAGGGTGGGCGCGAGCACGTCGCCGCGGGCGCGCAGGGCCTGGGCCGCCACCACCTGCACCGCGTCCGGACAGAAGAACAGGGCCGCCAGGCCGAGGGCGGCGCCGGCCGTGGCGAGCAGGGCCGGATCGGTGGTGTAGGCGCCGGCGATGGCCCAGCGCAGGGGGATCACCAGGGCGGCGACGACCACGCCATAGGCGGCCGCCAGGCAGAATCCCAGGATCGCGGCGCGGCGGACGCCGGCCTCGTCCCGCGCGCCATAGGCCCGCCCGACCAGCACGGCGCAGGCGGTCGACATGCCCAGCGGCGTCATGAAGACGATGGCGGTCAGGTTCAGCACCACCGCCCAGCCGGCCACGGTCAGGGCGCTGATGGCCCCGACCACCAGGTTCATGCCCGAGAAGGCGGCGGATTCCACCAGCTGCGACACCCCGGCGCCGTAGCCGAGCCGCCGCTGCTCGGCCGCCGCGGCTGGCCCGTCGCTGACTCTGTCGAACAGGCCGAGCGAGCGTGCGGACTTCATGCGCAGGATGTGGGCGAGCAGGGCGGCCGCCAGGAAGGCGCGAGCGCCGAAGGTTGCCCAGCCCGATCCCACCGCGCCCAGGGCCGGCAGGCCCAAGGTCCCCGGCACCAGCAGCAGGTCGAGGCCGAGATTGACCAGGTTGGCGATCCACATCACGGCCATGCTGACGCCGGCCTTGCCGGACGCCTCCAGGAACTGGCCGGCGCAGGAGGCCACCAGGATCGCCGGCAGGGAGGCGGCGAACACGCGCATCGGCGCGCTCGCCCCGTCCGCCAGGCCCGGCGCGAGGCGGAAGGCGTGCAGCACGGCTGGGCCCAGCGCGATCAGCAGCGCCCCCATGCCGAGCCCGAGCGCGAGGGCGTAGGCCAGGCCGCGGCGGAACACCCCGCCGGTCAGGTCCGGCCGGCCCTGGCCGAGATAGCGGGCGGTCATCACCTGGACGCCGGACAGGAAGCCCATCGCCCCGACCATGGCCACCGCCGGCAGGGTCCAGCCCAGGGCCTGGTAGCCCAGTTGCTCCGCCGAATAGCGCCCCACCACCAGGGCGTCGGTCAGGCCCATGGCCATCACGCCCAGACGCGCCGCCGCCACCGGCCCGGTCAGGCGCAGCAGGGCCGCGAGGTCGCGCCGCCAGGGGGAAGAGGAATCGAGCATCGGGCCTGGATAGCAGATGCGAAGCCGGTCATTGGCGATAGAGCCCGATGCGGATGCCGTGGCGGGCCAGCTTGTCGTAGAAGGTCTTGCGCGGCAGGGCCAGGGCCCGGGCGCTGGCCTGGGCGTCTCCCTTGCAGGCGGCCAGGGTCTCGCGGATCACGTCGGCCTCGAAGCGCGCCACGCGGTCGGCCAGGCCCAGGTCCGGCTCGGCGTCGGCGGCGCTCGGCAGGCGGGCGTCCTCCAGGCCCAGGGCGAAGCGCTCGGCGAAATGCTCCAGTTCGCGCACGTTGCCGGGCCAGGCGTGGGTCTGCAGATAGGCCTGCACCGGCTCGGTGAGGCGCGGGACCGGCCGGCGCAGGCGTGCGCAGCTGCGCACCACGAAGTGCTGGAACAGGAGGCGCACGTCGCTGCGGCGCTGGGCCAGGGCCGGCATGTGCAGGCTGACCCCGCTCAGGCGATAGAACAGGTCGGCGCGGAACCGGCCGGTGGCCACCGCCGCCTGCAGGTCGGCCTTGGTGGTGGCGATGATGCGCACGTCGAGCGGCCGCGGCTCCTCGGCGCCCAGCGGCCAGATCTGGCGGCCCTCCACCACGCCCAGCAGCTTGGCCTGCTGGGGCAGGGTCAGGGCGTCGACGTCGTCGAACAGCACCACGCCGCGGTGCGCCCGCTCCAGCCGGCCGACCAGGCGGCGGGAGCCGGCGTAGGCTCCTGGCCGCGGCCCCGGTTCGGCCCCGAACAGGTCGGCGTGATAGGTCTCCTCGGGCAGGGAGGCGCAGTTGACGTGGGCGAAGGGCTTGCCACGCCGGTTGCTCATGCGGTGCAGGGCCCGCGCCGCGCTCTCCTTGCCCGCCCCGGTCTCGCCAGTGATCAGCACGTCGATCTCGGCGTCGGCCACCTGGGCCAGGGTCTGGCGCAGGTGGGTCATCACCGGGCTGTCGCCGAGCAGCAGAGCCTGGACGTCGTCGGGATCGGCGTGCAGCGCGCGCAGCTGGCGGTTCTCCAGCACCAGCCGCCGCTTCTGCGAGGCGCGCTTCAGCGACACCACCAGCTCGTCCATGGGGAAGGGCTTGGCCAGGAAGTCGTAGGCCCCGTTCTTCAGCGCCTGCACCGCCATCGGCACGTCGCCGTGCCCGGTCAGGAGGATGACCGGGATTTCCGGGTCGACCGCCTGGACGTGGTCGAACAGGGCGAGCCCGTCCATCTGGGGCATGCGCACGTCGCTGAGGATCACCCCGTCGTAGTCGGGCGACAGGTCGCGCAGGGCCTCCGCGCCGCTGCCGAAGGCCTGCACGGTGAAGCCGGCCAGTTCCAGGCCCTGGGCCTGGGCGGCGAGCAGGTCGCGGTCGTCGTCGATCACCATCACCCGCCCGGCGGCCACATCGGGCGCCGCATCGTCCCGGGCGAGCATCATGGAACCTTCTTCAGCTTGAGGGTGAACATAGCGCCGGCGCCAGGCCCGTCGTCGGCGGCGGTCAGGTCGCCGCCGAACTCGCGCAGGATGTCGCGGGCGATGACCAGGCCGAGGCCCAGGCCCTTCTCCTTGGTGGTGACGAAGGGGGTGAACAGCTGGGCCCGCACCTCGGGAGCGAGCCCCGGCCCGTTGTCGCTGATGCGCAGCCACACCCAGTCGCCATCGACCGTGGCCGAGAT
The DNA here is from genome assembly GCA_036500495.1 of Caulobacteraceae bacterium. GTDB lineage: Bacteria > Pseudomonadota > Alphaproteobacteria > Caulobacterales > Caulobacteraceae > BOG-938. The sequence continues at coordinate 10,536 of DASYBX010000204.1, forward strand.
GCGCACCACCGGGTCGGGGGTGTCGTCGAGGGCCTCGAAGGCGTTCTGCAGCAGGTTCACGATCACCTGCTCCAGCCGGATGCGGCCGCCGACCACCTTGAGGTCGGCATCGATCGCCTCGCGATGCAGGCGCACGCGGTTGTGCCTGAGGCGCGACTTGTTGAGCAGGACCGAGGAGTCCAGCGTCTGCTTGAGCGACACTGGGGCGCTGTCGCCGGTGGCCTTGCGCGAGAAGGCGCGCAACTCGCCGGTGATGTGGGCGATGCGGTCGCTCATGCGCACGATGGCGCCGAGGTTGTCCTCCACCAGGGCCGGCGGCCGGGCTTTCTGCCGGGTGAAGATCTTCAGCGAGTTCTCGGCCAGGGCGCGGATCGTGGCCAGGGGCTGGTTGACCTCGTGCGCCACCCCGGCGGTGATCTGGCCGAGCTGGGCCAGCTTGTTGGCCTGCACCAGGTCGGCCTGCAGGACGTTGAGGCGCCGCTCGGCGACGTGCCGCTCGTGGATCTCGTCCGAGAGGCGGGCATTGGTCTCGCTCAGCTCCTGGGTGCGGGCGGCCACGTCGCGTTCCAGGCGGTCGCGGTACTGGGCCTCGGCGGCGGCGCGCTCGGCCACCAGCTTGCGGCGACGCCACATCCAGGCGACGAAGCTGGCCGCCAGGGCCAGGGCCAGGCCGGCGATGAGGGTGGCGCTGCGCGCCGCGTCGCGCGCCTCGCGCTTGCTGCTGACCAGGGTCAGGCGCCAGCCGTTCTCGGAGGCGGGCAGGGTGGTGGCCAGGCGGCTGGGCCCGGCCGCCGGCGCCGTGGCGAAGCGCAGGCGCGTGACGCTGGTCAGCAGGATGCGGCCGGTGGAATCCGTCACGAAGGTGCTGGTCTTGGCCCGCCGCCAGGCCGCCTCCATGCCGTCGAACTCCACCTTGACCACCACCACCCCCAGCGGCTGGCCGTCTTCGACGATGCGGTGGGCGATGTAGAGGCCGGGCCGCAGGCTCACCGTGCCCAGGGCGAACTGCTCGGCCGTGCCGTTCTTCAGGGCGTCGGCGAAGTAGCGGCGGAAGGCGTAGTTGCTGCCGACGAAGGAGTCCGGCTGGTCGTAGTTGCTGGCCGAGCGGGTCGTCCCCTGGCGGTCGATCACATAGATCTCGGCGCTCTTGGTCTCGGCGCGCAGCTTGGCGAGCTTGCGCGATATGGCCAGGCCGCGCTCGGTCGAGGGTTCGGCCAGGGACCGGCGCACGTCGCTGTCGTCGGCCAGGATGGCGGGCGCGGACCTCTGCTTCTCGAGCTCGCTCTGGAGAGCCGCCACCTGCAGCTGGGCGGCGACCCGCGCGTCGCGCGCCAGGCCCGAGGTCGCCCGCTCCTCGGCCACCGCATAGACGCCCATGAGCAGGGCGGCGCCGATCGCCAGGGCGACGCCGGCCGCCGCCGCGCGCGGCCAGCCCAGGCGCCGGAGGCGCACCGGGACGCGCTGCGCGGCGGCGAGGGCCGTCATGCCCGCCGTCCGCCGCTTCGGGCGGATTTCAGCACAAGCCCGCGCATATGGCGTGTGGAAAAGGTGACAAATATCGGAGTCATCCGTCGCATAAATCTGAATTTGTCTTTATATTTCAGTTAATTGTATGAAATCGATCGATCTTGTTGTCGAACAATGAGCCCTTTGTATCCTTGGCTCAAGCGCTGATTGGCAAGCGCAAGACGAGTATCGCCGAGCCCCAAAGACGGGCCGGTGGAGTGAGGAAACGCATGGGTATCGGGCGGAGCGATCCGGTTGACGGCAAGGGCCTTGCGCGCCGGCGGCGCGGCGGGATGCTCTACCTGCAGGTCGTCGTCGCGATCGCCGCGGGCGCGGCGCTCGGCCACTTCTTCCCGTCCATCGCGGTCACCCTGAAGCCGCTCGGCGACCTGTTCGTCAAGCTGGTGAAGCTGATCATCCCGCCGGTGATCTTCCTGACCATCGCCACGGGCATCGCCGGCATGGGCGGGCTGGGCACGCTCGGCAAGGTGGCCCTGAAGGCCTTCGCCTATTTCCTGGTGGTCTCGACCCTGGCCCTGATCGTGGGCATGGCGGCGGCCAACCTGGTGCACCCCGGCGCCGGCATGAACATCGACCCGCGCACGCTGCACGGCGACACGGTCAAGGACTATGTGGCCAAGGCGCATGACGTGTCGGTGAGCGGCTTCCTCACCTCGCTGGTGCCCGACTCCATGGCCGGCGCCTTCGTCGACGGCAACATCCTGCAGGTGCTGCTGATCGCCATCCTGTTCGGCATCGGCTTCTCCCTGGCCGGCGAGCGGGCGCGGCCGATCGTCGTGGTGCTCGAGAGCCTGTGCCAGGGCGTGTTCAAGGTGGTCGACATCCTGATGCGGCTGGCCCCGATCGGCGCGTTCGGGGCCATGGCCTTCACCATCGGCAAGTTCGGCCTCTCGACCCTGATCAACCTGGCCGGCCTGGTCGGGACGATCTACGCCACCTCGCTGTTCTTCATCCTGGTGGTGCTGGGCGTGCTGTGCGCCCTGTCCGGCTTCTCGGTGTTCCGCCTGATCGGCTACATCAAGAGCGAGATCCTGCTGGTGCTGGGCACCAGCTCCTCGGAATCGGCCTTGCCGAGCCTGATGGAGAAGCTGGAGGCGGCCGGCTGCGCGCGCCCGGTGGTCGGGCTGGTGGTGCCGATCGGCTATTCCTTCAACCTCTGCGGCACCAACATCTACATGTCGCTGGCGGCGCTGTTCATCGCCCAGGCCACCAACACCCACCTGACCCTGGCCGACCAGCTGTTGCTGCTGGGCGTGGCCATGCTCAGCTCCAAGGGGGCGGCGGGAGTCACCGGGGCCGGCTTCATCACCCTGGCGGCGACCCTGTCGGTGGTCCCGTCGGTGCCGATCGCCGGCATGGCCCTGATCCTCGGCGTGGACCGGTTCCTGTCGGAGTGCCGCGCCGTCACCAACATCATCGGCAACGCCGTGGCCACCGTGGTGGTCAGCCGCTGGCAGAACGCGATCGACCTGGAGCGCCTGGACCTGGCGCTCGGCGGCCGCCTGCCGGACCCGCCGCCCGCGCCGGTCCCCGCCGACCTCGCGGACGCCGTCGCCGGCGAGCCGTCCTGACAACCCTAAGAACCTCAACAAAATCCCAGGGGGAAACACATGATCTCCAAGCACCAAGCCAAGACCCACCTGATGGCGGGCGCAGCCCTGGCCCTGCTGATGGGCGCCGGCGCCGCCTCGGCGCAGGACGTCGCCAAGGTCCAGACCCTGCCGACGGCCAGTAGCCAGGCCGCTCCGGCGGCCGCCAAGGTGCAGGAGATCGAGGTGGTGGGCACCCGCATCCAGGGCGCCAAGATCACCGCCGCCCTGCCGGTGACGGTGGTCACCGCCGATCAGGTCGCGGCGACCGGCGCCATCACGGGCGACGACATCCTGCGCTCGATCCCCGAGATGGGCGCGGTGACCTTCAACCCGAGCAACACCCAGCAGACCAACAACTCGGCCCGGGGCGACATCGGCTCGATCGACCTGCGGAACGCGGGCCTGGGCGATACCCTGGTGCTGCTGAACGGCCGGCGGATCGTGGCCTATCCGACCAGCCAGTCGCACGGCAACATCCCTCTGATCAGCTACAACTCCGAGTCCCTGCCCATGGCCGGCCTGCAGCGGCTGGAGGTGCTGCGCGACGGCGCCGGCGCCATCTACGGCTCGGACGCGGTGGCGGGCGTGGTCAATGTGGTGACCCGGACCGACTTCAACGGCCTCAAGATCGACCTGCAGAACGGCTTCGCCGAAGGCGCCCACCGCCAGCAGTACGACCAGTCGCTGTTCGCCGGCCACGACTTCGCCGGCGGCAAGGGCAACATCTCGCTGTCGTTCGAGGCGACCGAGCGCACCGCCCAGTACCCGAGCGACGAGCCGTTCACCGCCAACCAGGACCTGAGGTCCTATTTCGCCAACACACCGGGCTACAGCACCTCGAGCACGCCCGACGGCCGCGGCACGCAGGGGTCCTGGCCGGCGTTGGTGGCGTTGGGCCTGACCGGGGCGGTGAAGCAGGGCGCCACCTCCCTGACCACGGCTGCCGGTTCGTTCCACATCCAGCCCAGCACCCTGCCGGGCTGCGCCACCCAGATCGGCAACAGCCTGTGCATCGGCACCGGAACAGTGCCCTACGGCACGACGGCGAACATCCTGAGGTACAACGCCGTCGCCAACGACTACCTGACCGTCGCCCCGGCGATCGGCCACCAGATCGCCCAGTTGAACGCCCACTACGACGTGGGGGACGACCTGACCGTCTATGGCGAATTCGACTACTTCAACGCCACCTCGCACGGCCTGACCACCCAGGGCACGGCCCTGGTGCCGATCGGCATCCCGGCCTCGAACTACTACAACCCCCTGGGTCCGGTGACCTTCGCCAACGGCCAGGCCAACCCGAACCGCCTGCCGAACCTGACCAATGTTCCGGCCGCCGGCGCGCCGGTGACCTTCGCCACCTACCGCTTCAACGACCTCGGGCCCGACGCGGTGGACGTGTCGAGCTACCAGGACCGGTTCCTGGCGGGGGCCAAGGGGCGGCTCGGGAACTGGGCCTGGGATTCCGCCCTGCTCTACGGCGAGGCCCAGGCCACCGACGTGTCGGGCTCGATCTCCAGCCCGGCCCTCGCCAGGCAACTCGCGCTGTCGACGCCCGACGCCTACGACCCCTTCAACGGCAGCTGCCTGAACGGCGCGGGGGGCGGGGACTGCAACCCCAGCACCACCGCGGCGCTCGACGCCATCCGCATCAAGCTGACGCGCCGCTCCAAGACCAGCCTGGCCAACGCCGACTTCAAGCTGACCAACTCCGACCTGTTCAACCTGCCCGGCGGCGCGCTCGGCGTGGCCACCGGCATCGAGTTCCGCCGCGAGACCCATTCCGACATCCGCGACCCCTATGTGAACGGCTCCATGCCGTTCACCGACCCGGTCACCGGCCTGGTGTCGGCCTCCAGCGCCACGGGGGTGAACGTGACGCCGTCCACCAGCGGCTCGCGCGACGTGTTCTCGGCCTATGGCGAGTTCGCCGTGCCGGTGATCTCGCCGGAGATGCACATCCCGCTGGTGCGCTCGGTGGACCTGCAGCTGGCCGGCCGCTACGAGCACTATTCCGATTTCGGCAATGTGGCCAAGCCCAAGGTCGCCGGGGCCTGGGACGTGATCGACGGCATCCGGTTCCGCGCCTCCTGGCAGCAGGGGTTCAAGGCCCCGAACCTGGAGACCACCGCGCCCTTCACCTTCGCCCGGGCGCAGACGGTCACCGACTGGTACCGCTGCCAGGCCGACCTCAACACCCACCGCATCTCCAGCTTCGGCGCCTGCACCGAGAGCGTGGGCGTCACCTACAACGAGAGCGGCAACCCGCAGCTCAGCGCCGAGACCAGCGAAAGCACCGACCTGGGCCTCGTGCTGCAGCCCACCTTCATGGCCGACCGGATCGGCCGCTTCACCGTCACCATCGACCGCTGGCGACTGCAGCAGAACGGGGTGCTGGGCGTGGTCGGCCCAACCAACATCGCCATCCAGGACTATGTCAGCCGGATGCAAGGCTCGGGCGGCGTCGCAACCGTGCAGCGCAACGCGCCGACCGCCGACGACGTCGCCGCCTTCGCCGGCTCGGGCCTGGCCCCGGTCGGGACCATCACCCAGCTCAGCGACACCTTCCAGAACATGCAGCCCCAGACCATCTCGGGCTGGGACTTCAGCATCGAGTGGCGCAGGCCCACCGAGCACTACGGCCTGTTCGACGTGAACTTCGCCGGCACCTATCTCGACAAGTACTTCCAGCCGCCGACCACGGCGGTGCAGGCGCTGTTCGCGGCGCGGGGATCGGGCGTGATCAACGTCGCCACTCCGCTGACCGGCTCGGCCAGCGAGATCGGCGCCCTGGCAAACCCGCGCTTCCGCATGACCACGACCATGACCTGGAAGCTGGCCCAGTACGAGATGGGCGGGGCGGTGAACTACACCAGCGCCACCCAGGACACCGCCTTCCTGTCGACCACCGGCGTGCCCTATCCGGTGAAGTCGATGACCACCGTGGACCTCTATGGACAGTACACCTTCAAGGGGCCGAGACTGGGCAACGGGCTGAAGATGAAGCTCGGCGTGCGCAACCTGATGAACACCCTGCCGCCGATCGAATCCGACGGCTACAACGGCTCCCTTTACGTGCCCTACGGCCGCTACGTGTACCTGAACCTGGGGATCTCGTTCTGATGCGTCGCGTGCTCGGCGGAACGGCCACGCTTTGCGGCCTCCTGGCGGGTCTGGGCCTGACCGG
>DASYBX010000205.1:0-23732 GCA_036500495.1 Caulobacteraceae bacterium
GAATAGTCGAACAACGCGGACGCTGCCATGTCTCAGAGGGGTCATAAGCCGGTGGCGGGAGCGTCGGTAGTTGCAGGTATAGCGCAGGTCGGATTTTCGGCTGGATCCTACGGAAAGTGCGTAAGGCAGGAAGCGGTCGAAGCACGCGCTTCCGTCAGTCTGGGGAGAGCCTGGGTAGTGCCGAATTTCGGTCTCAAAACTCGCGCTAAGCCAAAGTAAGCGTTTGCTTTTCTCCGCCCTCGTGACTCGATTTCGTAATGCGAGGCTATACAAGAGGTTAGGGCGAACGATTAAAGGGCCGATGGCAAGCTACCAGCGCCGTCGGCTACGAACGCCGCTTTAGCTCAGCTGGTAGAGCACCTCATTCGTAATGAGGGGGTCACAGGTTCGAGTCCTGTAAGCGGCGCCACCCCCTCAATCCACTGTCGCCTCGGACCGCGGCGGCATCGGCGGGCGGCGGGGCTTGTCGTAGGCGGCGAGGGTGGCTTCGGCGTCTTCGCGCGAGCCGAAATAGCCGAGGGGGACGAATTCGCCGCCGAGGTTGATCATGGCGCGCCAGACGCCGTTCGGTTCTTCCGCCAGGACCCAGGCCTGGGGAAGTTCGGGAACCGGGGTCTTGGGGGTGGCTTTCACCGCGCGTCTCGCTTCATCGCCTGAGCCCCCGTCGGCGACGGGACCAGCAAGTGGATCAGGAGACTGAGACTGTAGTATGGCCGCCCGGGCCGGAGGCGCGGTGGCAGGCGACGCCGCCGGCCTTCAGCTGATCAGGTGCCTGGCCCACTCGGGGATCTCGCGGCAGTAGCAGTGCTGGTAGTCGGTGAAGCTGCCGTGCTTGAAGCCGTGGCGGTCGCCCAGCAGGCTCAGGCTGTAGCGGCTGAACACCCCGACGTGGCCGTTGCGCGGGCCCACGTACCACCAGCTGATCCGCTCGTTCGCCCGCACCGCCCGATCGTGCACGAAGGTGGAGTAGAAGATGAAGGTCCCCTCGTGCGCCGCCGAGGCGATCTGGCGCATCATCAGGTGCGGGTCGGGCGCGTGCTCGAACACCTCGAAGGCGGTGATGAAGTCGAACCGGCGGCCGTCGAGGCTGGAGCCCGGCTCGAAGAACGGATCCCAGGAGGCGGAGTCCCAGCCGTCCTCGCGCAGCAGTCGGCTGAGGTGGCCGTCGCCGCCGCCGAAGTCGAGGTGGGTGAAGCGGCCCTTCTGGGCGCCCAGCATCTCGTTCAGCACCTGGCGGTTCTGCTGCGGCCGCGCCTCCAGGTAGTCCGGGTCCACCGCCACATAGTCGTCGTTGTAGATGCGCTCGAGGAACTGCTCGCGCGTCCAGTCCTGGAACATCGGGGCGAACAGATAGCCGCAGTTGCGGCACAGGCAGTAGTAGACCGCCTCGCCCGTCAGCGGCAGGAACTTGCCGCGGTGCTCCTCGCAGGAGCGGTTGAAGTCGACCACGTCGTGCAGCGGCGCCTCGGCCGCACACACCGGACAGGCATGGCCATCTGCCGCCAAGCGCACCTCCCGAGAAGCTGTTTCCCAGAGGCTAGGCTGAAAGCGTGACGGCCGTCAAAAGCCCGCGTTGCCTTGACGGCTCGGGCCATGGTCTTGTTCGCCCTGTCGCCTAGCGGCTCGTCGAGTTCCTGGCGGTCGAGCGGGGAAGGAAAGCCATGAGGACATCGACCACGGCGCTCGCCGCCCTGCTGGGCCTGACCCTGGCCTCCGCCGCGGCGGCGCAGGGGTTCGCCGCCTTCCCCGTGTCGGGTCCGCCGGACTGGGCGGGCGCCAAGGCCCATGCCGACAAGGCCAAGGCCCTGGCCGGGGAGCAGTGGAAGGCGGCGGCGGAGTATTTCTGCTCGCCGGGCGTGCGGGTGAACCTGATCACCGACCCGGAGATCGAGCCGACCCGGCTGTTCGACAACGTCTGGGCGCTGGGCGACGAAGGCACCACGGTCTACGCCGTGACCACGCCCGACGGCATCGTGCTGATCGACGCCCTCTACCCCGACAAATACGAGAAGACCCTGCTGCCGCAGATGGCCAAGGCCGGGCTCGACCCGGCCAAGGTGAAATATGTGCTGATCACCCACGGCCACGCCGACCACTTCGGCGGTTCGGCCTACTTCCAGCAGAAGTACGGGGCCAAGGTGGTGCTGTCGGCGGTCGATTGGGACGGGGTGGCCAAGGCGCGCATGCCCGCCGGCCACCCGGCGCCCAAGCGCGACGTGGAAGCCCAGGACGGCGAAGCGATCACCGTCGGCGGCATGGCCTTCACACCGGTGTTCGTGCCCGGCCACACGCCCGGGTCGCTGGCCTGGATCTTCCCCGTGAGCGAGGGCGGCAAGACGCACATGGCCGGCCTGTTCGGCTCGACCATCCTGCGCAACGACCGTCTGACCACGGACAACCTCGCCCAGGAGCTGGGCAGTTGGGAGAAGTGGGCCAAGGTCACCAAGGCCAAGAAGGTCGACGTGGAGCTGCAGAACCACCCGCTGTTCGACGGCATGCCCGAGAAGCTCAGGGCGATCCGCGCCCGCGCGCCCGGCCAGCCCAATCCGTTCGTCGTCGGCGAGGCGGCCTACCAGCGCTTCACCGGCACGGTGGCCGAATGCCTGAAGGCCGACATCGCCAAGAAGGGCGGCAAGGTTCCGGGCTAAGGCGCTCAAGTAGCCGCCAGGCGATAGCGCCACAAAGACTGCGCGCTCGATTACACAGCGCGGCCAGAACTCAGGCGGCGAAACTGGTTTCGTCCGGCAGGCCGTCGAAATTGTCGGCGGTCGCGCGGGCCCAGTTGTCGGCGTAGAAGCCGTCGCATTCGCCCTGCAGCAGCTGCCCCGGCGTGAGGAACACGTGCAGCTTCACGAACTGCCGCACCTCGGTGGCGCTGACGCGGCGCACGAGGTGGTGGGGGCCCAGTTCGTCCGGATGGCTGAGGCCGGCGGCGGCCAGCATGTGGGCCAGGGAGGCGACGGTGCGGCGGTGGAAGCCGCGCACGCGCTCGGCCTTGTCCGTCACCACCAGGCCGCGCTGGCGCAGCCGGTCCTGGGTGGCGATCCCGGTCGGGCAGTGGTTGGTGTGGCAGCTCAGCGACTGCACGCAGCCCAGGGCGAACATGAAGCCCCGCGCGGCGTTGCACCAGTCCGCGCCGATCGCCAGGATCGAGGCCATGTCGAAGGCGCTGACGATGCGTCCGGCCGCGCCGACCTTGATCTTGTCGCGGATGCCCGCGCCCACCAGGGTGTTGTGCACGAACAGCAGGCCTTCGCGCATGGGCGTGCCGATGTGGTCGGCGAATTCGGTGGGGGCGGCGCCGGTGCCCCCCTCGGCCCCGTCGACGACGATGAAGTCGGGCAGGATGCCGGTTTCCAGCATGGCCTTGACCATGCCCATGAACTCCCAGGGATGCCCGAGGCAGAGCTTGAAGCCCACCGGCTTGCCGCCCGAGAGTTCGCGCAGTTTCCGGATGAACGCCATCATCTCGCGAGGGGTGTTGAAGGCGCTGTGGCGCGGCGGCGAGATGCAGTCGACGCCCATGGGCACGCCGCGCGTCTCGGAAATCTCCTTGGTCACCTTGGCCGCGGGCAGCACCCCGCCGTGGCCCGGCTTGGCCCCCTGGCTGAGCTTGATCTCGATCATCTTGACCTGATCGGTGGTGGCCTGGGCGGCGAACCGGTCCGGATCGAACCCGCCCTCCGGCGTGCGGCAGCCGAAATAGCCCGAGGCCACTTCCCACACGATGTCGCCCCCACCTTCGCGGTGGTAGGGGCTGATCGAGCCCTCGCCGGTGTCGTGATAGAAGCCGCCGAGCTTGGCGCCGCGATTGAGCGCGTGGATCGCCGCCGCCGACAGCGAGCCGAAGCTCATCGCCGAGATGTTGAACACCGAGGCCGAATAGGGCTTGGCGCACTGCGGCCCGCCGATGGTGATGCGGTAGGTCTGCGGGTCCGCCGCCGGCACCGGGCAGGTGGAATGGGCGATCCATTCGTAGCCCACGGCATAGACGTCGAGCAGGGTGCCGAACGGCCGGTCGTCCTGGTCCCCCTTGGCTCGCTGGTAGACCAGCGAACGCTGGCTGCGCGAGAAGGGCGCGGCGTCCTGGTCGGCCTCGATCAGGTACTGGCGTATCTCGGGGCGGACGAACTCCACCATCCAGCGGATGTGGCCGATCACCGGATAGTTGCGCTGGATGGTGTGCCCGGTCTGGATCAGGTCCAGCACGCCGATCAGCGACAGCAGGCCGAACACCAGGGCCAGGATCCAGCCGCCCTCCCAGACGGGGATCGAGGCCAGGCCGGCCGCGGTCAGCAGCAGGCAAAGGAAGAAGACCGTATAGCGGCTCTGCAGCATCAGCGGCCCCTGCGACAGGTTCGTCCAAGGCTTAGCATGGCTGGCTTGGCAGTCCCGTGAAAAGTCTGAAAGGTCAGCGCACCGCCGCGGCGATGTTGCCCCCGTCCACCGTCAGCACGGCCGCCGTGGTCTTGCTGGCCAGCGCGAGGGAGACGAAGGCCTGGGCCACGTCGTCGGCGCTCACCTCCTGCTTCAGCAGGTTGCCGCCCATGTAGTCGGCCTCGCTCAGGCCGCGCGCCTTGGACCGGGCGGCGATCATCTCGTCGGTCATCAGCCCGCTGCGGATGCGGTCGGCGTTGACGGCGTTGGCGCGGATGCCCTCGGCCCCGTAGTCGATGGCGTACTGGCGCATCAGGGCCAGGGTGGCGGCCTTGGGCAGGCCGTAGGGCCCGAAGTCCGGGCCCGGATTGAGCGCCTGCTTGGAGGCGTTGAACAACAGGGCGCCGCCGGTCTTCTGCTTGCGGAAGATCGCCGTGGCGGCGCGGGCGGCTCGCTGATGGCCGAAGAAATTCACCTCGAAGCTCTCGCGCAGCAGCTGGTCGGAAACCTCGCCGATCCTGCCCGACGGCGCATAGCCGGCGTTGGACACCAGGATGTCGAGCCCGCCATAGGCCTCGACCACCGCGTCGAAGGCGGCGGCGACGGAGGCGTCGTCGGTCACGTCGCAGGCGACTGCCAGGCCCTTGACCGATCTGGCGACGGCCTCGGCCGCCTCGAGGTTCCGGTCGAGCACGGCCACCTCGGCGCCCTCGGCGGCGAAGGCGCGGGCCGCCGCCGCGCCGATGCCCGACCCACCGCCGGTCACCGCCACCACCTTGCGCGCCAGGGACTTCTCCTTGGCCTTGCCGAGCTTGGCCTGCTCCAGCGACCAATATTCCATCTCGAAGATGTCGAACTCGGCGATGCTCTCGAAGCGGCCGAGCCCCTCGGCGGCGCCGATCACCTCGATGTTGGTTTCGTAGATGTCGGCGGCGATGGCCGCATCCTTCTTCGAGGCGCCGGCGCCGAACAGGCCCACGCCGGGGACCAGCACCACGCGCGGCTGCACGTCGAGCATGGTCTTCTTCGGCTCGATCCTGGCGTTGTTGCGCTCGAAATAGCCGCGGTAGCGCTCGGCGTAGGCCTGGGCCGCGGCCTCAGCCGCCTCGGCGAAGCCGGGGCCGGGCCCAAGTCCGGGATTTGGCAACACCAGCGGCCAGGGCTTGATGCGGATCACGTGGTCCGGAGTCGCCGGGCCTGCATGGGCCAGACGGTCCAGGTCGGAGGAGCCGACGAAGGCCATGACCTCGTCCGTCGACCGATGATCCAGCACCATGCCCTTGCCCAGCCGGGCCAGCACGCCGCGCACCACCGGCGCGATCTCGGCGGCGGCGGCGGCCGGCTTGGCGACCTGCACCACCGTCCGGCGCCCGGCCGCCAGTTTCCGCTCGGCCAGGTCGGCGAATTCCACGTGGCGCTCGTAGCTCGAGCGTGCGTCCTCGCCCCAGGTGAACAGGCCGTGCTTCAGCAGCACCTTGCCCTCGGCCTGCGGCCTCGCGTCGAAGGTGGACGCCGCCAGCTGGGCCAGGGCGAAGCCCGGCATGCAGTAGGCGGCGATCGACAGCCGGTCGCCGAACACGTCGCGGCAGCGCGCCTCGCCGTCCGGCTGGTCGGCCAGGGCCAGGATGGCGTTGGAATGGCTGTGGTCGACGTAGCGCGGCGAGACCCAGGCGTGCAGCAGGGCCTCGACCGAGGGGTTGGGCGCGGCTGGATCCATCAGGCTGGTGCGCTGGGCGGCGACCATGGCCTCGTCCGACAGGCTGTTCAGCCGGCGCAGTTCCAGCAGCGGCTCCATCCGGCAGGCCGGCAGGCCCGGCGGCTCGATGTCGCCGAGATCCCAGCCCGAGCCCTTCACGCACAGCACCGCCACCGGACGGCCGAGGCTGTCGGCAAAGGTGGTCTTCAGCGAGGTGTTGCCGCCGCCGTGCTGCACGAGCGTGGGGTCCTGGCCCAGCAGGCGGCTGGTGTAGACGCGAAGGGCGAGATCTTCGGCCACGCCCTTTTGCGCATACTGATCGATGAAGCCGCGCGCCTCGGCGTCCGACCAGCGGCTCTTCATTCGGCGGCAGCCTTCTGTTCGGGATAGAGGGCCAGCAGCCCCTTGCGGCTGGCCTCGGCCACGCCGCGTTCGGTGATGATCCCCGTGACCAGGCGCGCGGGCGTGACGTCGAAGGCGGGATTGGCGGCCGGGCTGCCGGCGGGGGTGACGCGCACCGTCTCGATGCGGCCGTCCGCGGTCTGGCCGCAGACCTCGGTCACTTCCTTGGCCGAGCGCTCCTCGATCGGGATGTCGGCGCCGCGCTCGAGGCCCCAGTCGATCGTCGACACCGGCAGGGCGGCGTAGAACGGCACGTCGTTGTCGAAGGCGGCCAGGGCCTTCAGATAGGTGCCGATCTTGTTGCACACGTCGCCGTGGGCGGTGGTGCGGTCCGAGCCGACGATGCAGAGGTCGACCTTGCCGTGCTGCATCAGATGGCCGCCGGCGTTGTCGGCGATCACGGTGTGCGGCACCCCGTGGCGCCCCAGCTCCCATGCGGTCAGGGCCGCGCCCTGGCCGCGCGGGCGGGTCTCGTCGACCCAGACGTGCACCGGGACGCCCGCCTCGTGGGCGGTGTAGATCGGCGACAGCGCCGTGCCCCAGTCCACCGTGGCCAGCCAGCCGGCGTTGCAGTGGGTCAGGACATTGACCGGCCGGACGCCATCGTAAGCCTTGCGTATCAGTTCGGCGCCGTGTCGGCCGATCGCCTGGCAGAAGGCCACGTCCTCGTCGGCGATGGCCAGCGCCTCCGCCCAGGCAGCGTCGACGCGCTGGCCGGCCGGGCGCGCCAGGACGACCTTCAACGCCCGCTCCACCGCCCAGCGCAGGTTGACCGCCGTCGGCCGCGCCTCGGCCAGGGCGGACGCCGCGGCCTTCAGGGCCTTGTCGGAGGCGTCCTGCTGGGCGGCCAGCGCCAGGCCATAGGCCCCGGTGGCCCCGATCAGGGGCGCGCCGCGCACGATCATGGTGCGGATGGCGTGCACGGCCTGGACGGCCGTCTCCAGCACGATCGTGCGGAACAGGTGCGGCAGGACCGTCTGGTCGATCACCTCGACCATGGAGCCCTGACGCCAGATGGTGCGGTAGTGGGTGCCGTCGACTTTCATGGTCGGTGGCTTTAGCGCGCACCGCGCGGGCGGCCAAGCCGCCTGTTTGGCCGCCCCGTCCGGCCCGGCCAAAAGTTGCGGCTCTTCAGCCCAAAGCCACAGACAAACTCGCCCAGGGCGGGTATTTTCGGCTGCTGCAAGGCTTTCAGGGGGGAATGCGCCATGATCATGACCTACGACGAGTGGATGAAGCTGACCAGGCAGGGCATCGTCCATCCCAGGAGCAAGGAGCTGCGGCAGCTCGACCTCGCCCTGAAGAACTACACCGAAAAGCGGAGTCAGTACGCCTTCGAGGCCCTCTGCGCCTCCGCCGACTTTTGGAAGGACTCCAAGGACGACCCCTACACCAGCATCCGCAACAGCAACGGCGCCGTCACCAAGCTGTTCAAGGCGCTAGAGGAGCGCAACAAGACCGACAAGGCCGGGGCGCGGGCGCAGCAAAAGGCCGAACACAACATCGGCCGCATGAACCGGCCCGCCGGCTTCCTGGACCAGATCCGTCAGGGCGGGGGCAAGGCGCCGAGCAAGCTGCCGGGCGACCTGGTGGCCACGTTGCAGAAGGCCGGGGTGCCCGCCATCGTCACCGACTCCTCCTCTGACAATGTCCACTACGAGGGCTTCCTCGGCCAGAACCTGGACCGGGCCAAGACCGGCTGGGCCGACGCCCTTCGAGCGGCGGAGAAGGTCGCCCGCGCGATGCGCGTGGTGCAGATGGGCATGGCCACCGGCGCCGGCGTCGGCTCGCCCGAAGGCAAGCGTTACGCCACCTGGTTCGGCGCGGCGAACCGGGACCAGATCAACGAGATGGCGCTGAAGGCCGAGGCGATGCTGGAGGCCATGCGCACGCGCCCCGTCACCTTCGTCCTGCGCGAGAACATGATCGGCCACATCGTCAACGGCAGGGATCCCCTGGGGCCGATGACCGACGATCCGATGGGCCCCGGCACCTATGGCTTCGTCTGGAAGACCGGCGCCAACCACGCCGGCGCGGGCATGCGCATCGTCTGCTGCGACCGGTTCATCACCAAGCCGTGCGTCTACGAGGGGCCGGCGGCGACCATCTACCACGAGCTGACGCACAAGGTGCTGGGCACCTCGGACACCTCGATCGCCGGCGTGACCACCTACGGCATCGCGGACTGCAAGGCGCTGGCGAAGAAAGACCCGGCCTCCGCGCGCAACGTGGCGGACTGCTGGTCCTACTACGCCATCAGCTTCCTGAAGGCGCTCTGACGACGGACCTACGCGCTTCGCGTCTACTCCACGGAGAAGACGTAGAGCGCATTGCCGTGGTCGGGGAACACCACGTCCTTGGCGATCGCGGCCGGGACGATGCGCGGGCTGCCGCCGCCGAGGCCGGTGGACACGGCGACATATTCCTTGCCGCCGGCGGTGAAGGCGATCGGGAAGCCCTGCACCGAGGTCGGCAGCACCGTGCGCCACAGCTCCTTGCCGGTCTTCACGTCGATCGCCCGGAACACCCGGCCGAGGTCGCCGACGAAGGCCACGCCGCCGGCGGTCGACAGCACGCCGGTGAGGAACGGGGCGCGCTGCTCGATCGACCACTTCTCCTCGAGGGTGCGGATGTCATAGGCGGCCAGCTTGCCGACGTTGCCGTTGGTGTTCGGCATGATCTGGAAGTCGCGGCTGGCCCCGGCGCCGCCGCCGCCCTCGGTGGTGGCCACCTGGCGCGCCATCATCCGCTGGCAGCTCTGCGACATGGGGATGATCAGTTCGGACGCCTCGGGCGAATAGGACATCGCCTGCCAGTTCTTGCCGCCTTCGGACGATGGGCACTGGGTGGTCCACTCGCCGATCTTCTGGTCCAGCAGGTCCTGGCGGTAGTGCACCTTGCCGGTCTTGCGGTCGACGCTGTCGAACACGTTCTGGAACATGATCTGGTTGAGGTCGACGAACTGGCCGGTCTTGCGGTCCAGCTTCCACAGGATGCCGTCCTTGCCGGCCGAGAACGACAGCGGCCGCCCGTCGACGTCGATCAACACCCGCTCGAACACCTCGTCCAGGTCGAAGCTCTCGCCCGGCACGTGCTGGAAGTACCACTTCAGCTGGCCGGTCTTGGGATCGAGCGCCAGGGTCGAGGAGGTGTAGAGGGCGGCGCCGTCGGTGTGGCGCGCGGCCCGCATCCACGGCTTGGGCTGGGCCACCCCCCAATAGGTCAGGTGCAGGTTGGGGTCGTAGGTGCCGGTGATCCAGGTGTCGCCGCCGGCGCGCTCGATGTCGGGCAGGCCCGACCAGGTGTCGCCCCCCGGCTGGCCCTGCTTGGCCACGGTGTCGAACTTCCACA
Source organism: Caulobacteraceae bacterium (assembly GCA_036500495.1). Lineage (GTDB taxonomy): Bacteria > Pseudomonadota > Alphaproteobacteria > Caulobacterales > Caulobacteraceae > BOG-938. Next base: position 9,827 of record DASYBX010000205.1, read on the forward strand.
GGGTCTTGCCGGTGGTCGCGTCGAGGCCGGAGATGAAGCAGCCGGTGGTCTTGTAGCGCTCGCAGCCGCCCAGGCCCTGGATCACCACCCCGTCGGCGACGATCGGGCCGGAGGAGTTGCCATAGCCGTTCTTGGCGTCGCCCAGGCGCACGTCCCACACCACCTTGCCGGTGCGCGCTTCCAGCGCCACTTCGCGGGCATCGGTGGTGCCGATGTAGAGCTTGTCCTGGTAGATGGCGATGTTGCGGATCACGCCGAGGCCGTTGGCGACGGCCGGCCCGAGCCGGTTCTCCCAGATCAGCTGGCCGTTCGAGGCGTCGAGCGCCTGAATCACGTTGCCGGGGTTGGCCACGTAGAGCACCCCGTCGTGCACGATCGGCGAGGGCTCGTTGCCGCCGCCCTCGACCATGGCCCACGACCAGGCCAGGCGCAGGGTCTTCACATTGGCCGTGTTGATCTGCTTGAGCGGGCTGTGGCTCCACGCCTCGTAGTTGCGGCGGATCATCAGCCAGTCGCCGGCCGGCGGGTCGGCCAGCATGGCGTCGGTGACCGGGGTGAAGCTCTTGACCTCGCCCGTCGCGGTCAGGCCGGTCTTGCCGATGTTGGCGGTGGTCTGGAAGGCGCCGCCGCCCGCCGGGGCCTTGGCCGCCGTGGCCTGGGGCGCGCGGGCCGGGCCGGCCTTGACCAGGGTGGAGATGGCGGCCGTCGAGGGCGCCGCGGCCGCGGCCGAGGTCTGCGCGCCGTTGGCCGACATGATGAAGGCGGTGAGGTCGGCGGACTGGTCGTCGGTCAGGTTGATCTGGCCCGGCGGCATGCGGGTCTTGATGTAGGCCGCCAGCACCTGGGGCGTCCTCTGGGCCCATTGCAGCTGGAAGTTGGGGCCGGCGAGGGCCGGGCCCTCATGGCCGCCGAGGTCCGCCGCGTGGCAGGTGGCGCAGCGCGCGTTGTAGATGGTCCCGCCAGCCTCGACCTGGGCCTGGCCCGACCGGGCCTCCTGAGACAACGCGGCGCCCGCCAGGGCCGTCCCGCCCAGGATCGCCAGCAGGGCCGCCCCGCCACGCACGCCGATGGTCATGAACACGTCCTCCCGAGGCCGGACTGACGCCGGCGCCGCCTGTTTGTAGACGGTGATAAGGTGACGCCGCAATTGCCGGTTTTCCTCAGCATCGCCGGCCGCGCCACGGCTTTCCTTGCGCGCCCGGCCTGAGCGGGCGCGCGCACCCTCATGGGCCTTCGGGCTCTGTCCGCACGCGGACCCGCAACTTCGCCGCATCCCAGCCGTTCCTTCAGCGGAGGGGGATATGAACAAGGACAGAGTGACATGACCTCCCAACGCAAGTTCGTCGGGGCCGCCATGGCTGTCGTCGCGGGTCTTGCCGCCCTGGCGCCGGTGAGCACGGCCTTCGCCCAACCATACGATTCTTCCTACGACCAGGCGCGCCGCGATTACGACGCCCAGAACGGTCCGGGCGCCTACGATCGCTATCAGGCCCAGCGCCAGGACTATGACGCCCGCTACGGCGAAGGCTCCTATGACCGCTATACCGGCGCCCAGGCCGACCGGGCCGAGCGCGAGGACCGGCGCGAATGCCGCCACGAGAAGAGCGGCAATGCGGTGGCCGGCGGCCTGCTCGGCGGCATCGCCGGCGCGGTGATCGGCTCCAACGTGGCCCGCGGCGGCGGCCGCACCGGCGGCGCCATCATCGGCGGCGTGGGTGGTGCGGCCCTGGGTTCGAGCATCGCCAAGAACCAGGCCCACTGCGACGACTAAACCCTTGATATAGCTGAGCTGTAATCTCAGTTTCCAGACAAGAAGCCCCGGACGGCCCCGCCGCCCGGGGTTTTTTTGCGGCATAGCTAGCAAATGAGGGGCCTTGGTCGCCCCGCCGACTGATTGAAGTCTCAATGCCGCCGCTTTCGACAAGAGAATCCAGCTTCGTCAGCAGCTTGGACCTCTGACCCATGGAATCGACGCGTGAAGCGCCGACCGCCTTCAAGGCGGCGGACACTTTTGTAATGCCCGCTGCGGGGGGATCAGGACCGGCTCACCTGGGCCGTTGCTGGCTGCCGCCCGAGGCGCCGCTGGCGATGCCGGTGCAGGATTTCTCGTCGGCTCCGCCCAAGGCCGTGCCGACGGCCGACCGGCTGCAGGAAAGCGACCTCTGGCGCCTGGTGGCCTTCGGCCTGACCGCCCTGGCCATGATGACCGCGGGCGCGCCCTGCCGCGAGGTGCTGGAGGCCGGCGGCTTCAGCCCGCTGGAGCTGCTCAGCTTCGCCCTGTTCGAGGCCCTGTTCGGCTGGATCACCTTCTCCCTGGTGATCACCCTGTTCGGCGTGGCTTCGGGCCTCGGCCACGAGCCCGAGCTGCCCGAGCTGAAGCCCGAGACGCCCCTGCCCCGCCCGCAGGCCCGTACCGCGATCCTGATGCCGATCCACAACGAGGAGCCCGGGCCGGTGTTCGCCCGCCTCGCGGTGATGGCCCGCTCCCTGCGCGAGGTCCGCGCCGAGCAGACCTTCGACATCTTCGTGCTGAGCGACACCCGCAACGTCGACATCGCCCGCCAGGAGCAGGCGGCCTTCGAGCGCCTGCGGGCCGAGGCCGGCGAGCGCGTCTACTACCGCCGCCGGGCGGCCAACACCGGGCGCAAGGCCGGCAACGTGGCCGACTGGGTGCAGCGGTTCGGCGCCGCCTACGCCTTCATGGTGGTGCTCGACGCCGACAGCCTGATGAGCGGCGACGCCCTGGCGCGCCTGGCCGGGGCCATGGAGGCCCATCCGGAGGTCGGCCTGATCCAGACCGCGCCGCGCCTGATCGGCCGCACCAGCGTGTTCGGCCGCATGCAGCAGTTCGCCAGCCGGCTCTACGGCCCGGCCCTGACCCACGGCCTGGCCCTGTTCTGGGGCGCGGAGGGCAACTACTGGGGCCACAACGCCATCCTGCGCGTGCGCGCCTTCGCCGACCACTGCGGCCTGCCCGACCTGCCCGGCCGCAAGCCGTTCGGCGGCCACATCATGAGCCACGACTTCGTCGAGGCGGGCCTGCTGCGCCGCGCCGGCTGGCAGGTGCGCCTGGCCCCCGGCCTCAGCGGCAGCTACGAGGAATGCCCGCCGACCCTCACCGACATGGCGGTGCGCGACCGCCGCTGGTGCCAGGGCAACATCCAGCACCTGGGCGTGGTGGGCGCGCGCGGCCTGCACTGGATGAGCCGCTTCCACATGCTGCAGGGGGCGATGGGCTACCTGATGTCGCCCCTGTGGTTGCTGTTCCTGGCCACCAGCACCCTGATGGCCGTGCAGGGCCGCCTGGGCGGCGACGGCGCCTGGGACATCTACGGCATGCGGGTGCTGAGCTGGGTGCTGGCGGTCTCGCTGCTGTGGCTGATGGCCCCGCGCCTGATCGCGCTGGTGCTGATCCTCAGCCGGCGGGCCGAGCGGCGCGTCTGGGGCGACCCGTTCAAGCTGCTGGCCGGCGTGATGCTGGAGACCGTGCTGTCGGCCCTGGTGGCGCCGATCCTGATGGTCAGCCAGTCCAAAGCCCTCTTCGACATCCTGCTCGGCCGCGACTCCGGCTGGTCGGCCCAGACGCGCGACGACGGCGGCGTGCCCTGGGGCGAGGCGGTGCGCCGCCACGGCCTGCATCTGGCCTGCGGCCTCGGCGCCGCCGGCATGCTCTACCTGACCTCGGGCGACGGCCTGATGTGGGCGGTGCCGGTGGTGACCGGCCTGGTGCTGTCGGCGCCGGTCACGGTGCTGACCGCCGATCCGGCGATCGGCATGACCCTGCTGCGCTGGGGCCTGCTGGCCACGCCGGAGGAGATCGCCCATCCCCCGCGACCTGCTGTCGCAGGCCCGCGCCCCGCCCTCGAACCGGCCGCCGCGGTGCAGATGGAGATCGCCGGCTGAGGATGATTTTTACGCCGGTGTTGCCCCGCCGCCCCCACCGATTTGTGATGGCGGCGGGCGCTCCCGCGACTTAAGCCGCGACAGCGTTTGCGGTAAGCATGGAGCGGGGGCTCCCATGCGATTTTCTGTTGTCCTGCTTGGCTTTAGCTGCGCGGCCGTCGGCCTCGCTCCCGCCGGCGCTCAGCCTGCGGCGCAGGCCGTCGCGGCCCCTGGGCAGGCGATCGACATCGAGGGCCAGGGCCTGGCCGTGAACATGAGCCTGACCGCCTCCGAGCCGGATCATCCGCAGGCCGGCGGCAAGGCCAAGATCACCGGCCAGATCGACCAGCTGCAGACCCACGTCGAACTCGGCGCCATATCCGGCCAGCCGGCGCCGTCCCAGGGTTCGGCCGGCGCGGCGGACGCTTCGGGCTGGTGGAACACCACCACCGCCGGCGTCGGCGCGAGCTGGACGCCCTCCGGCGCCGCCAAGTTCGAGATCGGCGCACAGAACGCCACGCGGGTGGAGTTCACCGCCTCAGACCCGGTGTTCGGCGACGCCGGCCAGCACTTCGCCCAGCACCGCACCACCGCCGCCTCGGCCGCCGCCACCCTGACCCCGGTCGCGCCCCTCGACGTGAAGTTCGGCGCCAATCTCTCCACCGAACTGGAGCAGACCGCCGCCATCGCCGGCTCGGGCGCCGAGACCCACGACCAGGTGCAGACCGAGCAGCGGCAGATGTCGGCCGCCCTGGCCTGGAAGCCCCTGTCCGCCCTGAGCCTGGAAGCGGGCGGCACGGTGCAGTCCACCAGCCTGATGTGGTCCGCAGGCCGGGCCGCCGCCTTCGCCGACCTCGACCCCGACGCCAGGCTGTCGCTGACGCCCTGGTCGGGCGGCTCGCTCGAGCTGACCCTGGACCGCAGCACCGCGCCCCTCACCCAGGCCCAGTTCCTCGGCTACGCCACGGGGGGCGCCGAGGCCGTACTGCCTCTGGTGCAGCCCAGCCGCGAGTGGCGCTACGGCGCGGCGGTGACGCAGAAGGCCGGGCCTATCGACCTCAGCGCCAGCCTGATCCAGGCGCGGGTGCAGACCTATGCCTACATGGCCCCGTTCGGCGCCTACGCCGCCCGGGTCGGGATGGGCGAAGGCGACCGCCGCGAGATCCAGGCGGGCCTGGCCGCGCCGCTGCCCCTGTTCGGCTGGGCGCCGTTCACCCTGGAGGCCAAGGCGACCTGGCGCGATTCCCTGGTCCAGGACCCGCTGACCGGCGCGCTCGGGCGGCTGTCCGGCGAGCGGCCCTATGACGCCACCCTCAGCCTCAGCCACGCGATCGGCCCGGGGATGCGCTGGGGCGTGACGGCCCGCGCCGCCGGGCCCCAGATCAACCTCGGCCCGAGCGAGGTGGCCAGCCTGTCGCCCACCGCCGGCTTCGGCGGCTTCGTGCAGGTCCAGACCCGGCCGCTCACGCTCAGGCTCAGCCTCGACAACATCGTCGGCGGCGATCGCTCGGAGCACGACGTGATCTACACCGGCCTGCGCGACGCCAGCGCGATCGACCACATCAGCGAGATCCGCACGACGGACCGCGGCGTGCGCCTGTCGTTGATCCGTCCGCTGTAGATCGCGCGCCCGAAGGCCGCCGGGCCTCGAGAGAAAGGCCGGCGCCCCAAATCGGGTCCGAGCCCCTTCAATAGGCGGCCCGCGGCGCCTACATCCGGCCGGTCCGCCCGCAGCTCAGCTGCCCTCGCGGCGGACGCAAGGACTTCCATGATCCGCCGTGTTTCCGCCGCCGCCGTCACGATCGCCGCCATCCTGGCCGGCGCCCTGTCCGCATCCGCCGCGGCCTCCGCCGAGCCGCGCAAGGATGTCGCCGACGCCTTCATCGCGGCCGCCCAGGCGCAGGATCGCCAGGCCGCGCTCAATCTGCTGGCCGCGGACGCCTCGATCGCCTTCCCCGCCGGCGCCGACCGCGGCCGCCAGGGCTACGGTGAAGGCCAGCCCTTCGTGATCGGCTACCTCGACGGCCTGTTCGGCGCCGAACGGGGCCTGTCGGTCGACAGCGCCGCGCCCGAGGGCGACGCCGTGCGCTTCCTGGCCCACGAGAACCGCTCCCGCCACGAGCGCTACGCCATCGACGTGGAGGTCGAGGGCCACCAGGTGGTCAAGGTGACGGTGAACCTGCAGGACGAGCCCGCCGCCCTCGCCGCCTTGGCGGACCCCGCGACCTGAGGACAGGCCTGCCCGCCACCCCGGCCCACGGCCCACGCCTGCGGTGGCGGCGGGGATGGAGTCGTGCCGGTAGCCATTGGCCCGGGTGAAGATCAGGATCGCGGGCGCCGCTGCAGCGTGGCAGGCGGCCAAGGTGGTCGGCAGGGCCAGGGCGAGAAGCCGCGTCATCCTGCTTGAACCCCTCGCGAGATCCCTAGGTCCCGGCGATCAGGGCGGCGCGCTCCGCCGAACTCAGCGGACGCCAGCATTCCTCGGGCATGTCGCCGAGGGTCAGGTTGCCCACCCTCACGCGGAACAGGTCCACCACCTTCAGCTCGACCAGTTCGCACATCCGGCGAATCTGGCGGTTACGCCCCTCCCGCAGCACGAACCTGATCCGCTGCTCGGCGATCATCTCGACCTCGGCCGGCCTGAGCTGGCGGCCATCGAGCTCCAGGCCGTGGCGAAGCAGCCCCAGCTTGTCGGGGGTGACATCGCCCATGACGAACACCCGGTACTCCTTCTCCAGCGCCGAGGCCGGGCCGATCAGGGCCTTGGCCAGGACCCCGTCCTGCGAAAGGATCAGCAGGCCGCGGGAATCCATGTCGAGCCGGCCCACCGGCGGCAGGCTGGCGTCGGCGGCGGGAACCTGAGCGGGCGGGCCCCACAGGCGGTCACGGGTGATCAGGCGGGCGGCCGGCGTTTGGCCCGGCTCGGGCTGGGCCGAGACGATCCCCCGCGGTTTGTGCAGCACGATCGACATCTGGGCGTCGAGCTTGCTCGCCGCCTTGTCGGCCAGCACCAGGGTCTGGCCGGGCAGGATCTTGCGGCCGGCGTCCGACACCGTCTCCCCGTCGATCGACACCAGCCCCTCGGCGATCAGGGCCTCGGCCTCGCGGCGCGAGCACACGCCGCTCTGCGCCAGCCACTTGTTGACGCGCTGGGGCTCGGTCTCGTCGTAGCGGCGGGTGAAAGCCATGAGAGGTTCTTTATATGCGCTATCGCCTAGCGGCTACTTGAGCGCGGTCTATATGCGCTATCGCCTGGCGGCTACTTGAGCGCGGTCCCTAACCTCCTTGGCCGCTCTGTGCCATATCCCAGCGCTCAAACAGTGAAGCGATAGCGCAAACTAAGACTCATGGATCAATTCGACGTTGTCGTACTCGGCGCCGGCGCCGCGGGCATGAGGTGCGCCATCGAGGCGGGCCGGCGCGGCCGGCGGGTGCTGGTGGTCGACCACGCCAAGGCGGCGGGAGAGAAGATCCGCATCTCCGGCGGCGGACGCTGCAATTTCACCAACCTGCACACCGCGCCCGACCGCTTCCTGTCGGCCAACCCCAGCTTCTGCATCTCGGCCCTGCGCCGCCATCGGCCGCAGGCGGTGATCGCCTGGATCGAGGGCGCGGGCATCGCCTGGCACGAGAAGACCCTGGGCCAGCTGTTCTGCGACGGTTCGGCCCAGCAGGTCGTCGACCTGCTGCTGGACGACATGCGACGGGCGGGCGTCGAGCTGCGGCTGGCCACCACGGTGCAGGCGGTGCGGCGGGCTCCGGCGGGCGGCTTCGAGGTCGAGGCGGGCGGCGCCCGGATCGGCTGCCAGGCCCTGGTGGTCGCCACCGGCGGCAAGTCGATCCCCAAGATGGGCGCCACGGGCCTGGCCTACGACCTCGCGCGGCAGTTCGACGTGCCGGTGGTGGAGACGCGGCCCGGGCTCGTGCCCCTGACCTTCGAGGCGGGCCTGCTGGAGCGCACCGCGCCGCTCTCGGGCATCTCGGTCCCGGCCCGCGCCGCCGCCGGCAAGACCGCGTTCGACGAGGCCCTGCTGTTCACCCACCGCGGCCTGTCGGGCCCGGTCATCCTGCAGGTCTCCTCCTACTGGCGCGAGGGCGAGGCGGTGACCCTCGACCTGGCCCCGGGCTCGGACGTGCTGGCCGAGCTCAAGCGGGACAAGGCCGTCCACGGCCGCCAGGCGGCGGCGAGCGCGCTGGCCCGCTGGCTGCCGCGCCGCCTGGCCCAGTGGGTCGCCGAGGAGCAGGGCGCCAAGGGCAACCTGGCCGACCTCAACGCGGCGCGGCTGGAGGCCCTGGCGGGCGCGGTCAAGGCCTGGACGGTGAAGCCGGTGGGCTCGGAGGGATATCGCACGGCCGAGGTGACCCTGGGCGGGGTGGACACCCGTGCGCTGGACTCCCGCACCATGATGACCAAGGCGGTCCCCGGCCTGCATTTCATCGGCGAGGCGGTGGACGTGACCGGCTGGCTCGGTGGCTACAACTTCCAATGGGCCTGGGCGTCCGGCTGGTGCGCGGGACAGGCGGCCTGAAGTGCGTTTCGGTGTTTGGGGCGTCTCCAAGGCGGGAACTTCGACCTAGCTTCACCGTTCATTCGCCGAGGTACGGCCCATGCATACCTATCGAGCCTATCGTCTGGACAAGAAACGGCGCTTCAGGACCGGCTGCTGGATCGAGGCGACCAGCGACCGGGAAGCCCGTCGCAAGGCCTCGGAACTGTGCGAGCCCGGCTCGGCCGGCATCGAACTATGGCGCGACTCCCTGCGCATCGACGAGATCGACTGCGAAGATCATGGCTGAAAGGGTGCAAGGACGCGCTCGAGTAGGCGTCAGCCGGTAGCGCAAGAAGACGCGCTCGAGCAGGCGTCAGCCGGTAGCGCAAAGAAGAACCTTACCCGTCACGACTCCGCGTCGGGGCCTTCCGCCTCGAAGCCCACCGGCTTGAAGCCGTGCAGGAACGACTCCACGGCGACCGTGACCGGACCGGAAATCTGGCGCTTGCCCGATTCCATCTCGCGCACGCGCTTTTCGCCCTGGGACCGGTCGCCCGCCAGGCGCAAGGCGCGGGCCAGATCCGCAGGGCTCCAGCCGAGGGCCTCGCGGGCTTGCTTCAGATGAGGTCCGTTTTCGATCATGTCAGGCTCGACTGCGGTTAGCGGGAGCGCATGACACGCTCCCACCGCCTGATCAACCCAGACCTTTGGTCAAATCCGCATCCCGCCGGGATCGGCCCGCTACTTGGCCGCGCCGGCGGCGGGAGCCGCGGCGTCGGCCTTCTTGGCGGCCTTGTGCTTGGCCGCATGATGCTTCGGCGCCGGGCCATTCAGCTTGGTGTCTTCTTCGGCCAGTTGGCTGTAGGGGACCGGAGCCGAAGGGCCATTGGCGGCTTCCTCGGCCTTCTTGCCCTTGGCGGCCAGGGCCGCGCCCGGGGCGGCGATGGCGACGACGGCGACGGCGATCAGTGCGCTCTTGAGCATGAGGACATCTCCATGGAGGTGGCCGCGACGGCGGCCTCGCTCAGGCTATGCCCGGTCGCCCCCTCGGCTCAAGCGCCCCAACGCCCGCTCCAAGGATTGGTTCCGGGCGGGCCAAGTGGACGGGCAAGTCTTGACGAGACGAGGCGAACCGTGGTCCGGCCAGAACAGGCCGGCTTCCACCTGAAACTGGCCAGGCGACGACGTCTTGTTTCCGACACCATACAGGTGGATGAGACTTTGCCAGGGGAGCGACACGTCTGACGCGTTATGGCCGGTTCTGTTTTCCATGACCCATCGGGACGTCGCGGGCGCCGCGCGGGACTGGCCCTAGGCCTGGTCCTGGCGACGATCGCCGCCGTGGGCGCCGGCTTCGCCGCGACCCTGGCCCTGGCGCCAAAGCTGCCGAACCTGCCGCTGAAGGACCCCTATGTCCGCTCGGCCCTGCACGTGGAGACCCAGACCCGGGGCAAGCTGCGCCGCCTGCCCTGGACGCGGGTGCCGCGTCCGGAAATGCTCGGCGCCGCCGCTTCCGGCGCCCAGAGGCCCCTGACCCTGGCCTTCTATGTCAGCGGCGACCCCAATTCCCGCCAGTCCCTGATCGAGCACATCGCCAAGATCGACGTGCTGTCGCCGCAGTGGGTGACGCTGAACGGGTCGTCCGGGGCGATCTCCGTGCAGGACGACAAGCAGGCCAATGTGGTGCTGCGGGCCGCCAAGAAGCCGCCCTCGGTGCTGCCCTCGATCGCCAACCTGCGCGACGGCGAGTGGGACGGACGGGCGGCCGCGAACGTCATCCTCAATTCCGTCGCCCGCAAGGCCCTGATCGCCAACCTGGCCGACCAGGCCCAGAAGCGCGGTTTCGCCGGCTACATCTTCGACCTGGAGAACCTCCCGGACAGGGCGGTGAAGGCCTATCCGACGTTCCTGGCCGAGGCCCGCGCCGCCCTGAAGCCGATCGGGCGCGAGGTGTGGACCACCGCCCCGTTCGACGACCGCACCTGGGACCTGACCGCCCTGCAGGCCTCGACCGACACCGTGGTGCTGATGGCCTATGACGAGCACTGGCTGACCAGCACGCCCGGCTCGCCGGCGAGCCAGGGCTGGTATCAGGAGAACCTGGCCGACACCCTGGGCAAGATGGACCCGCAGAGGACCATCGTGGCGCTCGGCAGCTACGGCTACGACTGGACCAAGCGCGGCGGCAAGTGGGACACGGCCGAGGCGCAGTCGTTCCACGAGTCCACCGTCATCGCCGCCGACTCCAGCGTCGACATCGACTTCGATTCCGACGCCCTGACCCCGCACTTCGACTACCAGGACCACGAGGACGGCCTCTCGCACCAGCTGTGGTTCCTGGATGCGGTGACCATGTTCAACCAGATGAAGGTCACCGACCCGTTCCGCCCGCGCGGCTACGGCCTGTGGCGGCTGGGCGACGAGGACCCGGGGGTCTGGACGCTCCTGGGGCGCGACAGCTACGGCAAGCTCGACGACGGCGCCCTGCAGGCGATCGCGGGCTCGAACGAGGTGGAGTTCGATGGCACCGGCGAGGTGCTCAAGGTCACCGAGACGCCCAAGCCGGGCAAGCGGACCATGACCATCGACCGCGGCACGGGCCTGATCTCCGACGAGAACTACGACGTGATCCCGTCGGGCTACATCGTCTCGCGCTATGGCGCCCATCCGGGCCTGATCGCCCTCACCTTCGACGACGGCCCGAACCCCAAGTACACCAAGGAAATCCTCGACATCCTCAAGGAGAAGCACGCCCCGGCGACCTTCTTCGTGATCGGCCAGAACATGCAGAACTGGCCAGGCCTGGTGAAACGCGAGGTGGCCGAGGGCCACATCGTCGGCAGCCACACCTTCACCCATCCCAACATCGCCGCCATCCCCACCTGGCTGGTGGACGGGGAGCTCAACTCCACCCAGCGCCTGTTCGAGGTGTGGACCGGGCGTTCGATGCGCTTCTTCCGCCCGCCCTATTTCGGCGACGCCGAGCCCTCGACGCCCGCCGAAGTGATTCCCCTGCTCAAGGCCCAGGCCCTGGGCTACCTGACCGTGGGCCTGCGCATCGACACCGACGACTGGTGTCCCAACCGCGGCGCCCCGCCCGCCAACGGCCCCTGCGCCGGCTATCTGACCACCGCCCCGGGCATCATCGACAAGGTGGTGAGCCGGCTCTCCGACACCGATCCCGAGACCGCCGGCCAGGTGGTGCTGATGCACGACTCCGGCGGCGACCGCTCCATGACGGTCAAGGCCCTTCCCGGCCTGATCGACGCCCTGAGGGCCAAGGGCTACCGCCTGGTGACCGTGGCCGAGCTGGCGGGCATGAGCCCCGCCCAGGCCATGCCGGCTTCGGGCCGCAACCCGGTGGCGCTGACGCTGGACCGCGTCGGCTTCGGCTTCGTGCACGGGGTGGAGCTGAGCATGACCACCCTGTTCGTCACCGCCATCGCGCTCGGCCTGGCCAGGCTGGCGTTCCTGGGCACCCTGGCGCTGTGGCACCGCTTCACCAGCCCCCCGCCGGCCACGATCGATCCCGCGACCGGCCCGCTGGTGACCGTGCTGATCCCCTGCTTCAACGAGGAGAAGGTGATCGTCTCCTCCACCAACCGCATCCTGAAGTCCGACTGGACCAACATCGAGGTGCTGGTGCTGGACGACGGCTCGACCGACAACACCTCGGCCGTGGTGCAGGCGGCCTACCGCGACGAGCCGAGGGTGCGCCTGCTGCGCTTCGACAACGGCGGCAAGGCCGCCGCCCTGAACCGGGGCCTGAAGGAGGCCAGGGGCGCGATCGTCGTGGCGCTCGACGCCGACACCCTGTTCGCCAAGGACACCATCGGCCTGCTGGCCCGCTGGTTCGAGAACCCCGACATCGGGGCGGTGGCCGGCAACGCCCTGGTCGGCAACCGGCTGAACGTCGTCACCCGCTGGCAGGCGCTGGAATACGTCACCGCCCAGAACCTGGAGCGGCGCGCGCTCGACGCCCTGGGCGCCGTCACCGTGGTTCCCGGCGCCGTGGGCGCGTGGCGGCGCGAGGCGCTGGAGGCGCTCGGCGGCTATCCCGGCGACACCCTGGCCGAGGACCAGGACCTGACCATCGCCGTGCAGCGCGCCGGCTGGATGGTCGACTTCGATCCGGACGCCCGCGCCTACACCGAGGCTCCCGACAGCATCCGCGGCCTGCTCAAGCAGCGCTTCCGCTGGTCGTTCGGCACCTTGCAGTGCATGTGGAAACACCGTTCCGCCCTGTTCGACCCCGGGCGCCCGGTGCTGGGGTTCTTCGCCCTGCCGCAGATCTGGCTGTTCCAGGTGGTGCTGACCGTGGCCGCGCCGCTGGTCGACCTCGGGGCCATCTGGAGCATCGTCTCGGCGATCATGACCCACTACTCCCACCCGGTGGAGTGGTCGGCCGACGACCTCGTGCGGACCATCTTCTACTGGTGCGCCTTCGTGCTGGTGGACCTGTCGGCGGCCATACTGGGCCTGGCGCTGGAGAAGCGCGCCCCGTGGAAGGAGCTGATCTGGCTGCCGGTGCAGCGCTTCGGCTACCGCCAAATGATGTACTACGTGGTGGTCAAGGCGGTGATCACCGCCATCCGCGGCCCCCGTGTCGGCTGGGGCAAGCTCGAGCGCCGCAACACCGCCGCGGTCGAGGGCGCGGCCTGAAGGCCCTGAATTCGAGCGCGGGATCAGGCCGCGCAAAAACGCCGCATATTTGATCATCACCGCTGCTCAATCCTTGAGCAGAATTGCGACCTTCGCTATTAGGCTCTGAAACCGGGCCGCGCGGGGCGTGCGGCCGCGCCAGGGGCATTCAGGATGCAATTGATCGGCAAGGCCTTTCACCGGACCGCGCTGGCCGCGGCCGTGCTGCTCGCGCCCACCCTCGCCTTCGCCCAGACGCCGGGCACGCCGGCCAACCCCGGCGACACTGCCTGGATTTTGACCTCCACGGCCCTGGTCCTGTTCATGACCCTGCCGGGCCTGGCCCTGTTCTACGGCGGCCTGGTGCGGTCCAAGAACGTGCTGTCGGTGATGGCCCAGTGCGTGGCCATCGCCTGCCTCGCCTCGGTCCTGTGGCTGCTGGTCGGCTACTCCCTGGCCTTTTCCGGAACCGGCCCGCTGATCGGCGACCTGTCCAAAGCCCTGTTCATGGTCCCCCGCAACGCCCTGCACGGCACCATCCCCGAGAGCGCCTTCTTCATGTTCCAGGGCGCCTTCGCCATCATCACCCCGGCCCTGATCGTCGGCGCCTATGTGGAGCGCATCCGCTTTCCCGCGGTGCTGCTGTTCTCGGGCCTGTGGCTGCTGGTGGTCTATGCGCCCGTGGCCCACTGGGTGTGGGGCGGCGGCTGGCTGGCCCAGCGCGGGGTGATGGACTACGCCGGGGGCCTGGTGGTGCACGCCACCGCCGGCATCTCGGCCCTGATCGCCGCGGCCATGGTCGGCCGGCGCGACGGGTTCCCCAAGGACCTGCACCCGCCGCACAATCCCGGCCTGACCATGATGGGCGCCGGCATGCTGTGGGTCGGCTGGTA
>DASYBX010000206.1:0-8742 GCA_036500495.1 Caulobacteraceae bacterium
GAAGCCGTCGAGCGCGCCCAGCAGGTAGCGCAGGGTGTTGCGCAGCTTGCGGTAGGCGTCGACCGTGGTCTGCAGGATGGTCTTGCCGATGCGCAGGTCGTCCGCGTAGTCCGACATCGCCACCCACAGGCGCAGGATGTCGGCCCCGCTCTCCTTGATCACGGTCTGGGGCTCGGTGGTGTTGCCCCTGGATTTGGACATCTTCTCCCCGTTCTCGTCGAGGACGAAGCCGTGGGTAAGGACGCCGTTGAACGGCGCGCGGCCGCGCGTGCCGCAGGCTTCCAGCAGGGACGACTGGAACCAGCCGCGATGCTGGTCGGAGCCCTCCAGATAGAGGTCGGCCGGCCAGCGGCTGTCGGCGCGGCCCTCGATGACGAAGCTGTGGGTCGAGCCCGAGTCGAACCAGACGTCGAGGATGTCCTCGATCTTCTCGTAGTCGGCAGGGTCGTGCTCGTTGCCGAGGAATTCGGAGTCCGGCCGGGTGAACCAGGCGTCGGCGCCGTTCTGGCGGATGGCGTGCAGGATGCGGGCGTTGACGGCCTCATCCTTCAGCGGCTGGCCGGTCTTCCTCGACACGTACATGGCCAAGGGCGAGCCCCAGGCGCGCTGGCGCGAGATCAGCCAGTCGGGCCGGCTCTCGACCATCGAGCGGATGCGGTTCTTGCCCTGGGCCGGATAGAATTCGGTGGCGTCGATGGCGGCCAGCGCCTTGCCCCGGAGGCCATCGTTTTCGACCTTCACGAACCACTGGGGCGTGTTGCGGAAGATCACCGGCGCCTTGGAGCGCCAACTGTGCGGATAGCTGTGCTCCACGCGGCCGCGGGCGAGCAGATTCCCCGCCTCGATCAGCTTGTCCATCACCGCCGGATTGGCCGGCCCGAACTTGCCGGCCTTCTTGCCCTCGGTCTCCAGCACCTTCAGCCCGGCGAACAGGGGCACGTGCGGATAGTAGGCGCCGTCCGGATCGACGGTGTCGGGGATGGCGTCGCGCGGCAGGCCGTGGGCCAGCCAGACGGCGTAGTCGTCCGCGCCGTGGCCCGGCGCGGTATGCACGAAGCCGGTGCCGGCGTCCTCGGTCACGTGGTCGCCCGAGAGCAGGGGGACGACGAAGCCATAACCTGGGTCGGTGTCGTTGCCGGGGGCTAACTTCGCTAGCGGGTGTGCTGCGAGCAGGCCCATCGGATTGACCGCTTCCACGCGCGTCCAATCGGCGATTTTGGCAGCGGCGGCCACGTCGGCCGCCAGCTTGTCGGCCACGATCAGTCGATCACCGGGCTTGGCCCAGGGCTCGAAAGCTAGGCCTTCATCCATCGCCACGACCTCATAGAGGCCATAGCTGATCGCTGGGTTGAAGCTGATCGCCCGGTTGGCCGGGAGCGTCCATGGCGTGGTGGTCCAGATCACGATGGAAGCACCGAGCAGGTGCGATCGATCCGGATCACCGCTCCCCATCTGAGGTTTGACGGCCCCCGTTAGCGGGAACTTCACCCACACCGTCGGCGAGGTATGGTCGTGGTACTCGACCTCGGCGTCGGCCAGGGCGGTGCGCTCGACCGGGCTCCACATCACCGGCTTGGAGCCGCGATAGAGCTGGTCGCTCATCAGGAACTTGTGGAACTCGCCGACGATCGCCGCCTCGGAATCGAAGGCCATGGTCGAGTAGTAGTCCTCCCAGCGGCCGAGCACGCCCAGGCGCTTGAACTCGGTGCGCTGCAGGTCGATCCACTTGCCGGCGAAGGCGCGGCAGCGGGCGCGGAACTCGGCGACCGGCACCTCGTCCTTGCGCTTGCCCTGGGCGCGCACCTCCTCCTCGATCTTCCACTCGATCGGCAGGCCGTGGCAGTCCCAGCCGGGCACATAGTCGACGTCGAAGCCCAGGGCGAAGCGCGAGCGGACCACGAAGTCCTTCAGCGTCTTGTTCAGGGCGTGGCCGATGTGCAGGGCGCCGTTGGCGTAGGGCGGCCCGTCGTGCAGCACATAGAGCGGCGCGTTCGACGCCTGCCGCGCGCGGCGGATCTGGTGGTAGAGGCCGTCGGCCTCCCACTTGGCCAGGATCTCCGGCTCCTTCTGCGGCAACCCTGCGCGCATGGGGAAGGCGGTCTCGGGCAGGAACACGGTCGGGCGATAGTCGCGACCGGTGGAGGAATTGGATTGGGCGTCGTCGGCCATGAAACTCGGTCTTAGCGCGTGAAGGTTCGTCCCGGTTCGGCGTTCGCGGCTTCGCCGCTCCGTTGGCCGGGATGACGGATTGTAAGGTCCCGGCGCGCGCTGGAGCTCTCGCCCGTGGCGTCACGCCGGGCGGTTAATTCGCGGAACTGTCCGGACGAACGTCATGCAGGCGGGTGTAACAGACGGGGAAACGGGGGGCTAGAACTCTCCTTCCCCGCACGCGGGGAGTTACAGCTCGGGGCAGAGCATCGCCCTTGCGGCGGCCGCGTCCTCGCCGATCACCCGGATCAGTTCGTCCAGGCTGTCGAACTTGGCCTCGGGGCGGAGAAAGGCGACGAGCTCGGTCTCGATGGTCTGGCCGTAGAGGTCCTCGTCGAAGTCGAACAGCCACACCTCCAGCCGCGCGTCGACCAGGCCGGTGGTCGGGTTCTGGCCGATGTTGGCGACGCCCGGCACGACGCGGCCGTCGGGCAGGCGCGTGCGGGTGGCGTAGGAGCCCAGCCGCGGGCGCACATAGTCGCCGAGGAACACGTTGGCGGTGGGATAGCCGAGCTTGCGGCCGAGATGCTGGCCCTCCACCACCACGCCCTCGATGGCGAAGGGGCGGCCGAGGATCTTCGCCGCCTTGTCCACCTCCCCGGCGCGCACCGCCTCGCGCGCGGCGCTCGAGGAGAGCTTGGCCCCGTCCTCGTCCACCCGCGGCGCGATGGAGACCGAGAAGCCGTACTGCTCGCCCAGTCGCTTCAGGCTCTCGGCGTCGCCCGAACGGCCGTGGCCGAAGCGGATGTCGAAGCCGGCGGCCACGTGGCGCGCGCCGAGCCCGCCATGGGGCCCGGCCGCCAGGACGTCGCGGGCGAAGGCCTCGTCGGTCAGGACCGTGATCTGGTCGAACGGCAGGTCGTAGAGCAGATCGACGCCCAGGGCCTCGAGCGCCCGCGCCTGCTGGCCGGGGGTCATCAGCAGATAGGGCTCCGCGTCGGGGCGCAGCAGGGCGGCGGGATGGGGCGTGAAGCGGATCACCCCCAGCGGCGCCTTCAGCGCGCGCGCCGCCTTGGCCGCCTCGGCGATCACCAGCCGGTGGCCGCGGTGCACCCCGTCGAAGTTGCCGAGCGCCACCGAGGCGCCGCGCGCTTCGGTGGGCAGGTCTCGCCAACCGTTGACGATGCGCAGGCTCATGCGGCGGGCCGGGCCTGGCCGAGGGCCAATTCCGAGGGTTTGGGGGAAGCGGCGTCCATCATGGTCACCAGCTGAGTGTCGTCATGGCGTAGGCGGCGTTCAGGTCGGCCTCACCGAGCAGCGCCTGGACCTTGGCCGGATCCATGCGCCCGTCCTGCCCCGCCACCTCCAGGCCGTGGATGCCGCCGGCCACGAACAGGCAGTCGAGCCCCTGGTCCTGGGCGCCCTTGACGTCAGTGGGCAGGCCGTCGCCGATACAGAGGGCGCGCACCTCGGCCCGGCCAAGCAGGCGCTCGGCGTCCAACAGGCACAGGTCGTAGATCGGGCGATAGGGCTTGCCGGCCATGATCACCTCGCCGCCCAGGGCGCCGTAGAGGTCGGCCAGGGCCCCGCCGCAATAGACCAGCCGCTCGCCCCTGTGCACCACCCGGTCGGGATTGGCGCAGATCATGGTCAGGCCGCGCCCGGCGGCAATGGCGAGGGTGGCGCGATAGTCCTCGGGCGTCTCCCAGTCGTCGTTGACCGGCCCGGTGCAGGCGATGAAGGCGGCCTCCTCGGGGCAGGAGAACTCCAGGCCCAGGCCCTCGTAGAGCACATTGTCGCGCTCGGGCCCGATGCGCCAGGCCGGGCCCGGGGCGCGCTCCTTGAGCAGCACGCGGGTGGCGTCGCCGGAGGTGACGAAGGCGCTCCAGGCGCCCCGCGGCACGTCCAGGGCGTCGAGCTGCAAGGCGACGTCATGCGCCGGGCGCGGGGAGTTGGAGATCAGCACCACCGGCCCGCGCTCCACGGCGAACCGTTCCAGGGCGGCGCAGGCGGCGGGGAAGCTTTCACGGCCGTTGTGGATCACCCCCCACACGTCGCACAGCAGCACGTCGTAGTCCCCGGCGATCTCGGCGAGGCCGGAAATCGCCCGGGGGGTCATCTTCAGGGGCGCGGTCATGGCGCGGAGCTAAGGGCCGCGCCGCCCAAGGTCAACTGGCGGGCCGCTCTTTTAGAAGCCGGCGGCGCCCACCGCGGCCTTCCTGCGCAGGGCCTCGCGGATGAACTCGGCCGGCGGGTCGCTTTCGGCCAGCACCTGCTCGCGGATGGCGCGGGGCTCGCCGAACAGGTGGCCCTGGCCGTAGCCGATGTTGAGGTCGAGGATGTCGACCACCTGGCGCTCGCCTTCGATCTTCTCGGCGATCACCTCCACGCCATAGCGCTGGGCCAGGGCGGCGTAGTCGGTGGCCTCGATGTCGTTGTGCGAGCGTAGGGTCAGGCGGCCGTCGGTGTCCAGCAGCTGCTCGAGCATGACCTCGGCGGAGATCTTCACGAACTTCACGTCCGAGCGCGCCAGGTCGGCGAAGTCCAGCGACAGGTCGGTGACCTTGTCGAGGGAGAAGCGGCAGCCCATGTCGGCCAGCTTGCCCATGTTGCGCGCCTCGACCGAACCGCGCGCCTCATAGGCCGACTGGCCCAGTTCGAAGATCAGGCCGGTGGCGACGTCGCGGTTCTGGCCCAGAAACTTGAGGAATTGCGGGAAGAACACCTCGTCGGCCAGGGAGGCGAGGGAGATGTTGCAGAAGATCGCCACCTTGCGGTCCTGCTTGGCCAGGCGCCGCACGATCTGCACGCAGCGGAACAGCAGCAGGTTGTCGATGGCGCTGACCAGGCCTTCGGGCTCGGCGGCGGGCAGGTATTCGGCCGGCATCATCATGCGGCCGGTCTCGTCGCGCAGGCGCGAGAAGCTCTCGTAGAACACCGTACGGCGCTGGGGCAGATTGACCACCGGCTGCAGGTAGAGGTCGACGCGGTTGGCGGCCAGCGCCTCGCGCACCTCTTCCAGCAAGGCGGTGGTCTGCTGCCGGCGGCGGCGTTCGTGCTGCAGGACCGGGACGGAGGCGTTGGCCGGGGCCATGGCGCTGGCGTGCAGGTGGTCCAGGCGCTCGTCGAGCGTCTCGCTCATGCGCTGGACCAGGGCCTCCAGCATGCGCACCTCGCCGCTCAGGGCCTCGGAACGGCGCACGGCCTCGTGCCCGGTGTCCGGGTCGATCTCGCCGAGCGAGCCCTGCAGCGCCTCGACCTGGCGCAGCAGCAGGACATTGGCCTGGCGCACCGCCGCGATCTCGGCGGAGAGCTGGGCCCGGTCCAGGCCGCGGGCCACCAGGCTGTGCAGGGCGAAGGCCAGGCCGAGCGTGCCGATCAGGCCAGCGATCGCCGCGCCCCAGCCGCCGCCGGATCGCCACAGGACGACCGCGGCCGTCAAGGCCAGGCAAAGGTAGGCCCCCCACAGGAAGGCCACGATGAACTTGCGCATGGAGCGAGCACCCAAAGCGAATCGAATCATTATCCCCCGCGCTTTCGGCGAGGTCGATTCGCGTCCAGCCATTTGAGACTGTTCTGGGGCGGCTAGTTGTCGCGGCCGCGAACGGGTCGAGGAAAAGCGGGAACCGGTTTTCCGCCCGCAACCCGCTCCAACTCTAGGATTCGAGAGCACGACGCGATGGCGCCGTGCTTTCGGAGCCGTAACGCCAGCGCAGGGCCAGGATGGCGGCCGCCAGCAGCAGGTTCACGGCGTTGGAGATTGCCACTGGCCAGCTGCCGAGCAGCACGCCGTAGGCGATCCACAGCACGAAGCCGACGACGTTGACCACATAGGTGCGCAGCGACACGCCCTCGGCCTGCTTCTCGCGGGCGATCTTGATCAGTTGCGGCGTGAAGCTGGCCATGGAGCACAGGCCGGCGGCCGTGCCGATGACGTTGACGACCGTCTCTGGGGCCATCAGGAGGCGTTGTGCAAAGGCGGACTCCACTCCAGGTCCTGGAGCGCGATAACGATCGGAGGGCGCGGTGCGATCCCTGCGCGCCTCAGCCGGGAGGATGGACCGGCAGGATCGAGGCGACGGGCGGGAGGTTCATCCACACGGCGGCCAGCGCCGCCAGCACCAGGATCAGCAGCAGCGCCACCGGCTGCGGCGGGCGGCCGCGCAGGCGCGGGTGGGGAGCGGGCAGATAGTAAAAGGGGCGGGCCATCGCCTTCCTCCCGTCGGCCGTTCGGCTTACTGACGGTTGCAACGATAGCCCGCGACTCGGGTTTCGGTGATCAAGTCCTGGTGTTCAGCCGGCGCCCGGCCTCAACCCCCGGTTTCACGCCCGAGAGCCTCACCCCTTGTAGATCTGGTCGAACACCCCGCCGTCGGCGAAGTGGGTGGTCTGGGCCTTGGTCCAGCCGCCGAAGTCGTTGATCGTGGCGAGCTTGATGGCCGGGAACTTGGCGGCGTACCGGGCGGCGGCCTCGGCGTTGCGCGGGCGGTAGTGGTTCTTGCCGATCAGGTCCTGGGCCAGCGGACTGTAGAGGAAGTTGAGGTAGCCCTCGGCGATGGCGCGCGTGCCATGGCGGTCGACGTTCTTGTCCACCACCGCCACCGGCGGCTCGGCCAGGATCGAGGACGGCGGGGTGACGATGTCGAACTGTCCCTTCAACTCGTCCTGCGCCAGATAGGCCTCGTTCTCCCAGGCCAGGAGCACGTCGCCGATGCGCCGCTCGGTGAAGGTGGTGGTGGCGCCGCGCGCGCCGGTGTCGAGCACCGGGACCTGCTTGTAGAGCTTCTGCACATAGGCCTTGGCGCTGGCGTCCGTGCCCCCCGGCTGGCCCTTGGCCCAGGCCCAGGCGGCCAGGTAGTTCCAGCGCGCTCCGCCCGAGGTCTTGGGATTGGGGGTGATCACCTCGATGCCCGGCTTGATCAGGTCGCCCCAGTCCCGCAGCTTCCACGGGTTTCCCTTGCGGGTCAGGAACACGATGGTCGAGGTGTAGGGCGTGGAGTTGTCGGGCAGGCGGCTCTGCCAGTTGGCGGGCAGCAGCTTGGCCACCCGGCTGATCTGGTCGATGTCATAGGCCAGGGCCAGGGTGACCACGTCGGCTTGCAGGCCGTCGATCACCGCCCGCGCCGAGGCGCCCGAGCCGTTGTGGCTCTGCTTGATGTCCAGGCTCTGGCCGGTGTGCTGCTTCCAGAAGGCGATGAACGCCTTGTCGATGTCCTGATAGAGCTCGCGCGTCGGGTCGTAGCTGACGTTGAGCAGGCTCGCGGCGGGCTTGGCCGAAGCTTGGGCCTGGGCCAGGGCGCGGCCGGCCAGGGCAGTGGTCGCAAGGCTCGCGCCGGTAGCGGCGAGAAGGGCGCGGCGCGAGGGGTTGGCGTCGAAGGTCATGACGGGAATCCTCAGAAGGCGACTTGCGAGCGCAGGGCCACGGCGTTGTAGCTCTGGCCGATCTGGGCGCCGGCGGGGGTGGCGTAGGCGCTGGCGCTGGGCGACAGGCGGTCGATGCGCACGTGCTGGTAGTCCAGCATGAAGCGGACGACCGGGGTCGGGTACCAGTTGAGGCCGGCGCTGAAGATCTGCTGCTCGCCGCCGCGGATGGCGGTGGTCGACGGCGCCGCGCCCAGGTCGCCCTGGTGGTAGTTGAAGTCCATGTCGCTCCAGCGCAGGGCCAGCTCGACCGCCCCATAGGCGCCGTTCTTCGGATCGAACAGGTGGTTGATCGCGCCCGGCCCGTCGAACGCGCCGCTGGACGGGTTGTAGGTCTTGGACTCGCCGGTCAGGAACCAGGTCCCCTCCACATAGTAGCCGTTGAACTCGGGGGTGGAGGCGATGTCGCTGCGCGTGACCTCGATGTGCTCGTACTCCGAGCCCAGGAAGAACGGCCCCTTCTGGGCGGCGAACTCGGCGCCCACGGTGGCGGCGTGCTTGGCGGGGATGTTGCCGGTGTTGACCAGCTTGGTCCCGTCGACGCGCAGTTCGGCGGTGCCGTTCAGGGCCACCACATAGGAGCTGATCGGCGTGGCGCCGTTGGTCCCGGGGCCGGACACGTTGGCCGGGCGATCGACGTAGCTGCCGTGCACGCCCAGGTTCACGCGCCAGTCCTTGCCGTGCAGCGGGTCGTAGGCGGCGCGGGCGGTGAAGCCCAGCTGGTCGTCGTAGCTCTGCGCCGTGCCGACCGTGACGCTGGTGGTGGTCGAGGTGATCGGGATCACGTTGTTGGTGTTGATCGCGCCCACGGTGCGGCCGGTGACGGCGGCGCTGGCGAACCAGTAGGGGCCGTAGCCGGCGATCTGCACGGCGGTGCGCGAGTCGCCGCCGGCCAGGTTGCGCGAGATGTCCTCGGGGCTCGGCCGGTCGAGGAAGGGCATGTAGCTGGTGGAGTTGGCGTCCTCCAGCCCCAGCGACGGGGCGAAGGCGCCCACCCGGATGTGCAGCGGCTTGAAGCCCGAATACTGCACCCAGCCCTCGTAGAGCTGGCCAGCGTTCTCCACGCCCGAGCCGCCGAAGTCGAACAGGAAGCGGTATTCCCAATTGCCGGGCGCCGTACCGTCGACGCCGATGCGGGCCCTGCGGAACAGGTCACCGTCCTTCAGGTTGCGG
>DASYBX010000207.1:0-10297 GCA_036500495.1 Caulobacteraceae bacterium
TGTGCACGAAGTCCGAGGTGGGGTAGAGTCCCACGCCGCCGGCCTGGAGGTCGAGCGCCGCCTTGTGCAGGTGGTCGAGGGCCACGCCCTCCATGCGCACGTCGATGGCCAAGCCGTCCATGTGCAGGCTGTGCGCGGCCACCTGGCCGGAGCGCTCGTGCAGCATGGCGTTGGTGTGAGGCGAACGGTAGCCGGAGATCACCTGGAACGGCTTGCCGGCGCCGACGCGGCCGTGCACCTCGTGCAGCAGATCGAGCAGGCGCGGGTCCATGGCATGGACGTCGCCCGTCCGGTAGTCGCGCAGCACCTTGTTCACCGAAGCCAGGGCGTCAGGCACATAGCTGCCCTGGTCCCAATAGACCGCATCGAGCGCCTCGCCAGTATGCAGGTTGTGCAGGAGCACGCGGCGCGGTCCGGTGGAGACCGCAGGCGCAGCGGTGGTCTGGGCCAGGGCGCCCGAGCCGAAAATCGGCGACAGGCCGGCGCCGAGCCCGGCCGCGAGGCCGAGTTTCAGGAGTTCGCGTCTCTTCAAGATCGCCTTCCACGTGACGGCCGGATCGGCCGGGACACCCCTCTGGGGCGACCAAGCCTCAGGCGCCCCTGTCAGGTCAAGCGTGGCTGGAAGTCTTGTCCGCGACCTTCTGCAGCAGCTCCTGATCCCAGTCGTAGGGATCGGAGTAGAAGATCATGCGTCCGTCCGGTCCGGCATAGGCCGTCCAATAGAACAGGAACACCGGCATCGGCCGGTCCAGGGCCACGCGCTTTGTGTCGCCGGCGTCGATCGCGGAGCCAAGGCTGTCGGGAGACCAGGTCCCCTGGCCTTGCAACAGCTGGGCGGCCAGTTCCTTGGGCTTCTCCAGCCGCACACAGCCGTGGCTGACCATCCGGGCCTGCTTGTCGAACGCCACCTTGATCGGGGTGTCGTGCAGATAGACGCCGAAGCGGTTGTCGAACTCGAACTTCACCTGGCCGAGCGCGCTTTTGGGCCCGGCCTTCTGCTGCAGCCGTTGTCCGCCGTCCGGAGTGTCGATCACCCTGATCTCCTCCTCCTGCATATAGCCGGGATGCGCCCGCTCCTTGGGCATGATCTCCGCCTCGGCGATCGACTGGGGGATGTTCCAGGGCGGATTGAGCACGATGGCGGTGATGGTCGACTGCAGCATCGGGGTGTGATCGGTCTTGCGCCCTGGAGCCGCCTTCATTTCCAGCGCCACCTTGCCGCCCCTGACCAGGGTGGTCAGGGCCGCGGGGGTGTTCACATCCACCCGGTCAGGGGGCAGGTCCTGGGGCAGCCAGCGCCAGCGCTCGAGGTTGGCCTGGATCTGGGCAATGCGCTGCGCCACCGGCACGTTCATCGCCGCGACCGTCGCCGGCCCCAGCTTGCCGTCGTCTTCCAGCCCGTGCCGCCGCTGGAACGCCTTTAGCGCCGCCACCAGGGGCTCGTCCAGCAGGTCCGCGCCCGTCGCCGGAGCCGAAGGATCCTCGATCGCCAGCCGCGCACGCAAGGCCGGCACGCGCCTGTCCTCCGCGCCCGGCTCCAACTTGCGGCCGGTCGGCATGGGGGTCCAGCCGCCATTGGCGGCGATGTCGCGATAGGCCGCCAGTTGCTTGACCGCCTGCTGGTAGCCCGACTGCTGCGGCGGCAGGCTGTCGAGCCAGGCCTGAAGGCCGTTCTGGGCCAGGGCCGCTTCCAGTCCGGGTTTCGGGTCGAAGGCCGCGGGCCGGATGGCCCATTCTTCGTCGAAATCGGCGGCGTCGAGCCGGCCGGCGTGCACCTGGCGGGCGTAACGCAGCACCGCGCCCTCGAGCGCCGCCTCGCCGCGCTTGCGCTTGGCCGGGTCGTCCGACGCCAGGAGGGCGTCGAGGCCCGGCGGAATCAGGGCCTTGGAGTCGAGCCCCTGGGCGTCGGCCTGATCCAGCGCCTTGCGCATCAAGGCCGCGTCTTCCGGGCGCAGCGGCGCGGGTTCCGTGATCTGGGCGGGTGGGGGGATCGGCGGATCGGCGAAGGCCGCCACGGCCGGCGCCGCGAAGACCGCCGCAGCGGAAAAAGCGAGAATCGAACGGCGGGACAAGCGGGACAGAGACGCCAAGTGGCTAGGCTCCCATTTCAAACACTGCCAAGGCTCAACGCCTTGTCCGGCCGGGAGTTTCTGGGTCGGCTAACCGGCCTTGCGCTTGAGCGCCACATAGAGGGCGCCGGCTCCGCCGTGGCGGCGATGGGCCTCCGATACGCCCGCCACCACCCCACGCACCATCGGCTCGGCCAGCCATTCGGGCGCGCGCCGGCGCAGCACGCCGTCGCCTTGCACGCCCTTGCCGGTGATTACCAACACCGCCCGGGCGCCGTCCTCCTGGGCCCGCTGCAGGAAACGGTGCAGCACCGTGCGGGCCCGGTCCTGGTCGAGGCCATGCAGATCGAGCACCAGCTCCAGCGAATCGCGCTCGCGGGTCAGCCGCCGCTTGCGGCCGGGTTCGATGTCGCCGGGTTGCGGGTTTGGCGGAGGCTTCGGCGCCACGCGCGGGCGCGACTGGTGCGCGGCCGGGACGAAGGGCGCCGGAGCCTTGGCGGCCGGCGGCGGCGGACGCGGCTTGGCCGGCGTCGAAGGGGCGGCCTCCGGCGGGATCTCGGCGACACGGCCAGGGAAAGGCCGCACGGTGGCGGCGACCAGCGCCCACAGGCGGGCCTCCTCGCTTCGGGGCCGCCGGCTCATCGCGAGGCGTAGGTCGGGTCGAGCACCGGGATGAGGCTGTAGAGTTTCAGGCGGTGCTTCACCCGCCCGGCCTCAGTTCCCGCCGCCGCGCCCGTGCCGAGGTAGAGGTCGGCGCGCACATCGCCCTTGATGGCGCTGCCGGTGTCGAGCGCCATGGCCAGGCGGCGATAGGCCGGGAAGGCGCCGGTCAGGCTGGGGGCCTCGCCGTCGATCCAGTAGAGCGCGCCGTAGTCGTGCCGGCTGGGATCGATCGCCAGGGCGCGCCCCGGCGTGAGGGTGATTCCCGCCGCCCCGGTGGCTTCCTTGCCGTCCCACGGCTGCAGGGTGAAGAAGATGTAGCGCGGGTTCAGGCGCATGATGGCGTCGGCGTCCGGACCGCGATGGTCGGACAGCCAGCCGCGGATCGCCTCGCCCGAGGTGTTGTCGGCGGGCAGGAGGCCCTGCTGGCGCATGGGCGTGGCGATGCCGACGAACGGCTGGCCGTTGTTGGCCGCATAGACTGCCTTCAGCTTGCGCCCGTCCGGGAAGTCCAGCACGCCCGAGCCCTGGATCTGCAGGAAGAACAGGTCTTCCGGCTTCATCCAGGCCAGGGGCTGGCTTTCGTCCGTCTCTTCGATCGCCGCCCGGTCGAGCCACGCGGTGGCGCCGCCGCTGGCCCCCACATCGGCGGTCGGCAGGTCGGCGGGGCGCGGCCGCACCGGGACGGTGTAGGGATAGCTGCGCGACATCCGCGCCGGGTATTCAGGGGCGAAATAGGCGGTGAGCAGGCCCTCGTCGGCGCCATTTTCACCCACCGGCCGCACGCGGAAATTGGTTTCCCAGAAGGCCTTGGCGATCACCTCGTCCTGCGGCCCGAGATCGCGGGCGCGCAGGCACACCTCGCGCCAGGCCGGCTCCCGCTCGACCCCGCAGCTGGCGCGGAACATGTCGAGGGCGGCGGCGTGGTCCTCCTTGTCCCAGCCGGGAAGGCGCGACCAGCTGATCGCCGGCTGCGGCGCCCCGGCCGGCGGCAGGGGCGCGGCGCCGACCGTTCCAGGGCCAGGCGCGGCCCTCGGCGGACTTGGCGCGGGCGCGGTGGGTGGGGCCACGGTCGAACGGGGCGCCGGCAGGGGCTGGGGAGACGGCGGCGCGCCGGTGGCGCAAGCCGCCAATGTCAGGGCCGCCATCGC
Organism: Caulobacteraceae bacterium; assembly: GCA_036500495.1. Classification (GTDB taxonomy): domain Bacteria; phylum Pseudomonadota; class Alphaproteobacteria; order Caulobacterales; family Caulobacteraceae; genus BOG-938. Next base: position 3,881 of record DASYBX010000207.1, read on the forward strand.
CGGCGCCCAGGCTTCGACGCCCCCCCGAACCCTACTCATGCTAAGCCTCGGCCGCCTCGACCCGCGCCAGGACCCAGTTGGGATCGCGGCTCGTCAAAGGACGCTCGAACGTCCACACCTCGGCCGTGCGGCGATCGTCCACCGCCTCGCCCTCCGGCCCCTTGGACCGGCTGCGGAACTCGGCCAGGAAGCGCACCTTGATCCGCGCCAGATCGGCGTCGACGGCGGCGTCCTCGAGATCGGCGCGCGCCGGCTGCAGGAACTCCACGCTTTCGGTCCGGCCCTCGGCCGTCCGCTGAGCCATGCCGGCCTCGAAGGCGGTCGCGACATCCGCCGCCAGGAGCGGCTTCAAGGTTTCGCGATCCCCCACGGCATAGGCCTGGACGATGGTCTGGAAAGCGGTCCGCGCGCCGGCCAGGAACTTGTCGACGTCGAAGGCGGAGTCCTTGGCCCGGATCGCCGCGACCCCGCCGAGCACCGGGCTGTCGGCCGGCAGCTGGACCGCACCGGTGGCGTCGAGCGCCGGCGCCCGTCGCGCCGGATCGGGATTGTCCTCGGGCTGGCGCCCCACGCGCCGCCCCAGCACCGCGTACAGCTGGTACAGGATGACGGCCGCCACGACGGCGAAGATTAGCAGTTCGAGGACTTGCAAGGCTGGCCCTGGTCAAAGACTGGCGGCGGTCCGCCGCGCACGAATTGCACAATATAGGGTGCGCCGCCGTCCGCGTCAGGTCCCATGCGCGGCGCCCCGCGTTGCGCCTTCAAAGCGCGCGTGCTAGCGACCGCGGCTCAAGATCCTGAGGGACCCCTGTCCATGACCGACGCCGCGCCCGAAATCCCGCACACCAACGGCGTGCTGCCCGCCGACGGCCCGCAGATCCGGGTCCTGGCCCAGTTCATCCGCGACCTGTCGTTCGAGAACCCGCGCGCGCCGGACGCCCTGCACTCGGCCCAGAACCAGCCGACCATCGATCTCGGTGTGGAGATGAGCGCCCGCGGCCGCATCGACGGCCTGTTCGAGGTCGACCTGAAGCTGACCGCCACCGCCGCCCGCGACAACGAAGCGGTGTTCCACCTGGAGCTGGTCTATGGCGGCCTGTTCTCGATCACTGGCGTGGCCGAGGCCGACATCGAGCCGGTGCTGCTGATCGAAGCGCCCCGCTACATGTTCCCCTACGCCCGCCGAATCGTGTCGGACCTGACCACCGAAGGCGGCTTCCCGCCGTTCCTGCTCGAGCCCATGGACTTCGCCGCCATCTACGCCCAGCGCAAGATGCAGGCGGAACAGGCGTCGATCGTACAGGCCTGACGCCGGCCCACCGCCGGGTTCGTCCCTGCGGGCCAGCGCCCAAGGATCACCGCTGCTGGACTATTGAAGCCCCAGCTTCAGCCAGATGGCCTTGTCCTTGAGGGTATTCTCCACCCACGCGCGGTGACGCTCGCGCTCGGCGTCGGTGGAGCGGAGGGGTAGCGGCCGAGGCCGGGCGCCGTAGGCGGCCTGGGTCGCCGCCGCGACGGCCTGCGCCATCCGCGCCGGCGTCAGCTCCAGCCGGCGCTCACGCCCGCCCTGCAGCTCCAGATAGACCGAGGCCAAGAGCTTGGTGTCGATCAGGGCGCCGTGCTTCTCGCGTTCGGCCAGAGAGATGTTGAACCGCTTACAGAGCGCATCCAACGAGTTGTACATGCCCGGAAAGCGCTTCTGGGCCAGAGCCAGGGTGTCGATCCAGCGCGGTTCGGGGATGATCGGCCGTCCGCACTTCTCCAGCTCGAAATTGACGAAGTTGCGGTCGAAGCCGGCGTTGTGCGCGATCAGCGAGGCGTCGCCGATGAACTCCAGGAACGCCTCGGCCACCTCGGGATGGGCAAACTTGGGCTTGCCCCTGAGGAAAGAGGCGGAGAGGCCGTGCACCTTTTCGGCCTCCGGCGGCATGTCGCGCTCGGGATCGATATAGACGTGGAAGTGCCGGCCGGTGGGCAGGAAATCCTGCAGTTCGATGCAGGCGATTTCCACCATCCGGTGGCCCTGCTTGGGTTCGAAGCCGGTGGTTTCGGTATCGAGGACGATTTCGCGCGCCATGGCCTAGCCATGCGCTGGTTTGCTTGTGGATTTCAAGCGGAGCGGCGGGGCCGGAACTGCGGCGAACGGACCTCGGCCAGCACCGCCTTCACCTGCTCGCGCGCGGCGTCGATCCCGCGGCCCGTATCGATCACGAAATCGGCGCGGTCGCGTTTTTCGGCGTCGGGGATCTGGCGGGCGAGGATCTGGCCCAGCTTTTCCGCGGTCATCCCCGGCCGCGCCAGCACCCGCCCGCGCTGCACGGTCTCGGAAGCGGAGACCACCACCGTGGCGTCGGTTTCGGCGTCGACGCCGACCTCGAACAGCAACTGCACCTCCAGAACCACGATCGCGGCGCCATCGGCCTCGGCGGCTTGCAGGAACCGCTCGCGCTCGGCGCGCACCAGGGGATGGACGATGGTCTCCAGCCGCGTCAGGGCTTCGGGCTGGCCGAGCACCTGGAGCGACAGCGCCGCCCGGTCCACGGCGGCGGCCTTGATCACGCCGGGAAAGGCTTCGCCCACAGCCATGACGGCCGCCCCGCCTGGGGCGTAGAGATCCGCCACCACCTGGTCGGCGTCCTGCACCGGAACGCCTTCGTCGCGGAACAGGCCCGCCGTGGTCGACTTGCCCATGCCGATCGAGCCGGTCAGGCCAAGGACGATCACCCCGCCGCCCCCGCGTCCAGCAGCAGGGCCCGGACGTCGACCCCGGGCGGATCGGCGCCGTAGAACGCGCGGTACGATGGGATCGCCTGGCGGATCAGCATCTCCAGGCCGTCGACGGTGACGAGGCCGTGCGCCCGCGCCTCCTGCAGCCACTCGGTGTCGAGCGGCTTGTAGACCATGTCCATGACCACCGCCCCGGGCTGCGCCATCCGCCAGGGCGTATCCGGGCCCGGACCGCCGCCGAGGCCGAGGCTGGTGGCGTTGATCACGCAGGCCGCGCCCTCCAGCGCATGGTCCGCGCGGGAGAAGGCGCGCACCAAGACGCCGGCGGCGAGGCCCGACAGGTCCTCGGCCACCTTTTCGGCGCGGTCGAGCGTGCGGTTGCACAGGCGGATGTCGCTCACGCCGGCTTCCAGCAGGGCGGCCGCAGCCCCCCGCGCCGCGCCCCCCGCACCCATCACCGCCACCGGGCCCGCCGCGATATCGAACCCCGGCGCCTGGACGGCGATGGCGCGGAGCAGTCCTTCGCCGTCGGTGTTGCGCGCTTCGATCCGGCCGTCCTCGTGAAACAGCAGGAGGTTCGCGGCGCCGGCGGCCCTGGCCAGGGCGCTGGCCTCGTCGGCCACGGCGAGGGCCTGTTCCTTGAACGGGATGGTCACGTTGAGGCCGCGCACCGCCCCTCCGCGCAAACCCTCGGCGAAGGCCTTGAAGCCGTCCTGGTGCGGGGCGAACGCGACATAGACGCCGTCGACGCCCGCCGCCATCAGCCAGGCATTGTGCATCAAGGGGCTGAGCGAATGGCGCACCGGCGCGCCGGCCACGCCCGCGACGATGGTTTTCGCCGTGATCGTCACAGCGGGACTGCCCCGTGCCGGCGCAGGAGGTCGAGCAAGGGGACCAGCGACAAGCCGAGGATGGCGAAATAGTCGCCCTCGATGCGGTCGAACAGCTGCACGCCCTCGCCCTCCAGCTGATAGCAGCCCACCGACGACAGGATGGCCGGGGCGTTCCGCTCTAGATAGGCGTCGAGGTATTCGTCCGAGAAGGGCCGCATGCGCAGGGTGGTGGTGACCACCTCGCGCCAGATCGGCTGGCCGTCGCGCGCCACCACCATGCCGCAGTGCAGCTTGTGGGTCTTGCCGCGAAGGACCTGCAGCCGGCCCCGGGCTTCCTCGACGCTGTCGGCCTTGTCGAACAGCGTCCCTTCGAAGTCGAGGGTCTGGTCCGCGCCGATCACCAGGCCCGGCCGCTTCAGCGACACCTTCACCGCCTTGGCCTGGGCCAGGGCGTCGGCGATGTCGCGCGGCGACACCCCCTCGGCCAGCAGGGACTCCTTGATCGCCGTCTCGTCCACGCCAGGGGACACCGCCTCGTAGGCCACGCCCGCGCCGGTGAGCACGGCGCGGCGAATGGCGCTGGTCGAGGCCAGAACCACGTTGTTGGCGGCTGCGCTCAAGCGGAGGTCTCCTCGACGTCGTCCTCGCCCTCGGGCGCGCCGAACACCTGGGCCAGGCGGTGGCTCTTGGCCTCGTTGAGCAGATTGACCACCTGGGCGGCGGTCTCCTCGATCGAGCGGCGGGTCACGTCGATCATCGGCCAGCTGTGCTTCTCGAACAGGCGGCGGGCGCGGATGATCTCCTCGCGCACGGCATCGTTCTCCACATAGCTCGACTCGCGGTGCTCGTTCAGGTTCAGCAGGCGGTTGCGGCGGATCGACACCAGCCGGTCGGGCGCCACGGTCAGGCCCACCACGATCGGCCGCTTGAGGTTGAACAGCTTGGCCGGCGGTTCGGCGCCCGGCACCAGGGGCACGTTGGCCGCGCGGATACCGCGCTGGGCCAGGTAGATGCAGGTCGGGGTCTTCGACGTGCGGCTCACCCCCACCAGCACCACGTCCGCCGTCTCCAGGTCGGGCGCCTGCTGGCCGTCGTCATGGGCCATGGCGTAGTCGAGGGCGTCGATGCGCTGGAAATAATCGTGGTCGAGGTTGTGCTGGGCGCCGATGCGGGTGGTGAGCGAGGCGCCGAGGTAGCGCGACAGGCTCGACACCAGGGGGTCGAGCGCGGCGATGCACGGCATCTCCAGGTCACGGCAGCCCTGCTCGAGAACCGCGCGGAGCTCCTTGTCGACGATGGTGTGCATCACCACGCCCGGCGCGCCCTCGATTTCCTTCAGCACCCGGTCGAGCTGCCGGCGGGAGCGGACCAGGGCGTAGATGTGTTCGATCGGCAGCACGGCCTCGAACCGCGCGCACACCGCCTTGGCCATGGCGTTCAGCGTCTCCCCGGTGGAATCCGACACCAGGTGCACGTGGAAATAGGTGGCGATGCGCGGGGCGCCGGTCATGCGGGCGGATGCGGCCTTTGCGGGAGCCATCCGGAGGGTGGCTGTGGAAAAGCGGGTTAACAAATCCTTAATGAATGGCCCGCCTCGGGGGACCGTTCGGCCGGAAAACCGGATCGCCTCGCTTTGCCAGGGTCAGCGGGGAAAATCGAGGCCTGTTTTCGGTCCGGCGTCCCCAACCGTCCTCCCTGTGCACGCCCCGTGCGCCGCGGACCGGGATAAACGAAACGCTCGCGACATCCCCGCAGCGGTCCACCATGCTGCGCCGCCCAAAGCCGAGGGATCTCCCTTGGCCTACGGGGTTGTCCCCGCAGTTCACAGGCGCCGAACGGATTGTCGGAAACTTGGGGGCGGAGCGGGGCGCCGAACGCGAACGGTGGGGATTTCCCCACGGTGCCCCGGCCTAACCTCTTCCTCCATCAATCTCTTAAATTCTTATTAAGAGATGGAAGACAGGTCTGGGTCTCACCTATCTGGACGAACAGGTCTTACAAAAGGGTTAACGGGCTTCCGCCTCTTGAGCCGAATGGAAGGACCGGATTTAAGGGCAGGCATGACGATGACGCCCGCCCCCCGCCTGCTCCGATCCCTGAAGGGCGAGACCCTGGATAGGCCGCCGATCTGGTTCATGCGCCAGGCCGGACGGTTCCTGCCCGAGTACCGCGAACTTCGGGCCAGGTCTCCCGACTTCATGGCTTTCTGCAAGACCCCGGGCATGGCGGCGGAGGCCACCCTGCAGCCCCTGCGCCGCTTCGCCTTCGACGCGGCCATCGTGTTCGCCGACATCCTGGTGATCCCCGAAGCGCTGGGCCAGAAGGTGTGGTTCGAAGCTGGCGAGGGGCCGAGACTCGGGGATCTGCCGAGCAACCTGTCCCTGGCGGCCGAGGTCGAGGCCTCCACGGAGCGTTTGTCCTACGTGGGCGAGACGCTGGAGCGGGTGCGCGCCGAACTGGAGCCCGAGCGGGCGCTGATCGGGTTCGCGGGCGGGCCCTGGACCGTGGCGACCTACATGCTGGAGGGCCGCTCGTCGGACCGCAGCGGGGCCCGCAGCCTGGCCTACACCGACCTGGATCGCGTCGAGGGTCTCGTCGACATCCTGGTGGAGGCCACCGCGCGTTATCTGGCCATGCAGGAGAAGGCCGGGGCCCAGGCATTGAAGATCTTCGAGTCCTGGGCCGAGCAACTGCCCGAGCCGATGTTCGACCGCCTGGTGACGCGCCCACATGCGAAGATCGTGCGGCGGTTGCGCGAACTGGGGGTGACCGCGCCGGTGATCGGCTTTCCGCGCGGAGCCGGAGCCCTGGTCGATGTCTATGCAGCAGCGGCGGGGACCGACGCCGTGGCCCTCGA
>DASYBX010000208.1:0-8192 GCA_036500495.1 Caulobacteraceae bacterium
CCCACGGTCTGGCCGGCGGCCGCCCGCTGGTGGGTTGGGAAGCCGACGGCGGCGTGGCCCAGGGCGAAACGCTTGGGCGGCTCCAGATCTGGTTGCGCCAGGCGCCGCCGGCTCGCGCCTTGCCTTAGGCCACCGCGGCCACTAGGTTCCGCGCCCTCAAACCCGCCGAGATCTTTTCCAACGTGAGCACTCAGTCCGCCCTCCTGAAGGTCATGTCCGACGCTGCCCGCAAGGCGGCGCGCGGCCTCAACCGCGACTTCGGCGAGCTCGCCGAACTGCAGGTGGCCAAGAAGGCGCCCGCCGACTTCGTGTCCGCCGCCGACCTGAAGGCCGAGCAGACCATCTTCGAGATGCTCGCCAAGGCCCGCCCGGGCTACGGCTTCCTGGGCGAAGAGCGCGGGATGATCGAGGGCACCGACAAGACCCACACCTGGATCGTCGACCCGCTGGACGGCACCACCAACTTCCTGCACGCCATTCCGCACTTCGCGATCAACATCGCCCTGGAGCGCGAAGGCGCCGTCGTGGCGGCGGTGACCTACAACCCGATCACCAACGAGCTGTTCTGGGCCGAGAAGGGCAAGGGCTGCTTCGTCAACGACAAGCGCCTGCGGGTGGCGGCGCGCACCCGGATGGACGAGTCGGTGCTGGCCACCGGCATCCCGTTCCTGGGCCATGGTCACCACGCCACCTTCCTGAAGGAACTGCACCAGATCAGCCAGCGGGTGGCGGGCGTGCGCCGGTTCGGCGCTGCGGCCCTCGACCTGGCCTGGGTCGCAGCCGGCCGCTACGACGGCTATTGGGAGCGCGACCTGAAGCCCTGGGATGTGGCCGCGGGCATCCTGCTGGTCACCGAGGCCGGCGGCCGGGTAAGCAACGCCGACGGCGGGGACGACGTGCTGGGGACCGGCTCGGTCTGCGCCGGCAACCTGGAGATCCAGCCGCAACTGCTCGACCGGCTGCGCCAAGCGGCGCAGTAGTTGACCTGAGGCGCACTGACGTCCGACTGTCTCAAAAACGAGATAGGGGGAGACGTCATGAAGATCACCCGTCGTACGTTCGCGGCCTCGGCCGCCGCCCTGACCGCCCTGCCCGCCTACGCCCAGAAGACACCAAAGCCTCTGGTCATCGCCCACCGGGGCGCCAGCGGCGAGCGGCCCGAGAGCACCCTGATGGCCTTCAGGCTGGCCATCGCCGAGGGCGCCGACTTCATCGAGCCGGACCTGGTGCTCACCAAGGACGGCCACCTGGTGGTCCGCCACGAGAACAACATCAGCGCCACCACCGACGTGGCCACCCGCCCCGAGTTCGAGAAGCGCCTGACCACCCGGATCATCGACGGCCAGTCGATCAGCGGCTGGTTCACCGAGGACTTCACGCTCGAGGAGCTGAAGACCATCCGCTGCCGCGAGCGCCTGCCGCAGCTTCGCCCGGGCAGCGCCAAGTTCAACGACCAGGAAGCGATCCCGACCTACCAGGAGGTCATCGACCTGGCGAAGGCCGAGAGCACGCGCCTGAAGCGGCCGATCGGCACCTATCCCGAGATCAAGCACGGGATCTACTTCGCCCAGCTGGGCCTGCAGACCGAGCCCCGGCTGGCCGAGATGCTGAAGAAGAACGACCTCGACAGCGAGGCCGCCCCAGTCTTCGTCCAGTGTTTCGACGTGGGCCCGTTGAAGACCTTCATGAAGCTGTCCAAGGCCCGCCGCATCCAACTCGTTTCCCGCGAGGGCGGCCCGGTGGACCAGACCGTACGCTACACCGACATGGTCAGCGCTTCGGGCCTGAAGGATGTTGCCGCCTACGCCAACGGCGTGGGGCCGGAATGGCCGATGGTGATCCCGGAAAGCGCCGACGGCGGCCTGGCCCCGGCCACGGCGCTGGTGGCCGACGCCCACGCGGCCGGCCTGGCGGTGCATCCCTGGACGGTGCGCGCCGAGAACTACTTCCTGCCGAAGAAGCTGCGCAAAGGCGACAACCCCGCCGACTTCGGCGACGTGGACGCGGTCTACAAGGCGCTGTTCGCCGCCGGAGTGGACGGCCTGTTCAGCGACTTCCCGGGCCTGGAAGCCAAGGCGCGGGGCTAGGAACACGCGAACGCCTCTCCTCACCCGTAGCGGAGGAGAGGCGCAACCCACACCTGTCATCCCGGAAAGCGCGCAGCGCTTGTCCGGGACCTATGGACACGGAGGTCGGGCGAAGGGCCGGAGCGGCGCCGTTGCGGGTTTTGCGGGTCGCGCGGTGGTCATGGGTCCCGGACAGCCGCGATGCGGCTTCCGGGATGACATGGGGTGGGGAGGATCGGCTGAGCGACGAACGGCTGGGGTGGCGGATCGGGGTCGGCGGCCGTCCGCTCCTCGTCCTGCCATTGGTGGGGATCGAAGCTCACGCCGAGGTCTTGGCAGATGCTGGCGACCACTTCGATCAAGGGGCGGTGGGTGAAGTCGGTGTCGTCGAGGTCGGCGAGGCGTTCGTTGAGGTCATAGAGCAGATCGTCCACCTCAGACTCGTCGGCGTCGGCCTCGATGGCCTTCTCGACCATTCGGCGGACCTTGGTTTCGCGCTGATACTTGTGCTCGCGGGCCTGGCGGGTGCGGCGGAGCTGGCCCTCTTCGGCGAGCTTGGCTTCGAGGGCCAGCGTCTGGCGCACGGCGCGGGCGAGGCGGGCGAAGGCCAGTTCGGCGCCGTCTTCGGCCTGGGCCACGACGGTGCGGGCGAGCGTCATGCCGAGTTCGGCCAGTTCGGCGAGCAGCCGCAGGTGGCGCTCGGTGCGCGCCTCGGTCAGGTCAGCAGGGGCTGTTGAGCTTTCCATGAACATAACGAGAACATGAGGCTGTCCCGATGTCAAAAATTCAGTGGGGTCGTCGCCCACTAAATCTCGTCATCACCCGGCTGACCGTGGGACGACGGTGGGAAGGACCGGGTGGACTAGCGCAGCTGGCGGACGGCGGCGGCGAAGGTTGGGCTGCGAGCGTTCTGCAGCACCGAGCTCAGGGCGGCCTTGGCGAACAGGAGTTGGCCGTCAGTCGTGGAGAGCTGCACCTCGCCGGTGCGCAGGCCGGCGCGCACGGCGTCGAGGCCGGGGCTGGCGAGGTCACTGATAGGCCGGGCGTGGGGGCCCCTGGCGGCGGCGACGAGGCCCAGGAACATGCAGGCGTGGAAGACGCTGCAGACCTGGCGCATCAGCCAGCAGCGCGCCCGGCGGGTGTCGTCGAGCTCGCCGAACACCTTGGCCAGCAGCGCCGCCTCGCCTTCGCCCGCTAGGCCGAACCAGTTGGCGACCATGGCCGAATCCACGTGCGGATCTCCGGCAAAGGCCGACTCCCAGTCCACCAGCCACAGACGGTCGCCGTCGTAGAGGATGTTGCTGGGGTTCGGGTCGTTATGGCTGGAAACCAGCTCATCGGAGCTCAGCCGAGGATAGGCGTCGCGGATCTCGCCATAGGCGGCGAAGTGGTCGCGGGCCGCGGCTGGGTCGAGGACGCCAGTGGCCAGCATGTTGGCGATCACCGCATCGACGCCGTCGAGATAGTCCACCAGCGGCGGGAACACCGGCGTGGCCTGCAGCCGGGCCAGCAGGCCGCCCAGTTCCACCGCCATGGCCGCACCGCCGCCGGGATAGGTGTCCCGAGGCCGCTCGGCGATGAAGCCCATGATCGCCACGCCCTCGGCCGGATCGGCGAACAACAGCGGCGGCGCGACCGCAGCGGCGGCGGCGATCTCCATGCAGGCGTATTGCCGGGCCGGATCGCGGAAGGCGTCGCGGGCCGCCTCCACCCGCAACAGGCAGGGCCGGCCGCCGACGACGGCCCTGCACACCAGGGCCGTCGACAGGCCGCCGCGTAGCGGTGTCAGCTCGTCCGGCGACGCGCGGCCGAACACGGCCTCAAACGCGCGGGCCACGGCCTCGCGCCGGTCCAGTGGAATGAGATCGGCGTGCATCGGCCCCCTCGCTAAGCGAAGAGCATTTTACCCGGGCATATTATCGATGCAATATCGCCCGGGTAAAAACTAGGCTGCCTGGCCGAACTGCAAGGCTGCGAGGCGGGCGTAGAGGCCGTTGCGGGCTACCAGTTCGGCGTGAGAGCCCTCCTCGACTACACGGCCTTCGTCCATCACCACGATGCGGTCGGCCTTCAGCACGGTGGCCAGGCGGTGGGCGATCACCAGGGTGGTGCGGCCGACCATGGCCTCGTCCAGGGCGAGTTGCACCAGACGCTCGTTCTCGGCGTCGAGCGCGCTGGTGGCCTCGTCGAGCAGCAGGATGGGCGCCTCGCGCACCAGGGCGCGGGCGATGGCCAGGCGCTGGCGCTGGCCGCCGGAGAGGCTGCGGGCGCGCTCGCCCACCGGGGTGTCGAGCCCCTGCGGCAGGGCGGCCAGGAAACCTTCGGCCTGGGCGGCGCGAACGGCGGCCCGCACCTCCTCCAGGCTGGCGTCGGCGCGGCCGAAGCGCACGTTCTCCGCCGCCGAGCCGGAGAACAGTGGCGACTCCTGGGCCACCAGGGCCATGCGGGCGCGGACCTCGGCCGGATCGGCGTCGCGCAGGTCGACGCCGTCCACCAGCACCCGGCCGGCGTCGGGGTCGTAGAAGCGCAGCAACAGGCGGAAGACGGTGCTCTTGCCCGCCCCGGACGGCCCGACCAGGGCCACGCGCTCGCCCGGCCGGACGTGCAGGGAGACGTCGCGCAGGGCCGGCAGGTCCGGGCGGCCGGGATAGGCGAAGGTGACGCTCTCCAGGGCGGCCTCGCCGCTGGGCGGCTTGGGCAGCGGGTGCGGCTTGGCCGGCGGGGCGATGCGGGGCCGGGCGGCCAGCAGTTCGGAGACCCGCTCCATTGCGCCGGCCGCCTTCTGCACGTCGCCCCAGCTTTCGCCGAGCGCGCCCACCGAGCCCGCGGTCAGCACGGCCAGGAGGGCGAACTGGAACAGCGTGCCCCAGGTGAGTTGGTGGGTGAGCGCGCCGTTGACGCCCAGCCAGATGATCCAGACGACGCCGCCGAACACCAGGGCGATCACCGCAGCGGTCATCACCGCCCGCGCGCTCATTCGCCGCAGCGAGGTGCGGAACGAGGCCTCGACCGCGTCGCCGAAGCTGGCGGCGCCGGCGGCTTCGCGTCCGAAGGCCTGGACGATCTCAAGGGCGTCGAGGGTTTCGCCGGCATGACCGATGGCGCGGGCGAACTGGTCCTGGGTCGAGGCGGTCAGCTTGCGCACCCTGCGGCCGAACAGGAACAGGGGCGCCAGCACCACGGGGAAGATCAGCAGCGCCAGGCCGGTGAGCCGCGGGCTGACCACCATCATGTAGCCCAGGCCGCCGACCAGGGTCAGCATGTTGCGCAGCGAAACCGAGATCGAGGTGGTGAGCAGGTTCTCGACGATCTGGATGTCGGTGGTCAGCCGCGACAGCACCTCGCCAGTCTTGGTGGCGAGGAAGAACGACGGGTCGAGGGTGAGGATGTGGCCGTAGGTGGCCTTGCGCAGGTCGGCGACGATCCGCTCGCCCAGCTTGGTGACGAAGAAGTAGCGCAGGGCCGAGGACAGGGCCAAGGCCAGCGCCACCCCGCCCAGCAGCCAGAACCAGGGCTCCACCGACTGGGCCGTGGCGTGCGCCTGCTCCGCTCCGGTGAGGTGGTCCACCAGCAGCCGGACGGCGCCGGTGAGGCCCAGGCTGGCCGCCGCGGCGGTGACCAGGAAGACGCTGGCCGCACCGGCGTCGAGCCGATGGGCGGCGATGAACGGCGCCAGGCGGCCCAGCGCGCGGACGTTGCGACTCTTCTCGCGCCGGCCGGCGGCTTCGGAAATCTGTTGGGCCAGCGCGACGCCTGCGGTCGGTCGGCCTTCGACTTGCGGCTCGACCCCTAAATCACTCATGAAACTCGCGCCCTTGCCCCTGGGCCGCCCTTTGCTGTATAGGCGGCGCTCCTTCGCGCCTGCCACCGGGCCGGCGCGTTCGTTCAGACCGCCGTCCCTTTAAGTCGGATGCCTCCGAGATGAAACAAGACACCCACCCCGACTACCACTTCATCACCGTGGTGATGACGGACGGCAGCACCTATCAGACCCGTTCCACCTACGGGAAAGAAGGCGCGACGCTGAACCTGGATATCGATCCGAAGACCCACCCGGCGTGGACCGGCGGCGGCCACCAGCTGCTCGACCGCGGCGGCCGCGTGTCGCGCTTCAACGCCAAGTTCGGCGCCTTCACCCGCAAGTAGGCTTCAACGCCCGCAGCAAAAACGCCGCGGAGGGCGACCTCCGCGGCGTTTTGCGTTTCGGGAATTGGGGGCTCTGAAGTTGATTGGGGCGGCGCTGCCGCCCCTTTGACGTTGATCGGGGCGGCGCGAGCCGCGCCCTTTTTGACATTGATCGGGGCGGCGCGAGCCGCCCCGGCGCGGGTCAGGCCCCGAAGGCGGTCTTCAGCCGATCGTGCTGCGACAGCACCGGATGCGGCCCTTCGTCCACGGCGCCTTCAATGTACATCCGCTTGTCCAGGTGGCGGACGCGCTCGTAGAGGCGTTCCGAGCGATCCAGCAGCAGCAGCAGTTCCGGCGGCACGCCGTCGTCTTCGGCCTCGGTCTCCGCCGGGCGGCCGGCGTCCTCGGCCGAGAGGCGATAGCGGTCTTCGCAGGCCGCGCCGGGGGGCATGTCGCCTTCGCGCACGGCGCGCTGGACCAGCAGCCAGGAGGCCACCTGCATCAGGCGGGTCGTCAGCCGCATGCTCTCGGCCGCATAGGCCAGGGCCGCATTGCGCGACAACAGCTTGGAGGCCTGGCGGCCGGCGCCGTCGAGGTAGGCCGCGGTCTCTTCCACCAGGTCCATGCCCTCCTGGAAGGTGCGCTGGAACAGTTCCGAGCGCGCGAAATCCTGAATGACTTCGGCGCGCCAGGGTGTGGCGAGGGCGTTGGAATTATTCATCCGGTCGTCAACTCCCTGTCCTGCCGCCGTACGGCCGCACGCTAACGATAGGCGTCCCTGCAACGCCCGTGCCACACGATCTGGGTCATTTTGCGCCCGAGGGCGCAATCCCGCTCTACCCCCGGGAGAACAGCGCATCCGCCGCAGCACGCCCGTCGCGCTTGCGATCGATCTGCGCCTGCACGCGGGCGATTTCCGCGTTCAGAACGCCGATGCGCTCTTCCAGTTCAGCCACACCGAACAATTCCAGGTCCTCGCGGACGGCTTCCACGAGACGCTGGCCGCGGTGAACTCGGGCTTCCGCCGGTTCGTCCATGACAAGCCTCCTTTGCGGACCCCCCAACGAGCGCTATCCAACCGCGCAAGAACCACGGGCGCAAGTTTGAGCGGAGCTTATCCCCATGACTCACGTAATGACCGTTATTGTTGTGGACGGTGGACGAGGCCCCGCGGAGGCCCTGAAGCCCGCCGAGATCGAGCGGCCGACGCCCGGGCCGGGACAGATCCTGATCCGCGTGCGCGCGGCGGGGATCAATCGGCCGGACATCCTGCAGCGGCTGGGCGCCTATCCGCCGCCGCCCGGCGCGCCCGCCACCCTGGGCCTGGAAGTCGCCGGCGAGGTCGTGGAGGCCGCCGGGCGCTGGAAGGTCGGCGACCGGGTCTGCGCCCTGCTGGGCGGCGGCGGCTATGCGGAATATGCGGTGTGCGACGCCCGCCACGCCCTGCCGATCCCTGAGGGCCTGGATTTCATCCAGGCCGCGAGCCTGCCGGAGACGGTGTTCACGGTGTTCGCCAACGCCTTCGAGCACGGCGGCCTGAAGGCCGGCGAGACCTTCATGGTCCACGGCGCCACATCCGGCATCGGCGTCCAGGCCATCCAGATGGCCAAGGCGGCCGGCGCGAAGGTGATCGCCACCGCCCGCTCCGCCCAGAAGGCCGCCACGGCCAAGACGATGGGCGCCGATGTGGCGGTCGACGCCAGCGCCGAGGACTTCGCCGAGGTCGCCAAGCGCGAGGGCGGTTGCGACGTCGTGCTCGACATGGTCGGCGGCGACTACTTCCTGAAGGACCTCGACGCCCTGAAGACCGGCGGGCGAATCGTCTTCATCGCCGCCCAGGGTGGCGGCGATGTGACCCTGCCGATCGGCCGATTGATGCAAAAACGCGCGCTAGTTACCGGATCGACACTGCGTCCGCGGGACGCCGATGAGAAGGCCAGATTGGCGGCCGAAGTCGAACGAGTGGTATGGCCGTGGATCGCTTCGGGTCAGGTCCGACCG
>DASYBX010000209.1:0-3956 GCA_036500495.1 Caulobacteraceae bacterium
ACGCCGCGGCGCTTCACCTCGATGGATTCGATCATCGGCGACAGCAGGGGGAAGATCCGCTCCACGCCTTCGCCGAACGAGATCTTGCGGACGGTGAAGCTCTCGTGGACGCCCGTGCCGGCGCGGGCGATGCACACGCCCTCGTAGGCCTGGACGCGCTCGCGCTCGCCTTCCTTGATGCGCACGTTCACGCGCACGGTGTCGCCGGGACGGAAATCGGGGGTGGCGCGCTTGGCCTTCAGCCGGTCGGCTTCGGCGCGCTCCAGTTCGGCAATGATATTCGCCATGGTTCTATCTCCTTGGGCTTATTCGCCCTTTGCCTGTGATTTGGCGAGTTGGGCCGCCCAGAGGTCGGGCCGCCGCTCGCGGGTCGTCGTCTCACTCTGCGCCTTGCGCCACTTGGCGATGTCGCCATGGTGGCCGCTCAGCAGCACCTCGGGGATGTCCAGCCCCTCGAACGTCCGCGGCCTGGTGTACTGCGGATATTCGAGCAGCCCCTCCTCGAAGGACTCACTGTCCAGCGAAGCGGACTTTCCCAACACACCGGGGACGAGCCGCACGCTGGCCTCGATCGCCGCCATCGCCGCCGCCTCGCCGCCGGCGAGCACCGCGTCTCCGACGGAAACCTCCTCGAACCCCCGGGCGTCGAGCACCCGCTGGTCCACCCCCTCGAACCGCCCGCACAGGACGATCAGTCCCGAACCGGCGGCCCACTCACGGACACGCGCCTGGGTCAGGGGCCGACCCCGGGCGCTCATATACAAAAGCGGCCGCCCGCCGGGCTCGAATGAATCGAGCGCTGCAGCGATGACGTCCGCCCTCAAGACCTGTCCCGGACCGCCACCCGCAGGGGTGTCGTCGAGGAAGCCGCGCTTATCTCGCGAAAACCCCCGGATGTCCACCGTGTCCAAAGACCACAGACCCTGCTCCCTCCAGGCGGTTCCGATCAGCGACACGCCGAGCGGGCCGGGGAAGGCCTCGGGGAACATGGTCAGGACGGTGACGGCGAAGGTCACGGCTCACGCTCCGAGGTTTCGGCGGGCCGCACCACCGTCACCTTGCCGCCGGCGACGTCCACCTCCGGAACGCAGTCCCGGGTGAACGGCAGGTACCAGGTGGCGCCGCGGCCCGGGTCGATCTCCAGGATGTCGCCGGCGCCGAAGTCCTGCACCGCCTTGACCTTGCCCAGCGCCTGGCCTTCCGGCGTCACGGCGGCAAGGCCGATCAGGTCGGTGAGGTAGAACTCGTCCTCGTCCGGCTCGGGCAGGGCCTCGCGGGGGACGTGCAGGAGCAGGCCGCGCAGGGCGTCGGCCTCTTCCTTGGTCGCGATTTCCTTGGCCCGGGCGACGAGATCGCCCTTTTGCGGCCGGCCCGAAAGCAAGGTGAGCGCCGGCGAGCCGTCCTGACGGACGAATTCGCCGTAAGCCAGCAGCGCCTCGGGACGCCCGGTGTAGGCGGTCAGGCGCACCTCGCCCTTGACGCCGAAGGCGCCGGCGACGCGGCCGACGAGGATCAGCTTCTGCGTCATCGGCGCCCCCGAAGGTGTGCTTACCCTTCCGCCGGGGTCTCGGCGGCTTCGGCGGCGGGAGCCTCTTCAGCCGGAGCTTCGGCGGCGGGGGCTTCCTCGGCAGCGACCTCCACCGGCGCTTCTTCGGCGACCGGCTCGGGCTCCGGAGCGGGCTCGGCGGCCTTGGCGGCGGCGGCTTCGGCGGCGGCGGCCTTGGCGGCGGCTTCAGCCTCGGCGCGGTCGGCGTCGCGCTTGGTGCGCTCCTCGGCCCGTTCGGTGGCCTTCTTGCCCGGCGCGCCCTTCTGCGGGTTGTTGCCGTGCTGCCATTGCACGAGGCCTGCGTTGGCCAGGAAGCGGGCGACGCGGTCGGTGGGCTGGGCGCCCTTCTTCAGCCAGGCCTGGATCGACTCCAGCTTCAGGTTCACCCGATTGGGGTCGTCCTTCTTGAGCAGCGGGTTGTAGCTGCCGACCTTCTCGATGAAGCGGCCGTCGCGCGCCGCATGGCTGTCGGCGATCACGATCGAGTAGTACGGGCGCTTCTTGGCGCCGCCGCGGGTGAGGCGGATCTTGAGCATCAGGGTTCCTTTCGAGAGCTCGTCATTATTTCTTGAAGGGGAAGCCGGGCAGGCCGCCCAGGCCGGGTAATTTCGGACCACCGCCGAGGCCGCCCGGCATCCCGCCGCCCTGGCCCTTCATCTGGTCCATCATCTTCGCCAGTTCCTCCTGGGACGGCATCTTGCCCCCAGGCATACCGGGCATTCCGCCCGCCCCGCCGCCCATTCCGGGCATGCCGCCCATCATCTGGGCCATGCGGGCCATGGACTTGCCGCCGTCGCGGCTCATGGCCTTGAAGGCGTCGGCCATCTGCCGGTGCTGCTTGAGCAGGCGATTGATCTCCATCACCTCCACGCCCGCCCCCGCCGCGATGCGGCGCTTGCGCGAGCCGTTGAGGACGTCGGGCTTGCGCCGCTCGATCGGCGTCATCGAGCCGATGATCGCTTCCTGGCGCTTGAAGGTCTTGTCGGTGATGCCGCTCTCGGCGATCTGCTTCTTGACCTTCTGCACCCCGGGCAGCAGCCCCATGATGCCCTGCATGCCGCCCAGCTTCTGCATCTGGCGCAGTTGCTCGCGCAGGTCGTCGAGGTCGAACTGGCCCTTGGCCAGCTTGCGGGCCATCGCTTCGGCCTTGGCGTGGTCGAGCTCGGCCGCGGCCTTCTCCACCAGGGCCACCACGTCGCCGGCGCCGAGGATGCGGCCGGCCACCCGGCGGGCGTCGAAGGCGTCGAGCGCATCGATCTTTTCGCCGGCGCCCAGGAACTTGATCGGCAGGCCGGTGACATGCCGCATCGACAAGGCCGCGCCGCCGCGGGCGTCGCCGTCGGCGCGGGTCAGGATGAGGCCGGTGAGCGGCAGGCGCTCGTGGAAGGCCTTGGCCGTGCGCACCGCGTCCTGGCCGGTCAGGCTGTCCGCCACCAGCAGGGTCTCGGTGGGACTGGCGATGCGGGCGAGCTCGGCCGCCTCGGCCATCATGGCCTCGTCGAGCGTGGTGCGGCCGGCGGTGTCGAGGATCACCACGTCGTAGCCGCCCAGGCGCGCGGCCGAGAGGGCCCGGCGCGCGATGTCCGGCGCGCTCTGGCCGGCCACGATCGGCAGGACGTCGACCTCGGCCTGCTTGCCCAGCGCCGCCAGCTGCTCCATGGCCGCCGGACGCCGCGTGTCGAGCGACGCCATCAACACCTTCTTGCGGTCCAGCTTGGTCAGGCGCACCGCCAGCTTGGCCGAGGTGGTGGTCTTGCCCGAGCCCTGCAGGCCGGCCATCAGGATCACGGCGGGCGGGGCGACGTTGAGGTTCAGCCCCTCGGGCTCCTCGCCGCCCAGCATGTCGACCAGGCCGTCGTGCACGATCTTGACGACCTGCTCGGACGGCTTCACGGCACGGATCACCGCCTCGCCGGTTGCTTCGACCTTGGCCTTGGCGATGAAGTCGCGCACCACCGGCAGGGCCACGTCGGCCTCCAGCAGCGCCAGGCGCACCTCGCGCAGGGCCTCGTCGATGTCGCGCTCGCCCAGCACGCCGCGACCGGTCAACCGGTCGAACACGCCTGTCAGTCGATCGCCTAGGGTCTCGAACATGCTCGCTCCAATCCCGCCGCAGACACAAGCAACGCAAAACACCCCCGTGCGCGATAACGCGGACGGGGGTCCTCGCCGTCCTCGTCCGGCATATGGGGGCCGGGGGCGTGACGGAGGAGGGCGCGTTGCTAGGAATGCGCCGAGGGTGCGGGGTTATGAGGGGAGAGGGGGCGGAGAGTCAAGGAGCGCCCCAAACCGGTTCATCGAGGCGGCGGCTCAGCTGACCGAGGTTGCGCGTCAATGGAAAGGGCCGACGGACTCAGCGCCGGCCATGACCGGTCGCGATAAAATTGGTTTGGTTCATCTATTGGGAAGT
>DASYBX010000210.1:0-2875 GCA_036500495.1 Caulobacteraceae bacterium
CAATGAGCCGGAGCGGCAGGCAAACTGGCCGCCATGGATTTAAGGCTTAGAATGACCGGTGTGGCGGGGGCAAAAGCGGCCGTCCTTCGTTGACACCGTGCTCTCCATCCGTATAAGTCCCGCCCTCTCGCCCGCGGGCCATCTCGCGGGCGCATTCCGTTTTGCATTTACAGTTACGTTTAAAGGCGCGCGAACGATGTACGCGGTGATCAAAACCGGCGGCAAGCAGTACCGGGTTTCCCCCGGTGACCTGATGGTTGTCGAGAAGCTCGAAGGCGAACCCGGCGCCAGCATGGCGTTCGGCGAGGTCCTGATGCTGGGCGACGGCGAGGCGGTGACCATCGGCGCTCCGACCGTCGCAGGCGCCTCGGTCTCGGCCACCCTGATCGAAACCCGCAAGGGTGAGAAGGTGAAGATCTTCAAGAAGATCCGCCGCCAGGGCTATCGCCGGACCAAGGGCCACCGTCAGGAGCAGACGGTCCTGCGCGTCACCGGCATCGCCGGCGCCGACGGCAAGGAAACCAAGTGGGACGGCACGGTGGACATGACCACCAAGGCCGAGCTCAACGCCCGCGCCCGCAACCTGACCTTCATCAGCGCCCTGGCGCAGGAGGAAGCCGCCGCGGCGAGCAAGGCTTCGAAGTCCGCCCCCAAGGCGTCCAAGAAGTCCGCCGACGCCGCGCCGAAGGCCGCCAAGGCCAAGGCCCCGAAGGTCGTCGACGCCGCCGAAGCCGACGCGCCCGCCGCGGAAGCCAAGGCTGCGCCGAAGAAGGCCGCCAAGGCCGATACCGAAACCAAGGCTGCCGCGCCGAAGAAGGCCGCCGCCCCCAAGAAGGACAAGGGCGCCGAGTAGGCGGCCCTTCCAGAGAGTAGGAGAGCAAGATGGCTCACAAGAAATCAGGCGGCTCTTCGCGCAACGGGCGCGACTCGGCCGGTCAGCGCCTCGGTGTGAAGAAGTTCGGCGGCGAAGCGGTGCTCGCCGGCAACATTCTCGTGCGTCAGCGCGGCACCAAGTTCTGGGCCGGCGACAACGTAGGCATGGGTCGTGACCATACCCTCTTCGCCATGGCCCACGGCGCGGTGAAATTCATCACCAAGCGCGACGACCGCACCTACGTGACGGTGGTCCCGGCCCAGGTGGCGAACGCCGAATAAGCGGAACCTCCTCTCACCGGTTCCGCCCACTATCTAAGGCGGACCGGAAGACGAACCTTCAGCGGGGAGTCCGGTCAGCCGGGCTCCCCGCTTTGGTTTTGGGCCCCCGCTTAGAGGGGCCGGGAGGCGAAAAATGTGCGCTATCGATATTTCCCCCGTCATCGCCACGGAACGGCTGACGCTGCGTGGAGCCGTGCGCTCGGACGCAGAGCGCCTTTGCGAACTGGCCAATGACCTGACGGTGTCGGGCATGACCACCTCCATGCCGCATCCCTACGGTCCCGCCGAGGCGGAGGCGTGGGTGGACAAGGCCCTGCGCACCGACTGGGTCAACGAGGCGGAGTTCGCCATCGAGCATCGCCACTTCGGCCTGGTGGGGTCGATCGGCTTCTCGCGGCGGCGCGGGCCACGGGCGGAGATCGGCTACTTCCTCGGCCGGTCGTTCTGGAACCGCGGCTACGCCACCGAGGCGGTGCGCGGGGCGCTGAAGTGGGTGAAGCGCGACTGGCGGCGAAAGGTCGTCGTCGCCGGCCACTTCGCCGACAACCACGCCTCGGGCGCCGTGCTGTGCAAGGCGGGCTTCCTCTACACCGGCGACGTGGAGCTGCGCCCCTGCGTGGCCCGCGGCGGCGAGCCCGTGCCGACCCGCCTGATGGTCTGGCTGGCCTGACCTGACGATGCGCCGTCTTCTCGTTTGCGGGAGAAGGCGGCGCATCCGCTCTTGGATTTCCCCACGTCACCCGGCCTAGGATCCGTCCGAAGGCAGGGCCGAAGCGGGGGCCGAAGCCCGGGGGACGGACCATGCGATTGATCAGCGACACGGTTGAGGTCGGCGGCCCCAAGGGCCCAGCCAACCCGCCGAAGTATCCGGCGAGCCCCGTCGAACTGTGGAACCCCGACCGCTTCCGCGACGGCCCGCCCTGGGCCGACTTCGCCAGGCTGAGGGCCGAGGCGCCGGTGGCGTGGAACGACGAACCGGGGGAACGCCCCGGCTTCTGGTCGGTGAGCCGCTACGACGACGTCATGCGGGTCAACAGCGACTACGAGACCTTCTCCTCGCAGAAGGGCGGCATCCTGATGTCGCACCAGCGCTCGGAGATGCAGCTCGGCCGCGCCTCGCTGGACGCGATGATCAACATGGACGCGCCGGCGCACATGCAGTTGCGCCGCGAGCACATGCCCTATTTCACCCCGGCCTATCTGCGCGGCCTCACCGACCGCGTCGAGGGCGAGGTCACCCGGCTGCTGGACGCCATGGCGCCCAAGGGCCGGTGCGACCTGGTGCCGGCGCTGTCGTCGCAACTGCCGCTGTTCACCTTGTGCGAGATCCTCGGCGTGCCCCAGGCCGACCGCGGAAAGTTCCTCACCTGGATGCACTATCTGGAGATGGCCAATTCCTTCGCGGCCGAGCGCAGCGGCTCGGCCGGCGGCCTTGAAGGCGCCGCGGCTGAACTGCCGCCGGAAGCCAAGGCCTTCCTCGACGCCTTCCAGGCGGCGGTGGCGGAGATGTTCGAATACGGCCGCGACATGCTGCATAAGCGCCGCGCCGATCCGCAAGCCGACCTGATGAGCGCCATCGCCCGCGCCCAGGTGGATGGTGAACTGCTGTCGGACGAGTACCTCGACGGCTCCTGGATGCTGATCGTCTTCGCCGGCAACGACACCACCCGCAACACCATCTCGGGCTCCATGGAGCTGCTCAGCCAGTTCCCGGACCAGA
>DASYBX010000211.1:0-16399 GCA_036500495.1 Caulobacteraceae bacterium
GGCTCTCCTCGCGGTTCAGGGCGCCGTTGACGGTGACGATGGCCTGGCCGACCAGATTGTCGAGCTCCAGGGTCTCCATCAGGTCGGAGTTCCACACCAGGGTGCGGTCGGAGACCTTGATGTCCGGCATCCGCGAGTGGATCTCGGCCAGCTTGTCGACGCCCTGCTTCAGGGTCTCGCCGGTGCGGAACACCGCCGCGTCGGCCTGCATGGCCTTCTGCATGTCCAGCCGCAGGGACGCGGTGGAGGTCGAGCCCGAGGCGTTGCGGAACCTGTCGAAGCGCGCCAGATGCGCCTCGGTGTCGGCCGGCTTGAGGTCCTTCTGCTTGGCCCCCGGCTTGACGATCTCCGCGGCCCGCAGGCCCGCCGAGCGGCCGAACACCACGAGGTCGGTCAGGGAGTTGGAGCCCAGGCGGTTGGCGCCGTGCACCGACACGCAGGCCGCCTCGCCCACCGCCATCAGGCCCGGCACCACTGTGTCGGGATTACCGTCCTTCAGGGTGACGACCTCGGAATGGAAGTTCGTCTGGATGCCGCCCATGTTGTAGTGGACCGTCGGCAGCACCGGGATCGGCTGCTTGGTCACGTCGACGTTGGCGAAGATCTTGGCGCTCTCGGAGATGCCCGGCAGACGCTCGTGGATGATCTTCGGGTCGAGGTGGTCCAGGTGCAGGAAGAGGTGGTCCTTGTTCGGACCGACGCCGCGCCCTTCGCGGATTTCGATGGTCATGGAACGGCTGACCACGTCGCGGCTCGCCAGATCCTTGGCCGAGGGCGCATAGCGCTCCATGAACCGCTCGCCCTCCGAGTTGGTCAGGTAGCCGCCTTCACCCCGAACGCCTTCGGTGATCAGAACGCCTGCGCCGTAGATGCCGGTCGGGTGGAACTGCACGAACTCCATGTCCTGCAGCGGCAGGCCGGCGCGCAGCACCATGGCGTTGCCGTCGCCGGTGCAGGTGTGGGCCGAGGTGCAGCTGAAGTAGGCGCGGCCGTAACCGCCGGTGGCCAGGATCACCATCTGCGCCTGGAAGCGGTGCAGGGTGCCGTCGTCGAGCTTCCAGGCGGTCACGCCCCGGCATTCGCCGTCTTCCATGATCAGGTCGAGGGCGAAGTACTCGATGAAGAAGTCGACGTCGTTGTTCAGCGACTGGCCGTACAGCGTGTGCAGCAGGGCGTGGCCGGTGCGGTCGGCCGCAGCGCAGGTCCGCTGGATCGGGGCCTCGCCATAGTTGCGGGTCATGCCGCCGAAAGCGCGCTGGTAGATCTTGCCCTGGTCGGTGCGCGAGAACGGCACGCCCCAGTGCTCCAGCTCATAGATCGCCGCAGGGGCATTGCGCACCAGATATTCGATGGAGTCCTGGTCGCCGAGCCAGTCGGAGCCCTTGACGGTGTCGTACATGTGCCAACGCCAGTCGTCCGGGCCCATGTTGCCGAGCGAGCCGGAGATGCCGCCCTGGGCCGCCACGGTGTGCGAGCGGGTGGGGAACACCTTGGTCACGCAGGCGGTCTTCAGCCCCGCCTGGGCGCAGCCGAGCGCGGCGCGCAGGCCCGATCCCCCGGCGCCGACCACCACCACGTCGAACTTGTGATCGATGAAGCTGTAGGCGGCCATCAGACGGCGGCTCCGATCAGGGCGATCTTGAGGATGCAGAACACGGCCGCGACGCAGGCGAGCACGCAGACGAAGTAGTTCAGAAGCAGCAGCACGGCCTTGGTCGAGGGCTTGTGGATGTAGTCCTCGATCACCTCCATCATGCCGATGCGCATGTGGATGGTGGCGGCGACCGCCAGCAGGATCGACAGCACTGCGTTGAGCGGCGCGTGCAGCCAGGCCTGGGCGCCGTCGAACCCGGCGCGCGACAGAACGAGGCTGGAGTAGAGCGCCCACAGGCCGAGCGGCGCGAGCGCGATGGCCGACACCCTCTGGGTGATGAAATGGCCGACCCCATGCTTGGCCGAGCCGGTGTTCTTCGCCCGGCCGAGCGGCGTGCGGTAGCTCGTCATTGGCCGGCTCCCATGCCGAGGAAGGCGATGATCCAGATCAGCACCGCAGCCACCACGCCGAAGGCGATGGCGGCCCAGCCGGTCATGTCGGCGGTCTTGGGCTCGAAGCCCTTGCCGGCATCCCACACCAGGTGACGCACGCCGTTGGCCAGGTGGTAGAGGAAGGACACGGTCAGGCCGAACAGAACCAGTAGCCCCAGCGGCGAACCGAGCGCCGCGCGATAGGTGCTGAAGGCGTCCGGCCCCGAGGCCAGGGCGACGACCCACCCGGCGAGGATCAGCACGCCGACATAGAGCGCGACGCCCGTGGCGCGGTGCAGGATCGAGGTGGCCATGGTCACATGCCAGCGCCAAACCTGCAGGTGGGGCGACATCGGCCGATCCTGCGGCCCGCGCGCCTGGGCCTTGGCGTCACTCATGACCAGTCCCTCATTGTGCTTTGCGGCGCCGTTTTAGACCTGTGACCCCGCCTGTCAACGCAGGGAGCGGGCGTTCTTGTTGCGCTATCGCTTCGCTGCGAAGCGCGTTTGAACGGAAGGGCTTTGGCAAGGATTTGGCGGCACTCTTGGGGCTGCTCATTTTGCGGGCAGTCGAGGTAAGCTCATGGACGCCGCCCTTCAGGCCAACACCGGACGGGAACTGATCTCCTTTCAGATCGGCGAGCAGGAATTTTGCGTCGACATCACCAGCGTGCGCGAGATCCGGGGTTTCACGCCGGCCACCCCGGTGCCGCACGCCCCGTCCTATATGCGCGGAGTGATCAACCTGCGCGGCGCGGTGATGCCGGTGATCGACCTCGGCGCGCGCCTCGGCATGCAGACATCCGAGCCCACCGCCCGCCACGTGATCATCGTGGCCAATGTCGGCGACCATTCGGTGGGCCTGGTGGTGGACGCCGTGTGCGAGACCTTCGCCGTCACCCCCGACCGCATCCAGCCCCTGCCGGAGATCGGCGGCGACGCCCGAAGCGTGGTGCGCGGCTTCCTGCAGGTCGACGAGCGCATGATCAGCCTGATCTCGCTGGATCAGATCCTCAACGAGGCGGTCAACGAAAGCAAAGTCGCGGCTTGACCTGCGCGGCCTCCCCCGCTCGCGGGGGAGCGGGACCACGAAGTGGTGGAGAGGGCATTCCGCCGCCGCCGCCCTTGAACTACGGGCTGAACCCGGCCCCGCGCCTGAATGCCCTCTCCGTCAGCTTCGCTGACACCTCTCCCGCCAGCGGGAGATGCCGCCATAGGGCTCACCCCTTCACCTTCTCCAGCCACGCCGCCGAGCGCATCTCCTGCAGGCGTGAGGCGGTGCGTTCGAATTCGAAGGCGCCGTCGCCTGAGGGGTAGAGGGCGTCGGGCTCGGCCTCGGCCAGCACCACCAGCTTGGCCTCAGCTTCGTAGAGCTCGTCGATCAAAGTCACGAGGCGGCGCGCCTCGTTGCGCCGGGCCGGGTCGAGCCTGGGCAGGTTCTCCAGGAACACCGTGTGGAAGCGGCCGGCGAGGGCCAGATAGTCCTGCGGCCCCAGCGGCGTGACGCACAGTTCCTCGAAGGTGGCGCGCACCAGCCCGCTCATGGTCCGCTTGAAGGTCAGCTTGCGCCCCAGCACCTCCAGCCCCGCGGGCGTCTCGGGCTGTCCATCGAGCTGGTCGGCCCACAGCCGGTCGAACGCCGCCCGGTGCGCCTCGTCCTCGGGCGCCAGATAGACCTCGGCCCCGCGCAGCCGGTCCAGGCGGTAGTCGCTGGTCCCCTGCACGCCCACCACGTCCATCCGCTCCTTGATCAGGTCGATGAACGGCACGAACAGCTGGCGGTTGATGCCGTCCTTGTAGAGGTCGTCCGGCGGCCGGTTGGAGGTGGCGACCAGGGTCACCCCGGCCTCGAACAGGGCCTCGAACAGCCGGCCCAGGATCATGGCGTCGGCGATGTCGGTGACCTGCAGCTCGTCGAAGCACAGCAGACGCGCCTGAGAGGCGATGAGGACGGCGGTGGGCGCGATCGGGTCGTCGCCCCTGTTCTCTCCGAACACCCGCCGGCGCTCGGCCGCATCGCCCTTGCGCCATTGGTCGATCAGGCCGTGCACCTCGGCCATGAAGGCGTAGAAATGGGCGCGCCGCTTCTTCTCCACCGGAGCGGAGTCGAAGAACAGGTCCATCAGCATCGACTTGCCGCGCCCCACCGGCCCCCACAGATAGACGCCCTTCAGCGCCTTGGGCTTCTTGAGGAACGACAGGAAGGACGGCTCGTGCAGGGCGTTCAGCTCGCCCTCCAGCCGGCACAGGCACTCCACCGCCGCCGCCTGGGCGGGGTCGGGCTGGATGAGGCCCTGGTCCAGACGCTCACGATAGGCGGTGCGCAGCGATGTCGGCATCAACCTGCGCCTAGCGCGGGCCGGGCGCGAAGGGAAGCCGCATTCCCACGCCCGGCGAAGAACGCTAAGCCGCGCTCGATGACTGCGGAATTGACCTTTGACCTGTCCGATGCCGAGGCGACCGGCCAACTGGGCGCGGCGGTGGCGGTGGCGCTGAAGCCGGGAGACGCGGTGTGCCTGACCGGCCCGCTCGGCGCGGGCAAGAGCACCCTGGCGCGGGCCCTGGTGCGGGCCCTGACCACGCCTCACGAAGACGTGCCCAGCCCCACCTTCACAATCGTCCAATTCTACACGGGGCTGCACTTCCCGCTGGCGCACTTCGACCTCTACCGCCTGGAGCGGGCCGACGAGGCCTTCGAGATCGGGCTGGACGAGGCCTTGGAAGAGGGGGCGGCGGTGATCGAATGGCCCGAACGGCTCGGCGGGCGTCTGCCGCCGGACCGACTCGATATAGAAATCGCCTTCGACGGGGTGGGGCGCAGGGCATGCCTGACTCCCCACGGAGCCTGGAAGGGCCGCAAGCTTGAGTTCTGAGGCTATGGATTCTGGCGTGATCGACCGGGCACCGTTGCGTGAGGAGGCCAAGGTCGCATTCCTCGAGGCCGCGGGCCTGGCCCACGCCGCGCGCGAGCCCCTGCCCGGCGACGCCTCCACCCGCCGCTACGAGCGCCTGCGCCTGCCCTCGGGCGGCACGCTGATGCTGATGGACGCCCCGCCGCTGGCCGAAAGCCCGGTCTGCGATCCGGCCTGGTCTGAAGCCGAGCGCAGGACGGCCGGGTGGAACGCCATGGCGCGCCTGGCCGCCGGGCGGGTCGACGCCTTCGCGGCCACCGCCGCCTTCCTACGCGGCCAGGGCCTGTCGGCCCCGGCCATCGAGGCCCTCGACGCCGGACAGGGCCTGGCGGTGATCGAGGATTTCGGCGAGGGCGTCTTCGCCCGCATGATCGAGCAGGGCCAGGACGAGGCCGAGCTCTACTTCACCGCCATCGACGCCCAGGCCCGCCTGCACGAGACCAAGCCGCCTGAGATGCTGGCTGCCGGCGGCCTGTCCTGGCCCCTGCTCGCCTACGACGCCGTGGCCCTGAAGGCCGGGGCGGACCTGTTCGTCGAATGGCAGCCCAGGCTCAGTCCGACGCTCGATTTCGGCCCCGAGGCCCGCGCCGAATGGGATGGCCTGTGGACCGACATCGCCGCGCGCGGCGAGGCCGGCGCCGCCGTCTTCGCCCACCGCGACTTCCACGCCGAGAACCTGCTGTGGCTGCCCGGGCGTTCGGGCGCGGCGCGAGTCGGCATGATCGACTTCCAGGACGCGGTCCTCGCCCATCCGAGCTGGGACCTGCACTCATTGCTTCAGGACGCGCGCCGCGACGTCTCGCCCGAACTGGAGCGAGCCGCGCTTCAGCGCTACTTCCACCAACGCCCCGGCCTCGACCGCGAGGCCTTCCTCGCCGACTACGCGGCCCTGGCGGCGCTCAACGAGGCGCGCATCCTCGGCGTCTTCGCCCGCCTGATCGCCCGCGACGGCAAGCCTCGTTACCAGGAGTTCATGCCGCGCATGTGGGGCCAGTTGCAGCGGAACCTCGCAAACCCGGCGCTCGCCGACCTCAAGCGCTGGTTCGACCGGCACGTCCCCCCGGAGGCCCGTCGATGAACGCGCTCGATCAGCGAAGCGGCAGCGCGCCAAGAATGGCCATGGTCCTGGCGGCGGGCCTCGGCACCCGCATGCGGCCGCTGACCAACGACCGGCCCAAGGCCCTGATCCAGGTCGCCGGGCGCACCCTGATCGACCACACGCTCGACCGCCTCGCCGAGGCGGGGGTCGAGACCGCCGTGGTCAACGTCCACCACTTCGCCGACATGGTGGAGGATCACCTGGCGCGCCGCAGCTTCCCGCGCATCCTGATCTCCGACGAGCGCGCGGGCCTGCTCGATTCCGCCGGCGGCATCATCCACGCCCTGCCCCTGCTGGGCGATCAGCCGATCTTCATCGCCAACACCGACAACGTCTGGATCGAGGGCGACAAGCCGGCGCTGCAGAGCCTGGCGGAGGCCTGGGACCCGGCGCGGATGGACATCTGCATCCTGCTCGCGAGCCGCGACCGTTCCAGCGGCTTCGAGCGGCCGGAAGGGTTCCTGCGCGACGACCAGGGCCGGCTGACCCACTCCAACTCGGTCAATCCCCTGCCCCCGTTCAACAACATCGGCTTCCAGATCCTCGATCCGGCCGTGTTGGCGGGCCTCGGCGAGGGGCCAGTCTCCGTGGTGCCGACCTGGAAGCGCCTCTCCGCGGAGGGCCGCCTGCATGGCGCGGTGATGGACGGCTTCGACATGCACATCTCCGATCCGGACGCGCGCGAGGCGGCCGAGCACCTCCTCTACCTCGACGCGGCCAAGGCGCCCGCGTGAGCCGCGGGGCGGCCCCGGGCGGCCCCTTCGCCAGGCCAGGGCCGCGCTGGTTCACCATTCCGGCCCACCGGCCGTTCACCCTCGACCTCGCCCGCGGCCTCGCCGAATCCCTGGCGCCCCTGGGCCCCGAGGCCCTGACCGAGGCGGTGGTGCTCACCCCCACCCGGCGCGGCGCCCGCGCCCTGGCCGAGGCCTTCCTCACCGTCTCTGGCGGCAAGGCCGTGCTGCTGCCCCAGGTGCGCGCGCTCGGCGACCTCGACGAAGGCGAGCCGCCGTTCGAGCCCGGCGACCTGGCGCTCGACCTGCCCCCCGCCGTCTCGCCCTACCGCCGTCGATTCGAATTGGCCCGGCTGGTCGCCGAGAACGGCCATCTGTTCGACCGCCCGCTCGACGCCTCGGCCGCCCTGGAGCTGGCCGACGCCCTGGCCGGCTTCCTCGATAGCCTGCAGATCGAGGAGGCCGACGGCGCCGGCATCGACGCCCTGGCCCCGGCCGAGATGGCCGAGCACTGGCGCAAGTCTGCCGACTTCCTGAAGATCGCGCTGGACGCCTGGCCCCGACGCCTGCGCGAGCTCGGCCTGATCGACGTGTCGGAGCGGCGCGTGCGCCTGCTGCGGTTGCTTGAACATCAGTGGACGGACAATCCGCCGCAGACGCCCCTGATCGCCGCCGGCTCGACCGGCTCGGCGCCCGCCACGGCGGGCCTGCTCGGCGCCGTGGCGAAAGCGCCGCTGGGCGCCGTCGTCCTGCCGGGCCTCGACCTTGAATTGGCCGAGAAGGCCTGGGCGGCGGTCGACCGGGACCAGCAGCACCCGCAGTGGACCATGAAGGCCCTGCTCGCCCTCCACCGGCTCGACCGCTCCGACGTCTGGCTGTGGCCCATGTCCAAAGTCGAAGGCGAAGCCAATTCCAGTCAGTTCCGGGGCCGTTGGCGCCGGCGGCTGGTCAACGAGGCCCTGCGACCGGCCGACGAGACCGCCGACTGGCGCGACCAGATCGCCAAGATCCGCCGCGAGGGCCTGGCGGAGGGCGCCGACCCGATCGCGCTCGGCCTTTCCGGCCTCAGCCTGATCGCCACGCCCACCGAGGAGGAGGCCGCCGCCGCCGCCGCCCTGCTACTGCGCGAGGCCCTGGAGACGCCGGGAATGACCGCCGCCCTCGTCACGCCGGACCGCGACCTCGCCCGCCGCGTCTCGGCGCGCCTGGCGCGCTGGGGCATCGAGGCCGACTCCTCGGCCGGCGCGCCCCTGGCCCACTGTCCGGCCGGCGTGCTGCTCGGCCTTCTGGCCCGGGCCGCCCTCGACCCCTGCGACCCGGTGCGGCTGCTGGCCTTGCTCAAACACCCGATGACGCGCCTGGGCCTCGGCGGCGACCGGGCTCTCGCCCTGATCGCCCTGGAACAGCACGGCCTGCGTGGCCCGCGGCCGAGCGGCTGGGACGCTCTCGAAGCGCGGCTGGCCAAGGCCGGCGACGTGGGCGCGGCCGACCTGCTGCACCACCTGCGTCAGGCCCTGGCCGGCCTGACCGATCCCGACGCCATCCTGCCGGCCTCGGCCCGCGCTCGCGCCCTGGCCGAGACGGCGGAGGCCATCGCGGCGGACGAGGCGGGCCACGCCGGGAATCTCTGGGCCGGCCCCGGCGGCGAAGCGGCGGCGCAGTTGGTCGCCGCCCTGCTGACCGAAAGCGCCGGCCTGCCCGAGACCGACGGCCTCGGCTTCGCGCGATTGATCGAAAGCCTGATGGCCGGCGCCACGGTGCGCTCGGGCGGCGCGACCCATCCGCGCCTGCGCATCCTCGGCGCCATCGAGGCCCGCCTGGTGCGCGCCGACCGCCTGATCCTGGCCGGTCTGGAGGAAGGCGTCTGGCCGCAGGGCGCGCCGATCGACCCGTTCCTGTCGCGGCCCATGCGCAGCGCGTTGGGCCTGCCGCCGCCAGAGCGCCGCATCGGCCTCTCCGCCCACGACTTCGCCCAGGCGGCTTGCGCGCCCGAGGTCTATCTGCTGCACGCCGAGCGCCGCGAGGGCGCGCCGGCGGTGGAGTCGCGCTGGTTGTGGCGGCTCAAGACCCTGGCGCGCGGGGCGGGCGTCGCCCTGCCGGGCCGGCCCGAAGTGCTCGCCTGGGCCAAGGCGCTGGACGAGCCCGGGCCCTACGCCCCTCTCCCCCGCGCCGCCTTCGCCCCGCCGCTCGCCGCCCGCCCCCTGAAACTGCCGGTGACCCAGGCCGAGGCCCTGACCCGCGACCCCTACGCCGTCTACGCCCGCTATGCGCTCGGCCTCTACCTGATGCCGAGGCCCGACGAGCCGATGGAGCAGCGCGCGCGTGGCACCGCCATCCACGCCGCCTTCGAAGTCTATGCCGAGGAATGGCCCGCCCCGCCGGCCCGCTTCGCAGCGCTCTACATGGCCGAACTGGCCCGCGCCGGGGCGCCGGCCTCCGCCCTCGCCCGTGAAACGGCCCTCGCGGAGGAGACAGCAGTGTGGGTCGGCGAGATGGAGGAACGGCGGCGGGCCGACGGGCGGCAGGTCCATGTCGAACAGTCCGGCCAGGCCCAGTTCGCCACGCCGCGAGGACCATTCACCATCACCGCCAAGGCTGACCGCATCGAGGTGGCGCCCGACGGCCGCGCCCATGTGCTGGACTTCAAGACCGGCATGGCTCCGTCCAAGAAACAGATGAAGACCGGCTTCTCGCCCCAGCTCACCCTCACCGCCGCCATCATCGCCCGCGGCGGCTTCAAGGCGGTCGGCCAGCGCCCGCCCGGCGACCTCGTCTATGTGCGCGTCACCGGCCGCGACCCGGCCGGCGAGGAGATCGCGCCCGTGGCGGGCGAGGCCGACGCCGAAGCCCTGCCCGAGACGGCGTGGGCAGGCCTGGAGACGCTGGTCCTGCGCTACGAGGACGAGACCCATCCCTACCGCTCGCGCACCGCCCCCCAGTTCGTGAAGACCTACGGCAGCGACTATGACCACCTGGCGCGGGTCGGCGAATGGGCGGCGGCCGAGGAGGAGGGCGAATGACGGTTGCCGACCCTCGTCACGCCCAGCGCCAGGCCGCGGACCCCAAGGCCTCGATATTCGTCACCGCCAACGCCGGCTCGGGCAAGACCACCACCCTGGTCGACCGGGTGGCGCGGCTGCTGCTGGGCCATGCCCAGCCCGAGGCGATCCTGTGCGTCACCTACACCAAGGCGGCGGCGGCGGAGATGCAGCGGCGGCTGTTCCAGCGCCTGGGCGACTGGTCGGTGATGCAGGACGAGGACCTGCGCCGCCACCTGGCGAGCCTGCAGGGCGTGGACGAGGACGTGTTCACGTCCGCCGAGCTGTCGGCCGCCCGCGCCCTCTTCGCGCGGGCCCTGGAGACGCCCGGCGGACTGAAGATCCAGACCATCCACGCCTTCTGCGAGAAGCTGCTCAAGCGCTTCCCGCTCGAGGCCGGGGTCTCGCCGGGCTTCAAGGTGATGGACGACCGCGACGCGGACGAGATCGCCGGCGAGGCGCGCGAAAGCATGGCCGAACTGGTCCAGTTGGGGGCGAGCGTCCTGGCCGACGCCTACGCCCGCCTGTCGGTGGCCCTGGCCTTCGACGACTTCCAGGCCATGTTCACCGCCTTCGAGACCCATCGCGCGGCCATCGCCGACTATCTGGAACGCTGCGGTGGGGAGGCGGCGGCCGACGTCTGGGGCCGCTGCGGCTTCAATGGCCCGACCAGCGAGGCGGATGTCGAGGCCGAGGCCATGGCGGCGATCGATCTCGGCGTGTGGCGCGCCGCCGCCGAGGCGCTGTTGGCTTCCGGCGGCAAGACCGATGCGGCCTGCGCCGCCAAGCTGAAGCTCGCCGCAGAGACACGCGCCTTCGCCGAGGCCCTGGCCGTGATGTTCACCGAGGGCGGCGACGGCTCGCCCGCCACCTGGGTCGCCAAGTCCTCCGGCCTCAAGTCCCGCGAGGATCTGCGCTCGCGCCTGCTCGACGACCAGGACCACCTGGAACAGCTGCGCGAGCGACACCGCGCCGCCCGCGTCGCCGAGGACACCGTCCACGCCCTGATCCTGGCCCAGGCCTATGTGACCGCCTACGCCGAGGCCAAGCGGGCGCGCGGCGCGCTGGACTTCGCCGACCTGATCCTGAAGACCTGCGAACTGCTCACCCGCCGGGCCGACGCGGCCTGGGTGCTCTACAAGCTCGACGGCGGCATCGACCACATCCTGGTCGACGAGGCCCAGGACACCGCGCCCGAGCAGTGGGCGATCCTGCGCGCCCTGACCTCGGAGTTCTTCGCCGGCGAAGGCTCGCCCCGCTTCCGGCTGGACCTGGAGCGCACCCTGTTCATCGTCGGCTACGAGAAGCAGTCGATCTACTCGTTCCAGGGCGCTGATCCCGAGCGCCTGCGGGTGGAGACCGCCACCTACCACGCCGAGATCGAGGCGGTGGGCCGCGCCTCGGCTCATGTGCCCCTGATCGCCTCTTTCCGCTCCACGCCCCAGGTTCTGGGCTTCGTCGACGCCGTGTTCGCCGACCGCGACCTCTGGGCCGGCGTGCCGACGCCGAGCGGCGAGGCGGTCGTGCGTCACCTGGCCATGCGGGGAAGCGACGCGGGCTGCGTCGACCTGTGGCCCCTGATGCGCGAGGAACCCGGCGAGGAGCGCGAAGCCTGGGACGAGCCGCTCGACCTCGAAGGCGCCCACAGCGCCAACCGGCGTCTGGCCGAGAAGATCGCGGCCGAGATCCAGGCCCTGGTGGCGCGGGGCGATGCGGTGTTCGACAAGGAGACGCGGGTCTGGCGCGGGGCGCATTTCGGCGATGTGCTGATCCTGGTGCGCCGCCGCCGCTCCCTGTTCGAGGAGATCCTGCGCGCGCTGAAGCGGCGCGGCGTTCCGGTGGCCGGCGCGGACCGGCTGAGCCTGTCAGCCCACATCGCCTTCGACGACTTCATGGCCCTGGCCCGCTTCGTCCAGTTCGAGGACGACGACCTGACCCTGGCCGCCCTGCTCAAGGCGCCGTTCCTCGGCCTCGGGGAAGAGGATCTGTTCAGCCTGGCCCACGGCCGCGAGGACAGCCTATGGCGCACGCTGCAGGCGCGGGCGGCGGAGCGGCCGCTCTGGGCCGAAGCCGCCGGGTTCCTGGCCCGCTGCCGGGCCGAGGGCCGCTCGCGCCGGCCGTTCGACTTCTTCTCCCGCCTGCTCGGCTGGACCGACGCGCAAGGCCGCTCGGTGCGCGCCCGCATCCTCACGCGCCTGGGCGCCGAGGCTGAGGAGGTGCTGCACGAATATCTGGCCCAGGTGCTGGCCGCCGAGCGCGCCGGGATCGCCGACCTGGAGCGGCTGGTCCAGGCGTTCGCCAGCCTCGACATCACCGTGAAGCGCGAGATGGAGGGTGCGCGCGGCGAGGTGCGGGTGATGACCGTGCACGGAGCGAAGGGTCTTGAGGCGCCGATCGTGTTCCTGCCCGAGACCACCCTGAAGCGCACCGCCCGCGGCTCGGCCCTGCTGCATACCGCCAGCACAAAAGAAGATGGGGGCGGGTTCCTGTGGGCGCCGACCAAGAAGGCCGACTGCGCCGCCAGCCGGGAAGCGCGCGACGCCCGCGAGCGCAAGGAGGAGCACGAGGCCCAGCGCCTGTTCTACGTGGCCCTGACCCGCGCCCGCGACCGCCTGGTGCTGGCCGGCCGCATCAACGCCCGCGACAAGATCGAGAACGTCGGCGGCTGGTACGCGGCGGCCGAGGCGGCCTTCACCCGACCCGAGATCGCGGTCGAGGTGCGCACGCTGGACGGGGAGGTCCGCCGCTTCGGCCCCGACCCGGCGAGCGCCGCGCCCTGGGCTCCCTCGTCCGCCGGCAAGAGCGCCTCGCCGGCCTGGATTGCCGAACGTCCGGCAACGGAAAGCGCCCCGCGCTTCGTCTCGCCCTCGCGCCTCGGTGACGATGAGCCCGACTTCGGCCCCGCCCCGTCGCCGCTCGCCGAAGCCCAGGGCCTTGGCCGCTGGCGGCGGGGCGACCTGATCCACCGGCTGCTTCAACTCCTGCCCGACATCGCCCCCCCCGATCGCGAGGCGGCCGCCCGACGCCTGCTGGCTCGCGAGCGCGACCTGACCGACGTCCAGCGGGGCGAGATGGCGGCTGCGGCGCTCGGAGTCCTGAACGACGGGCGGTTCGCCGCCGTGTTCGGCCCGGGCTCGCGGGCCGAGGTTGCGGTGGCGGGACTGGCGCTGGGCGTCGGCCCGATCTCCGGCCGGGTGGACCGGCTGCTGGTCGAGCCCGGCCGGGTGCTGGTGATCGACTTCAAGACCAACCGCCCGGCGCCCGCCCGCATCGACGACGCCGACCCTGCCTACGTCCGCCAGATGGCGGTCTATGTGGCGGTGCTCCAGACCCTGTTCCCCGACCGGGCGGTGGAGGCGGCCCTGGTGTGGACCGATGGACCTCGGCTGATGCCGATACCAGAAAACTTGACGGCGGCAGCCCTTTCCGGACTCGCCCGTTCGGTTGATACCTAAGGCCGTGGGACCTACATGGCAGGACCTGAGGCCGCTCGAGTTTGGCGGCCGCCCTCTGATGGGAGCCGTAAGATGAGCACCGTGAAGGTGACCGACGAGAGTTTCGAAAAGGACGTGCTGCAATCGAGCACGCCGGTCCTCGTGGATTTCTGGGCCGAATGGTGCGGCCCCTGCAAGCAGATCGCCCCCGCCCTCGACCAGATCTCCGAAGAACTGGGCGGCGCCGTGACCATCGCCAAGGTCAACATCGAGGAGAGCCCGACGGTCCCCTCGCGCTACGGCGTGCGCGGCATCCCCACCCTGATGCTGTTCCGCGACGGCCAGATGGCCTCGATGAAGGTGGGCGCCATGCCCAAGCAGAAGATCCTGGAGTGGCTGAACGAGACCGGGGTCAAGGCCGAGGACGTGGCCTGATCTTCTTGGCGCTACCGCTTCGCTACTTGAGCGTCGGTCAGTTGGGCCAAGTGACCTCGCTCGCGGCCAGCACCTCGCCGGCCAGGTAGAGCGAACCACAGATCAGCACATGCGGCGGCACGCCTTCGGCATCGAGGGCGCGCCGCACCGCTTCCAGGGGATAGCCGACCGCCTCGGCCTGGAGCCCCGCGATGCGCGCGGCGTCCATGGTCGCCTCGGCGGTGGCGGCCGCATCGGCCTCGAAGCCGGTGGCGAAGACCTTGGGGTTCAGCGCCTTGAAGGCGGAAAAGAAGCCCACCGCATCCTTGTTCGACAGGGTCCCGGCCACCAGGGCCACGGGCCGGCCGTCCCGGGCGAGATCCGCCAGGGCTCCAGCCACCGCGCGGGCGCCGTGCGGGTTGTGGCCACCGTCGAGCCACAGGTCCGAGCCCCTGGCCTTCGCCAGTTCGCCGAACGGGCCGGCGGTGAGGCGCTGCATGCGCGCGGGCCATTCGGCCGAGGCCACGCCCTGTTCGAAGGCGGCGTCGGTGATGCGCGGGTCGTTCAGCGCCAGGGCGGCGGCCACGGCCAGGCCGGCGTTGTCCACCTGATGCGGGCCGTAGAGCGAGGGCATGGGCAGGTCGAGCAGGCGCTGCTGGTCCTGGACCATCAGCCGGCCGCGCTCGGACCAGGCGTCGACGTCGCGGCCCATCAGGGCCAGGGGCGCGCCCAGGCGCTGGGCCTCCGCCTCGATCACCGCCTCGGCGACCTCGGCCTGGCGCGCGACCACCACCGGCCGCCCGGCCTTGATGATCCCGGCCTTCTCCCCGGCGATGCCGCCGAGGTCTTCGCCCAGGAACTCCTTGTGGTCGTAGTCGACCGGGGTGATCACCGACACGGCGGGAGCGCCGATCACATTGGTCGCGTCGTAGCGGCCGCCCAGGCCCACTTCGAGGATCAGCAGGTCCGCCGGGGTCTCGGCGAAAACGACGAAGGCGGCGGCGGTGACGATCTCGAAGAAGGTGATCTCCTTGCCGGCGTTGGCCGCCTCCACGCGCCCGAGGATTTCGGCGAAGGCCTCGTCGGTGATCAGGGTCCCGGCCAGGCGGACGCGTTCGACGAAACGCACCAGGTGCGGCGATGTCAGGACGTGGACCTTCAGCCCGGCGGCCTCAGTGATGGCGCGCAGGAAGGCCGAGGTCGAGCCCTTGCCGTTGGTGCCGGCCACATGGATCACCGGCGGCAGGCGGTCCTGCGGCCGGCCGAGCGCCTCCAGCAGGGCCTGGATGCGGTCCAGCGACAGGTCGATCTTCTTGGGATGCAGCCCGCACAAGCGTTCCAGCGCGGCGTCGTGGGCGCGGAGGTGGTCGGTCACTAGGCGGCCCGGGCGCGGCCCGCCATCAGGACGCCGAGGATCGCGCCCAGGGTCGCCGGCAGCTCCTTGCGGGGCGTCACCCGGTCGACCATGCCCTTGTCCACCAGGTATTCCGAGCGCTGGAAGCCCGGCGGCAGGGTTTCGCGGATGGTCTCCTCGATCACCCGCGGGCCGGCGAAGCCGATCATGGCGCCGGGCTCGGCCAGGTGGATGTCGCCCAGCATGGCGTAAGAGGCGGTGACGCCGCCGGTGGTCGGGTCGGTGAGCACCACGACGTAGGGCAGGCGGACGGCCTTCAGCTCCTGGATCGCCAGGGTGGTGCGCGCCATCTGCATGAGCGACAGCGCGCCCTCCTGCATCCGGGCCCCGCCCGCGGCGGTGAACACCACCAGCGGCGCCTTGCGCTTGATGGCGGCTTCGGCGGCGGCGATGAAGCCCTCGCCCGCGGCCATGCCCAGGGAGCCGCCCATGAAGGCGAAGTCCTGCACCAGGGCCACGGCCGGCACGCCGCAGATGCGGCCATAGCCGATGGCCATGGCGTCCGGCTGGCCGGTGGCCTTGCGCGCGGTCTTCAGCCGGTCGACGTAGGGCCGGTCATCGACGAACTTCAGCGGATCCTCGACCACTGGCCGAGTGGGCAGGGCCTCGAAGGCGCCGTCGTCGAAGGTGTAGGCGAAGCGCAGCTTGGGCCCGATGCGCATGTGGCGGCCGGACGGCGTCACCCACCAGGCGGCCTCCAGGTCCGGACGATAGATCATCTCCCCGGTGTCGGGATCCTTGACCCACAGGTTGTCGGGCGTCTCGCGCCGGGGCTCGGCCTTGCCGGGCGCGCGCACGCCGGGGGCGAAGCGGGCGAGCCAGCTGCCCCGCTCGCGCAGCGCCGAGGAATCGGCGGCCTTGGCGGGCTTCTCGGGCTTGTCCTTGTGGGGCTTGGGAGCCTTGGCCATGCTCACGCCTCGACGGTTGCTTTACGGGCGCCGCGGACAGCCTGCGCCAGGGCTTGCGCCCTTGCCAGCACTTTCGGTGCGGCGTCCTGGCCGGTTTCGAGCGCCGCCGCGATCTCGTCCACCAGGGCCGAGCCGACGACCACGGCGTCGGCGATGCGGGCCACCGCCGCCGCGCGCTCGGGCGTGCGCACGCCGAAGCCCACCGCCACCGGCAGCTTGGAGGCGGCCTTGACCCGCTGCACCGCCGGGCGGACCGCGTCGGCGTCGGCTTCCTTGACCCCGGTCACCCCGGCGACCGAGACGTAGTAGACGAAGCCCGAGGTGCGGCGCAGCACCTGGGGCAGGCGCTTGTCGTCGGTGGTGGGGGTGGCCAGGCGGATCAGGCTGACCCCGGCCTTGTCGAGCTCGTCGGCCAGGGGATCGGA